>NZ_JBEXSJ010000027.1:0-112038 GCF_040613535.1 Kribbella sp. NPDC006257
CTGTACCGGGGGGCGATCTGCGCTGATATAAGAAACTTGGGCACAGCCTCGCGCTGCAGTTTTTGGACAAAGCCCGGGGGGTGCGGGGGGGGGGGCGGGCGCGGGTAGGGTTTCGCCATGTCTGCTTTCGTTTCCGGCCAGGAATTGAGCCGACGGTTCTATCTGGAAGCTGTCAGGCCGATCCTGGATTCCGCCTTTCCGGGTCTGCCGCACAGTGCGGCACTGCTCGGGCGCGGTTCCGAAGTCCTGGGGTACGACGACGAGATGTCGACGGACCACAACTGGGAACCCCGCGTCCTGCTGTTTCTTCAATCCAAGGACGATGTTGAAGTGCTCCGGGCCAAGGTGCCTTCTGAATTCGAGGGCCGGAAGACCGAATTCAGCGTGCACACCCTGCAGAGCTTCATCCAGCAGCACCTGGCCTTCGACCTCTCCCAGGAGATCGCACCGCGCGACTGGCTGACCTTCCCGGAACAACGACTCCGGATGATCACCGCCGGCGCTGTTTACCACGACGAGGTCGGCCTCGAAGAGCTTCGCGCTCGTTTCGCCTACTACCCACAGGACGTCTGGTATTACCTGCTGATCGCAGCCTGGTGGCGCGTCCACCCCGAATTCAACCTGGTAGGCCGAGCAGGTTCGGTAGGTGACGAACTAGGCTCCGGCGTCATCGGCGCCCAACTGGTCGACGACCTGATGCACCTTTGTTTCTTGATGGAACGCGAATACGCCCCCTACTCCAAATGGTTCGGTACGGCGTTCTCCCGGCTCCCCTGCGGCCCCTCATTGACCCCTCTGCTGCAACAGGTTCTGCACGCCCAGACTTGGCAGGATCGCGAATCGGCTTTGCAGACGGCGTACGAGGCCATCGCCACCCGGCATAATTCGCTGGAGATCACCCCACCCGTTCCTCTCACGGTGGAACAAATGTGGAACCGCCCGTTCAAAGTCACTTGGGGCGACTTCCCCACCGCACTGTCCGCTCAGATCGAAGACCCTCTGGTCAAAGAGATCGCCGCCCGCTGGCCGGTCGGCTTCATCGACCAGCTACGGGAGATCCTCTGGTTCCCCGGCGACCGAGAACGCCTACTCCGCCTTTTCGACTGACCACGGCTCAGCGGAAATACGAGTCGGTGGCCAGGTCTTCGAGCAGCGTGGGACCGGTCGGGGTCCAGCCGAGAAGTTGCTGGGTGAGCGTGCTCGACGTGGGGACGTCCATGCCGAAGAATCCGCCGATCCAGCCGAAGTGCGCCGGCGCATCCTCCCTGGTGACGGAGACGGCCGGTACTCCGAGTCCGCGACCGATTGCCTCGGCGATCTCGCGGGTGGGGACTCCTTCCTCGGCGATCGCGTGCAGGATCGCGCCCGCGGGCGCCTTCTGGAGTCCGAGGCTGACCAGCCGCCCGGCATCGGAGCGGTGTACTGCGGGCCAGCGACCCGCCCCGTCGTCCACGTAGCCGGCGACACCCTTCTCGCGGGCAATGCCGACGAGATGCTTGATCAGGCCGTGGTCGCCGTCGCCATGCACGGTCGGCGCAAAGCGCACGACGACCGGGTGCACCTCACGGTCGACGTACTCCAACCCGAGGTTCTCGCTCCCACCACGGGGCGAGTCGGGGCCGTGGTGCGGCGACGGATCCTGCTCGGTGAACGCGCGTCCCGGCGCGCTCCCGACACCTGAGGCCAGCAGGAAGACGCGGTTCGATCCGGCCAGAGCCTCTCCGATCGCCTCCACCGCTGCACGCTCGGCGCTGTTCGAGACGGCCGGGTTGCCGAAGTCGTGCTTGTTCGCGAGATGGATGACCGCATCGGCGGCCGCCGCGCCGGTCCGGATGCTGTCGAGGTCGTCGAGATCGCCTCGCTGGACCTGGGCACCCTTGGCCTTCAGTGCCGCGGCCGACGCATCGGAGCGGGCCAGGCCGACGACGTCGTGACCGCCGGCGAGCAACTCGTCGACGGTGGCGGAACCGATCCATCCGGACGCTCCGGTGATGAAAACACGCATGGGGAGATCTCCTTCTGATGACAGTGACTGACATCAATCCCTACACCCTCATGTCAGTCACTGTCATCACGTAGTCTGTCACCTATGGTGCGATGGGAGCCCGGGGCGCGGGACCGACTGCGGAAAGCGGCGTTGGAGCTCTATCTGCAGCAGGGCTTCGAGCAGACGACCGTCGGCGAGATCGCCCGGAGCGTCGGTCTGACCGAGCGCACTTTCTTCCGGCACTTCGCGGACAAGCGGGAGGTGTTGTTCGACAACCAGGACACGCTCCAGCACGCATTTGTGGACAGCGTGAACGCAGCTCCCCCGGATGCCTCGCCACTCGAGATGGTCGCCTCGGCCCTCGCCGCGACCAGGGAGTTCTTTCCCGACGAACGCCGTACCTGGTCACGCCAGCGCCAAGAGGTCATCATGGCGAACCCCCCACTCAAGGAGCGGGAACTCCTCAAGATGGCAAGGCTGTCGGAGGCGGTGGCTGAGGCACTCCGGGCCCGCGGCGTAGCCGAGCCCGCCGCAACTCTCGCCGCCGAATCAGCCATCACCGTCTTCACCGTGGCATTCCTCCAATGGCTGGCCGACGGCGAGACCCGGTCGCTGGCAGCCCTGGAACACGAGGCCCTCACCGAACTGGGAACCTTCACCGCCGCGCTGGCCAAAGCCTCGAAGGCCTAGCCGTACGTCAGGCTGCCAGGGCTCGGGCCACGATGTCGGCGGCAGCGTTGATGTCTGGGAGAGGACCGTCGAAGCGGCGGGCATTTGCCTCGTGCAACAGAACGGCCACATAGGTGTCGGCGGCCTGACGCCGCCTGCGCCGATCGAGCGACGCCGGGCTGGCGGCATCCAGCACCCGCTCGGTCAGCTCGATCAGCCCGGAATGCAACGCATGGAGATAATCCCGTACTTCGAGGTAGGTGCTCGCCTCGCGGAACAGGATCGTGCGGAGCACCTGCGACTCGTGCCGGCCGAGGTCGAGTTCACCGGCGAGCCGCACCAGCGAACCCGGCACATCACCGGCGACGACGAGGTCGTCAATGGCACACAGCGGATGCGGAGGTAGCCGTTCCGCGAACAGCGCCCGCAACAGATCGAGCTTCTTGGGGAAGTAGTAGAACAGCAGCCCTTTCGCGACGCCGGCCCGGTCGGCGACCCGTTTCGTCGGAGTCGCGTCGAAGCCGTCCTCGGCGAACAGCTGCTCGGCCGCGTCGAGGATCCTGGTCCGGGCAGCGTCGGTCCCACCGGGGTCGGCTTTGCGCACCCGGTGGGGCCGATGGGGCGTCCGCATCTGCCGTCAGGACATCGCGGCGGGCTTGTGATGCGACCTGGTGATCTGCAGATCCGCCGCGCCGACCAGGAAGGTGATGGCGCCGACGATCCAGGCCGTCCAGGCCATCGGGTGGGTGCCGCTGAAGCCCATCACCCACGGCGAGATGAAGAACAGCACGCCGAGCAGTGCGGTAGCGCCCTCAGCGGGCAGCAGATCGGGCCTGGCCAGTTCGACGACAGCAATCGCTGCGGTCAGAATGCCGAGCACGATCATGGTCGTGGTGGCCTTACTCGTTGTCGTCGTCCAGATCGGCGACAGGAAGGCGTAGATCCCTGCGAGCAATGCAATGAAGTCCTGCGGGTGGGTCCATCTCTTCATCCGGACCGACCACCTTTCCAACTGTGGTCCCGTCGCTCCCATAGGCGGGCCGAACATTTTCAGTGTCGTCCTGACTGACCGCCCGGTCAAGCCTTGCTTCCGGCCCACATCTCACGGGTCATTTCGTACTCGACCTCGCCCTGGTCGGAGTCGGGAAGGGCGTCCTCGCCCCAGTCGGTGAAGTAGGTGCGGACGTACCGGAGGCCGACCTTTTCCATCACGCCTCGGGAGCCGGCGTTCACCGCCATCGTCTGCGCGATCACCCGGCTCTGCCCGACGGTCTCGAAGGCGTGCTGCAACAGGACTAAGGACGCCTCGCTGGCGAGTCCTCGACGCCAGTACTTCCTCCGCAGCCGATAGCCGAGATCGCACACGGTCGGATCGTGCGGCTGATCGGGACCGTGCGCGGGCGGCAACATCATCAACCCGACGAAGTCCTTGTCCTCGGCACCGAAGGCGATCCAGTACCCGAGCCCGTCCACCACCTTCCCCAGCGCCATCCGCCGAGCATGCGACTCGACCACCTCATCCCTCGACCGCGCCCGGCCGAACAGATACCGCAGTACCTCCGGATCGGAGTCGAGCTCGACCTCCAACTCGAAATGCTCATCGGCAAGGGGCACCAGCAGGAGACGCTCGGTCCGCAGAATCGGTTGCGGCATACCCCTACCGTCGCACGCCCACCATCGCCCCCGCGAGGCGATTTCTACTTCGGCCAGAGCACCATCTGCGTACACCTGAACATCGCGATCGTCCGCCCACTCGACTCCGCGGTGACCTCGGCATCCCACACCTGCGTAGTACGCCCACGATGCACCGGCCGCGCCTCGCACACCACGACCCCGTCCCGCGCTGTCCCGAGGAAGTTGCTCTTCAACTCGATCGTCGTGAACCCGGTCGCCCCCTCCGGCAGATTCACGATCGTCCCGTACCCACACAACGTGTCCGCGAAGGAAACCACCGTCCCCGCATGCAGAAACCCGTTCGGAGCCAACAGCTCATCCCGTACTACGGTCCGCCCCCGCACCAACTCCGGCTCCACCGAGACGATCTCCACCCCGATCAACCCCGGCAGCCGCCCCACCCCGAACTCGTTCAACGCCTCAGCGTCGACGTTGCCCTCGTGCACAGTCACGATGATGTCCCCCTTCGGTGTCGGCACCTGTCTATCAGGAAGCGGAGAATGGGTGGATGGACAGTGTCTTCGTCAACGGGTCGGTCTTCGACGGGCAGCGGTACCGGCCGGGATGGTCAGTGGCGGTGGAGGCCGGCCGAATCGTTGCCGTCGGCCCCGATCTCGGACCGTCCCGCGGAGCCGAGGTGGTCGATCTCGCGGGTGGCTTGTTGCTGCCCGGCTTCGTCGACGCGCACATCCATCCGATGCAAGGCGGCCTCGAGCGCGGACGCTGCGACCTGTCGCCGGTCTGGGGCCGCGCGGAGACGCTGCGCACGATCTCGGCGTACGCCGCGACGCACCCCGAAGCCGAATGGATTCTCGGCGGCGGCTGGCACCAGCCCGACTACCCCGGCGGCGCCCCCACCACGACCGACCTCGACGCCGTCGTCAGCGACCGGCCGGCCTTCCTCGTCAACGCCGACCACCACGGCGCCTGGGTCAACTCACGGGCGCTCGCCCTCGCCGGCATCGACGCCCGTACGCCGGACCCCGCCGACGGCCGGATCGAACGCGGACCGGATGGCACCCCGACCGGCACGCTCCACGAGGGAGCAATGGATCTCGTCGGCCGGCTGGTTCCACCGACGACGCACGAGGAGCAGGTCGCCGCGTTGCTCGATGCGCAGGCCTACCTCCATTCGCTGGGAGTCACGGGGTGGCAGGACGCGATCTTCGGCGACTACGCGAATCTCAGCGACTCGACCCCGGCGTACGAGGAACTGGCCCGCAACGGACTGCTCACCGCACGCGTCAACGGAGCCCTCTGGTGGCGGCGCGACCTCGGCGCCGAGCAGATCCCTTCCCTGGTGGAACGACGTGAGGCACTCCGCTATCCACGACTCCGCGCGGGCAGCGTCAAGATCATGCAGGACGGCGTCGCGGAGAACTTCACCGCGGGAATGCTGGACCCGTACTACGACGGCTGCGGCTGCCGTACTCCGAACGCGGGACTCTCCTTCGTCGACCCACTCGCGTTGCGCGAGCACGTGACCGCGCTCGACGCCGCCGGGTTCCAGGTCCACGTCCATGCGATCGGCGACCGCGCCGTACGGGAGGCTCTGGATGCCTTCGAAGCGGCCGTTCTTGCCAACGGGGCCGGCGATCTCAGGCATCACATCGCGCATCTCCAGGTGGTTCATCCCGCGGATATCGCCCGGTTCGCCACGCTAGGAGTCACGGCGAACATGCAGGCGTTGTGGGCGGTCAACGACGCGCAGATGCTCGAGCTGACCATCCCGTTCCTCGGCCCGGAGCGCACCGGCTGGCAGTACCCCTTCGGCGACCTCCACCGCGCCGGCGCCCGGCTCGCCGCAGGATCCGATTGGCCGGTCTCCAGCCCAGACCCATTGGCCGCCATCCACGTCGCCGTCAACCGCCAGACCGACGACGAGGCCCCCTTCCTCCCCGAACAGTCACTGGACCTCACCACAGCCCTAGCCGCCTACACCTCAGGCAGCGCCTGGCTAAACCACGCCAACCAGACCGGCCTTTTAGAACCCGGCTTCCTCGCCGACCTGGCAATCCTCGACCGAGACCCCTTCCGCGCCCCACCAGAAGAGATCAGCCAAGCGCGCGTCACAGCCACCTACATCGAAGGAGACCGCGTCTTCGGTTAACCAGCAGTGACCGCACTCCCAACATCCCAACTCATGGCAGTGGAGTAGAGCGCAAGGCGGTAGTCACCGCCGCTCGAAGTACTTGTCGGTCGTCACCGACTAGAGCAACGAGGTTCCCGTTCAGCGTCCCGGACCTCCAGCCAGGCAGTCCGCCCCCGAACCCGGACGGTCGGAGCGTGACCGGTCGCCGATTGGCGCCCTCGATCCGACTACTGCCTGCCTGCAGATCCACCCCGTGCCTGGTTCGGCGGGGTTCGCTCCTCTCGGCGGGGTTCACCTCCTGCTATAGCAGGGGGTGAACCCCGACTGCAGGAGGTGGGCCGCCTCTTCGCCGAGGATCGGGCTCTGTCCCTTGGTCGTGTCGCCTCATCTGGGGTAGCCCTGGACGACCGAGATGATCGCCATGGCTACGAAGTACCCGAACCTGACCTAGGCGAGGCAGCCAAACAAACTGCGCCTTTGTCAGCGGCGCGTTGCGGGCAGCAGGATTCGGCCTCTTGGTGGACACGCGGCAGACGGGTCGGCGTTCACTTTCTCTGTCATTGTCGGAAGGGATGGATGCCGCCCCCGCATCCGGTGGTTCGCCCTGCCGGACGCGCCTCCCGAAAGAGTGCCGCATGAGAGTTGAACCCCCCAAGAAGAAGGGGAAGCGCCGTGTCCTCGGCGTCGCCCTCGGTACTGCAGCGCTGATGGTCACCAGTGCCGCAATGGCCTTCGCCGCACCGCCTCCGCATCTCCCACAGAACGCGGGTGGCTGGGAGCAGTCCTTCTCCCCGGCGTACGACTACGACACCGACGGCTGCTACGCCACGCCCGCGATCGGTCCGGACGGCACGCTCAACGGCGGCCTGAATCCGAGCGGTGCCGTGAACGGCAGCTGCCACGACCAGTCCGACCTCGACAACTCCCAGACGTACGCCCGGTCGAAGTGCAACAACGGTTGGTGCGCGGTCGTCTACGCGAGCTACTTCGAGAAGGACCAGGCCGTGGCTGGCAGCAGTCTCGGCGGTCACCGGCACGACTTCGAGCACGTCATCTCGTGGATCAACCAGTCGGCCAACGAGGTCCAGTACGTGACCACGACGCAGCACAGTAGCCAGGTGACCTACACCCGGTCGCAGCTGCGTTTCGACGGTACGCACCCGAAGGTCGTCTATCACAAAGACGGTTTGAGCACGCACTTCTTCCGGCTCGCCAACACCAACGACGAGCCGCCGGAGAACCACTACCACAACTGGCGCTACCCGCCGCTGGTCGACTGGAACGGCTGGCCGACCACCTCGCTGCGGGACATCCTGATGAACGCCGACTTCGGTTCGGCGACCATCAAGATCACCGACAAGGACGACCGGTTCCGGAACCTCCTGAACGCGTCGAAGCCGTCGGGAATCCCCTTCGATCCCTGGGCCTGAGCTTGTCGCTGAGGCGGGCCCCTGGTCGGCCCGGCTCAGCGACTCACATGCAGAAAGCTCCGCCCGCCTCAGCGACGTCCGTGCAGAAAGCTCAGTGTTTTGAGCGTTTTGGCGATGTCCTTCGGCGTCCGGCTGAAGGACAGCGTCGTCACCGGCGCTGTGAACCGCCTGCGCGCGATCGCCTTCGGCCGGGTGAACTCCTTCAACCCGTCCGGCCCGTGGATCCGCCCGAAGCCCGAGTCCCCGGTGCCGCCGAACGGCAGCGACGGGATCACCGCGAACGACTGCACCGAGTTGATCGAGGTCATCCCGGATCGCAGTCTTCTTGCCACCTGGTACGCCGTACGCCGGCTCCTTGAGAACACCGCGGAGCCCAAGCCGTAGCGACTCCCGTTCGCCTTGGCCACCGCCTCGTCGAGATCGTCGACCTTCGTGATCGTCAACGTCGGACCGAACGTCTCCTCCTGCACAGCCTCGCTGTCCTCCGGTACGCCGACCAGCACGACCGGTTCGACGTACGGCGCTCGCACCGACCCGACTCCGCCGACAACCGCCCGCCCGCCGCGTGCCAGCGCATCCTCGATGTGCCGTTGAATGACCGGGACCTGGCTCGGCATCGTGATCGGCCCGATCTCCACGCCGGCCGTGATCCGGCCGGCCAGTTCGCTCACCTTGTCGACGAAGGCGTCGTACACCGAAGCCTCGACGTACGCGCGTTCGATCCCCACGCAGGTCTGCCCTGCGTTGCCGAAGGCACCGAATGCGACCGCATCCGCAGCTTTGTCGAGATCGGCGTCAGCGGCAACAATCGCCGCGTCCTTACCGCCGGCCTCGATCAGCACCGGCGTCAGTGTCTCGGCGCAGGCAGCCATCACCTTCTTAGCGGTCGCCGTCGATCCGGTAAAGCTGATCTTGCCGACGTTCGCTTTGCAGAGCGCTGCTCCGGTCTCGGCGTATCCGGTGACTACTTGCAGAACGGGCTCTTCCGAGACCTCCGCAAAGGTGTCGACGAGCCAGACCCCGACGCCTGTCGAGTACTCACTCGGCTTGAAAACAACGGCATTTCCGGCGGCGAGGGCGTAGCCGATCGATCCCATCGGAGTGAGCACCGGGTAGTTCCACGGACCGATCACGCCGACCACACCAATCGGCTGATACTCGACCGCGGCCGCGAAGTCGATCCCGATCAGCCCGGATGGGACTCGTCGCGGACCGAGGACTTTTTCGGCGTTCTTCGTTGCCCAGCCGAGGTGGTCGATGGCGACGACACATTCGAGCCGGGCATCGTCGAGAGGCTTGCCGGTTTCCTCTTGCATGAGCTTGGCGAGTTCGTCGATACGGCGTACGAGGAGATGTTTCCAGGCCTTCAGGTGTTCTTTGCGACCGTTGAATCCTTTGGCTGCCCATTTGGTCGCGGCCTGGCGTGCTGCTTCTACGGTTGCCTGTACTGCGGCCTCGTCGAACACCGGATACTTGCCGACGACCTCGCCCGTCGCGGGCTGGTAGGACTCCAACATCATCGATGGTCTCCTCGCGCTCCAGTTTAGTGTTCAGGCTAGGAAGCGCGCGGCGCGGAGTGAAACAGCGAGTTCTCCGGGGATCTACACTCTTTTGTTGTGGACGTCTCCACCCGCAAGCTCCGGTACTTCGTCGCGGTCGCCGAGGAATTGCACTTCAGCCGGGCGGCCGCGCGGCTCTACGTCGCCCAGCAGGCGATGAGCAAACAGATCCGCGAACTCGAGGAATCAGTCGGTACGACGTTGCTTCGGCGGACGACCCGGAGTGTCTCACTGACCCCGGCCGGCGAACTGTTCCTGACCGCGGCCCGAGAGGCACTCGCGGTGCTGGACGCCGGCGTACTGGCGTCGCAGCAGGAGGGGCGGCGACTCGGTGGGACTCTGCGACTCGGGTTCATGATCGGGGCGGCGCTCGAGCTCACCACGCCGATCACCTCGGCGTTCGCGGACCGCTACCCCGGCGTACGGGTGGAACTGCGCGAATACGGCTTCAGTGATCCTTCTTCTGGGTTGGCCGACGGGTCGGCGGATCTCGCGCTGCTGCGGCTTCCGGTGCAGGTCAAGGACCTCCACTTCGAGAGGCTCTTCGAAGAACCTCTGATGCTGATGCTGCCGGCCGGGCATCGCTTGGCATCTCGTTCGTCAGTCTCCGTGAGCGAGATCCTGGATGAGCCGCTCGCGATAGGCCGATCTGCGGACACAATGTGGCGGGATTTCTGGACCCTGGCCGACCATCGTTCTCATGCCGCAACCGTCGTACGGGAAACCTCCTCGCAGACCGAGGAACTCGAGGTCGTCGCGTCCGGCGTCGCGTGTGCGATCACCGTCGCCGGAGCGGCTCGCTACACGGCCCATCCCCGCGTCCGCTACGTTCCAATCTCCGACGCCGGCGGGGCCGTGCTGGGCATCGGGTGGCGAGAGCCCAACGAACTGGTCGACCGCTTCATAGACGTCGCCCGCGAAGTCCGCGACTCTTCGCCCGAGTTATTGGCCTTAATCGAGTGCTCCACCCCTCCGCCTTCCTTCCCTTGAGCCCCTCACCTCGTTCCTTCCTTACACTCACCCGCCCAGAGCCGCTGACAACCAATCGTTGTAGATCCGCTGCGGTTCTGCTGTTTCACGAGGCCACAATCTCCCCTTAAGGTCCTCGCTTAAAGGGGAGGGCCATGACTCAGGTCGTCGCAGTACGCAGCAAGTGGTCGGCGATCGTGGCCTATGCCTTGGTCGGCGCCGCCACCCAACTCGTCTGGCTCAACTTCGCCGGCGTCACCACCGTCGCCTCCGAGCGCTACGGCGTCTCCGAAAGCGCCATCGGCTGGCTGGCCCAGGTCTTTCCGTTGCTGTACGTCGTACTCTCCATCCCCGCCGGCCTGGTCCTGGACCGCTGGTTCCGCACCGGTCTCCTGATCGGCGCTATTCTCACCGCCGTCGGAGCCTCGGTCCGCCTGATCGGCGACAACTACAGCTGGCTCCTAGTCGGCCAACTATTAGCCTCCGTAGCCCAGCCCCTGGTCCTGAACGCCGTCACCGGAATCACCGGCCGCTACCTAGCCGAAAAGGACCGCCCCACCGGCATCGCCGTCGGCACCGCCAGCGTCTTCGCCGGCATGGTCGTGGCCTTCATAATGGCCGCCATCCTGGCCGACGCCGACGAACTACCCACGATGCTCTGGCTCTCAGCCGCCTTCAGCGTTCTCGCCGCCCTGATCATGCTCGTCGCCCTGCGAAAGCCCGGCGAACACAAGGTCGAACGCCGCGGTCCCGTCCGAGGCGCCTTGAAGATCGCCTGGGGCGACCCCCTCATCCGTCGAGTAGCCCTACTGGCGATCTTCCCCTTCGGCGTCTTCGTAGCCATGACCACCTTCGCCCAGGCGTTGTTGGAGCCGGCTGGCGTGAGCGCAGAAACAGCCAGCACCATCCTGCTCATCAACGTAGTCGCGGGCGTGATCGGAAGCGCTCTCGTGCCGGTGTGGGTCGTCCGCCACCGAGCCGAATCTTCCCTACTGGTCCTAAGCCTTTCCGTAACAGCCCTAGCCTGCTGCCTCCTAGCCGTCTTCCCGTCCGCAGCCATGGGCTTCATAGCCATCACGGTCATCGGCTTCCTCCTCCTACCAGCCCTCCCCATCGTCCTAGAACTGGTAGAACGCCGTACCGGCGAAGCCGAAGGCACCGGCGCCGGCCTCATCTGGATGGCCGGCAACCTAGGCGGCCTCGTAGTAGCCGTAGCGGTGGGCCTACTGGTCGACCACCCACTAGTGGCTTTCCTGGTGATGGCAGGAGTCGCGCTGGTCGCAGTACCGGGAGCCCGCGCCCTGCGCAAACCTATTGCCGAGCTAACGCCACCGCAGTAGCCCCCGCAGCCACCAGCCCACCAGCGCCCGCCACAACAAAGGTGACCCGCGCATCCGTGTGCTGCAGCAACAACCCGCCAAACACATAAGAAATCCCCGCCGCTAACCCGATAGCGCCGTACAGATTCCCGAACACCCGCCCCAACATGTTCGCCGGCACCACGCGCTGCAAATGCGTATTGATCGCCACGTCCAGCGCCGCGATCCCCAGCCCCCGAATAGTCTGCAACGCCAGCGCAGCCCACACCGCCCAAGCCAATCCGGTGAGCAGATTGCCCGCGCTCGTCACTGCAAACCCCACCACCAGCAACGGCAGCATCTTCGTCATGCCCGCAAACCTGGTCAGCAGCGCAAACCCCACCACCAACCCGATCCCCACCCCCGCATACAACGCAGCCGCCCCTGAATCCCCCGCATGCAACTCATCCTTGGCCAGAAACACCATCGCCACATCATCAACCCCACTGAACGCCACCACCCCGAAAAACCCCAGCCCGATCACCCGAACAACCTTCGTCCTCCAGATGTACCCCAGCCCCGCCCGCGCGTTCCCCCACACCGACCCGCCCTCGTCACTGTGCACCGGAGGCATAGACGGCAACCGACTCAACAACACCGCCGACGCAAAGAAACTCACCGCATCAATAACCAAAATCCCCCGCACATCCAGCACCAAAAACAAGCCAGCCGCAATCAACGGCCCCACAGCCTCCAACCCATGCGTCCCCGCCCCCAACGCCGAATTAGCAGTCTCCAAATCCCTATCTGCCACCAGCGCCGGCACCGCACTCCGCGAACTGGCCTGAAACACCTGAGCCACCAAACTCCTGATGGCCACCAACCCCAGCAGTACCGGCAAGGGTGGCAACACCACAGCCATCACCACCACCAACCCACCCTGCAGAAGATCGCACCCCACCATCACCTTCCGCAGATCAACCCTGTCGCCGATGACTCCCGCAAACGCCCCAAACAACCCCGGCGTAAAGTCCCCAGCCAGCAACAACAACGCCACCGCCAACGCCGCCCCCGTCTCAGCCTCGACGTACAACAACAACGCCACCAACCCCAGCGAGTCCCCCAAAAACGAAACAGACCGAGCCACCCACAACCGCCGAAACCCCACGTTGGCCCGCAACACCGCAACCGCCCCCACCCGCGGCTCCCCGTCTCCCGCCGCACCGCCATCCCCCACAGCCCGGCCGTCACCCACCGCCCAGCCACCTCCCCTCCAGCCCCGGCAACAGCCCCCGCCGTCGCCACCTTCACCCCACCCAACACCACCCCAACCCGCTCCCCACACCCATTTCCATCCCCACCGCCCCGCATCCTCTACGATGGACCGGCACACCGGCCGGTGTGGCGCAACTGGCAGCGCACCGCTCTTGTAAAGCGGGGGTTAGGGGTTCGAGTCCCCTCACCGGCTCAAATACAGCTCCCCAGGACCGCCCGCACGCGTACGCCCCCACGCGGCTCCCGCAGCAGTTCCTGCACTCCTGCGCCCGCCCAACCCACGCTCGGCCAAGAGCCCGCCTGCCCCCACGCCCACCGCCGACCTCAAGAGCACTCGCTGAACTCAAGGGCGCCCTAAACTCCAGCCCATGCCGAGCGCCCACACCACTCGCCCCAACACCGGGGCAGCGAACCGGATCACCGCGATCGCATGACTGTCGCGACATCCTGGTCCCAGATCACCGGCTGGCTCGCCGTACACCACCCGACCGCCGCCACTCTGGTCAACCCACCGGCCACACCCGTCGACCTCCGGTACCTCCAGGCCGCGATCAACCGCCCACTCCCAGCCGACTTGGTCGAACTGCTTGAACTCGCCAACGGCACGCAGCACCGCGCGATCCGAGGCTCGCTCATCCCGACCCTCTACAACCTCATACCGGTCATGGAAATGCTCTCGTCGCGAAAGATGCTGCAAGAGATCCAGCGTGGCATTCACGGCTCCGGACCTTGGCCAGGCGACAGCCACCCCGCCGGACACCCAACGACAGACTGGCTCGACAGCTTCCTACCAATCGCAGACGCTTACGACGCCGGCCTCATCTACGTCGACCTGCGCGACGGTGATCAGTTCGGGTGTGTCGTCGAGTGGTACGCCGAGGGCAGCGGAGCCTCGGCCCCCTGGTGGGGCAGCGTCACCGAAATGCTCGACGATGTCGCCCAAGCGCTCAACGACGGCCGCCCAGCCCTCCAGTCCTACTCAAACGGAGCCGTCTGGCCAGCGAAGCAACTGCGCCCAAAGCTGGCAGAAATAGACGACGGCTACCTGCGATGGTTCACAGCGCACGAGTGACACGTCGGCCATAGACAGGCCCACCCACACGCGTTGACCGGTTGCCCCTCGACGCCAATCTCGAGCGCATCAGCTGCGAGCTGGTCAGGCACGGCGTTGATGAGGTGAAGTGTTCAGCTCAGGTCGCCGGCGTTCTCTAGGATCACTTCGTTGCGCTCGTAGCCAGGGCTCAGTTTCGGTAAGCCCGGCGGAAGAATCGGCGCTAGCGCAATCCACGCCAGGCACAAGGCGTCGTCGTCGAACTCTCGGGGCGACTCAGTGGCCTGTAACAGCACGTCTCCACTCTCCAGCCGCCGTACTGCCACGAAGGCCTCTGAGGCCAATAGTCCGGCCGCTCCACCCAGGCGATCGGCGAGCACCTTCGGGCACAAGGTGATCCAGCCATAGCCGCGGAGGAAGGTGGTGCTCTCTTCGATCGAGGTGATGAAGTCGCGCCCCAGAGCCATGTCCAACGAGGTCGAGTGGTTGATGTTGCCATCCAGGACGATCTGCCCGTAGTCCACAGATCGGGATCCGATCGAATCGGCCAGGAACGACATCCACCGCTCGCCGGAGTCCGCGGCCAGTAACTCCGGCGTACGGGCGTCGATTGTGAGCCGTACCTGCCCGGGCTTTCCGCCATGCTCGTCGATCGCGGTGATCTGGACGCTGCCTGTCGATTCCTCGGACTCGTCCACCATCGCCAAGGTCAAGCCCAGCGGCCGGGCATGGAGTGCCGCGAGGCGCTGCTGCCATCCCTCCTTCGAGAACGCCCGTGGGACATCCGCGCATTTCGAGGTTGATCCACAAAGGTCCCACTCGCCTTGGCGGACTGCAGCCGGTCGAACAACTCGGGAAAGAACGCCACGCCGCCCTGGAACCAGCCGCGGGTCACTGCCGCGAAGTCTGCGTCCGTGGAAAGAACACAGTTCACCTCGACATGCACGAGTGAGATCTGCCGCACCTGCCCTCCTTCATCATCACGCCGCGACAGCGCGGAGACAGCGTTGCGCACCGATCCTCGCGCAGCAACTCCCGATGCCGAAAGCATCGGTTCAGGCCTGGTCGGT
Source organism: Kribbella sp. NPDC006257 (assembly GCF_040613535.1). Taxonomy (NCBI): domain Bacteria; kingdom Bacillati; phylum Actinomycetota; class Actinomycetes; order Propionibacteriales; family Kribbellaceae; genus Kribbella; species Kribbella sp. NPDC006257. The sequence continues at coordinate 15,075 of NZ_JBEXSJ010000027.1, forward strand.
GTGGTCGATGAGGGCCGTAAGGGTTTGGTTCCAGAGTTCTGGCGGGGGCTGCTGGTGACCGACGCCAGGGAGGGGGACTAGGTGGGCGTCGGGGATTTCGGCGGCGAGGGCTTCGCCATGCGCCAGAGGGAACATCGGGTCGCTGGTGCCGTGCAGGACCAGGGTTGGGGCGGTGATCTGGGATAGGCGGGCTTCGGGAGGAGTGTCGTCGGGGAGGAGGAAGTGGTTGGTGATTGAGGAGGCCATGTTGGTGGTTCGGGATTGCTCTTGGGCGGAGAGGCGGCGGAAGCGGGGTTCGTCGAAGCCGTTGGTTCCGGCGTAGGGGCGGTCGGCTTCTACTCGGTAGGTGAGGACTGATTCGGGGTCGGTCCAGTCGGGTTCCGGGTCCGGGTTGGTGAAGGTGGCCATTACCTGCGGTGTCGGAGGTGGCAGGTGGCGGTCGTGATCAGCCCCTACTGCGGGGCTGGAGGAGGCGAGGGTGAGGGTGCGGACTCGGGTGGGGTGGTCTAGGGCGATGCGTTGGGCTATGCCGCCGCCTAGGGAGAGGCCGACCAGGTGGGCGCGTTCGATGCCCAGGAAGTCCAGGATTCTTAGGGGGTCGGTGCGGAGGTCTTCGGCGGTGTAGGTGGGGTGGCCGGGCTCGGAGCTGGTGGAGCGGCCGGTGTCTCGGTGGTCGTAGCGGACTACGTGGCGGCCGGACTTGGACAGGCGGGTGCAGAACTCGGTTTCCCACCAGACCATGGATTGGGCTCCGCCGGCGATCAGGAGGATGGTCGGGTCGGTGGGGGTGCCGAAGGTTTCGAAGCAGAGGTCTATGCCGTTGGTGGTGAGGATCTGCTCGGTCATGGTGGGAGTCCTCTCGGTGGTCTTCGGGCTGGTTGCCTGAAGACGACGTTAGGAGAGGAAGAAGGCCGTGAAAAGCGATGATTGTTGATGGTAGTGATCGCCAGTAGTTATCATTCCAGGCGTGAGCGAGACGGAGCTGCGGCATCTGCGGACCTTGGTGGCGATCGCTGAGGAGGGGACGTTCGCGCGGGCGGCTGGGCGGCTTGGGTATACGCAGTCGAGCGTTAGTCAGCACATCGCGGGGCTTGAGAAGGCGGTCGGCGGGCAGGTGTTTGATCGGCCTGGTGGGCCGAAGCCGGTGCGGATTACGCCGTTGGGGGCGGTTGTTCTTGAGTACGGCAGGGAGGTGCTGGCTTATGCGGACGCGCTGGATGATGCGGTTGATCGGTTCAAGGCGGGTAATGGGCGCATCCATATTGGGACGCTGCAGAGCATCTCGAATGTGATCCTGCCTACCGTCGTACGGCGGCTTCAGGACGAGCATCCTGGGTGTGAGATCCGGCTCTCGGAATTAGCTCCGGATCAGACGGAGCTCGGCGATCTGGATCTGTTGTTCCATGATCGGGCGATCGGCGGCGATGCAGAACACGCGTTATTGATGGACGATCCGTATCTGGTGGTGGCTCGTCCGGATGAGCTTCCTGCCGGCAAGTTGGCCCTGAAGGCGTTGGATAAAAGGGGATTAGTCGCCTGGCCGACGACGCAGCCTAGGCTTGAAGAGGCGCTCGCGGAAGTGGGGGCTAAGCCGCGGATCGTGTTCCGGACACCGGGGAACGACACGATCCTGTCGATGGTGCGGGCCGGTCTTGGGTCTGCAGTCCTGCCCTGGTTGGCGATTCGCCATCTGGTGTGTCCCGACTGCGGTGACATTCATGGCTCGGATGGGCATGAGGACCAACCACTCAAGGTGCATGAGCTCGAGCCCACTCCAACCCGCGAGATCTATCTGCATTGGCCGGCGGGTCACGTAACGAGGTCGCCGCTTGCCGCGCACGCCATTGAGATCGCGGTCGAGGTGTCGCGGGGACTTGGCGAGCAAGCGGCACAGCGGCGTACAGGGTGATCGTCGGAGGCGATTGGTTCGATTGGAAATCATCGCTATACCTGACTGAAACGACGGCATAGCGTCGTGAGCCTCAGATAGAGGAGGCAACGATGAGTACCTTTGCGTTGATTCACGGCGCAGGCGTAGGTGGCGGGTGGTTCTGGCATTTGGTGGAGGCTGAGCTGCGATCGCTCGGGCATACAACCGTGGCACCCACGCTGTGGAAGGGCGATGTCACGGAGACGTTGTCCGGGTACGCCGATGCGGTGGTCGATCTGTTCGATCCAGGGGACGAACTCTTCGTCGTTGCGCATTCCTTTGGCGGGTTCACTGCTCCCCTGGTTGCCGAACGCGTTCCCACCACGGGATTGATCTACGTGACGGCCATGGTCCCTCGGCCTGGTGAATCGCCGGACGACTGGTGGGTCAACACCGGCTACGAAGAGGCGGTCCGCATTCAAGCCGCGAGAGACGGCGGGCTGACCGGCTCCCCTGATCCAACGGTCGGCTACTACCACGACGTACCGAAAGAACTGGCCGAGCAGGCGCAGAGCAGGGAACCGAGCTCACCGTCCAATAGCGCGTACTACGACGGATGGCCGCTCGATGCTCATCCGGCCACGCCAACTCGATACATCGTCTGCACGGAGGACCGGCTGTTCCCCGCGGATTTCCAGCGCCAGCTGGCACACGATCGCCTCGGCATCACGCCGGAAGAACTCAAGAGCGGCCACTGCCCTGCCCTCAGTCGCCCCAAAGAACTCGCCGCGATGCTCACGCACGATTAGATCGGTGATCTCGCGAGCCTGCCCAGCCGGCGGCGGGACGCACCTGATCGACGGCCACTGACCTAATATTCGGCCGATACCGCCAAAAAGACCCGTCAGCGGGCGAAAAGCCGTGCAGCCGGCGCGCGAGTTCCAGGATGTACTCCGCGGCGCTCCACCTCGCCGGCCATCCTGGAGGCCCTTCAGCAGATGTCGACCAGCTCCTGGCCGGGCACTCGGTGTCGAGACAGGTGGCTTGGCTCCGACGTTGGCTGTGAAGAAGGGAGCTGTCATGAATGCCGTATTGCCCACCGTTGTCGATCGCGAGTCCTTCGAAGCTGAGTTGGAGAGTGTGCGCGCTCGGGAGAAGGCACATACCCGCGAAGGCGACGCGATCGCCGCAGCCCGGCGTCGGTTGCCGATGGTCGAGGTCGACGCCAAGGCCGAGCTGATCGGTCCCGACGGACCGACCACCCTCCTCGATGCGTTCGACGGTCGCGGACAACTCGTCGCGTACTACTTCATGTGGCACGCAGGTCAGCCCGCGGCCGACCAGTGCCAGGGCTGCACCTGGTGCAACACCCAGGTCGCCGAACTCGCCTACCTGCACTCGCGAGACATCACCTACGCGGTCTTTGCCCAGGGCCCGTACGACGAGAGCCGGCGCTACCACGACTTCATGGGCTGGACGATGCCCTGGTACTCCGCGCTCGGCTCCCTGGACACCCTGCTCGGCAACCGGCCGCACAACGTGATGTACCTGATCTGCTACGTCCGCGACGGCGATCGCGTCTTCGAGACCTACTGGTCGACCCTGCGCGGTGTCGAGGCGATGGACAACAGCTACGCGCTGATGGACCTCACCGTTTACGGCCGCCGGGAGCAATGGGAGGACTCACCCGCGGGCTGGCCGAAGGAATGGGAACCCGGTCGCCCCAAGATCCTGAACGGCCGCCCGATCGCCCAGTGGTCGCGGATCGAAGCCGGGCGCTCCGATGACCTCGGCAATGGTTAGCTCGTAGTCCGTCGCATTCTGCGGACCTGGCGGTCGGTGACTCGGCGGACCAAGGGGGCGAAGAGGGGCGCCAAGCCGGACAGGGCTGCCATGCCGGGGTCTGCGTAGATGGGGTAGCGTTCGCGTTCGATGGCGCGAAGGATGCCTTGGGCAACTTTATCGGCGGAGATGGGTTTGAGGGAGCCGCTGATCGCGGCGGTTTCGGCTGGCTTGTAGAGGTTTTCCTCGGCTAGCTGTGGAGTGTCTACGTCGGGCGGGAACACACAGCCGACATGTACTCCGGTCGGCGCCAGCTCGCAATGCCTCCATAAGGCCCCGTACGGCGAACTTCGCCGGCGCGTACGCCGTGTAGCCGAAGAACCCGAGCAGCGCAGTGCCCGACGACACCGCCACGATCGAGCCACGCCCCCGCGCGACCATGCCCGGGGCAACCAGCCGGATCGCCTGCAGGGTGCCGAAGTAGTCGACCTCCATCATCTGCCGGAAGACCTCGTCCCCCAGTTCCAGGAAGTGCCCCGGTCGCGCCAGACCGGCTGCGCTGACGAGGATGTCGCACGGGCCGCCCTCTGCGAAGAAGCCTTCGAAGGCGCTTCTCAGCGCCACCGGGTCTGACACGTCGACCGCCGCCGTACGGACAGTTCCCCCGAGGCCGAGGCCGAGGGCGAGCGCAGCCTGGTCGAGGCGGTCGGCGCCGCGAGCTACGAGAGAGACCGAGGCGCCGCCGGCGACCAGCAACCTTGCCGTGGCCAGGCCGATGCCGCTGGAACCGCCGGTCACGATCGCGTGGGCACCGCGCACCTTCGTCATGGCTGGAGCCTGCCACGAACAGCGGCTTGAAACAATCGCTCGAATCGAATGTGAACGAATGTGCGCAGCAGAAACACACAGTCGCCTTTCTCGCGAAAGAATCTGGGTAGTAATTACCCATGGTGGTTCACCGATCCTGCTTGCAGGACAGGGATCTGAGCGACAGATCGGTGCCGATGGCATCGGAGTGCACACTTAATCATTTGTTTAAGAAAATGCCCCGATGAACAACTTTATTATGTCTTGGAATTCCGTTCGCCTGGTGCTCTAATGACTGGGCGCGACGGGCCCGCCGCAGTCAGTCCCCATTCATACGACGGAGGAATGTCATGGAGAAGAAGGACGTCAAGCCCGAACCCCGCAAGGTTCTCGTGCGCAAGCTCGAGAAGCTGGAGACCACCGTTCTGATCATCACGGACCCCGGCTGCCGCAACGCGGCCTGCGGCTGATCGATGCGGTCGGGACGCGGCGAGCACCCGCGTCCCGACCGTCCGACCGGCCTGCCGACCCGCCGGCCTGATGGCCGCTGGCCTGATGCCCGATGGCCTGCCTGGCCGGAAGGCCTGCTCGCCTAACGGCGTGCTGGCAACTGCGGACCGATGAACGCCGACACGCCGGGGAACAACGGACCGATGAGCGGGAGAGGGGTGGGGATGTGAGGCGGGCGAGGGTTAAGGGGATTCATAAGCCGGTGCGGCTTGCGCCGACGCTGATCAGGATTGGTGGGGCGCAGGTTGGGATCGGGGCGGAGATCGATGACGAGGATGGGCTGATCTGGCGGTTGCTCGCGTTGATGGACGGCACGCGTGAACGCCCCGAGATCATCGCGGCACTCATCAAAGACTTCCCCGAGCTCACCGAGGAAGAAGCTTTCGATGCGCTGCAGACGATCATCGACGCCGGGTATGTCGAGGATGCCGCCGCCGAGCCGCCGGCGAATCTCAGCCGGGATGAGATCGAGCGGTACGACCGAGCCATCCGGTACTACGCGTGGGTCGACCTGACTCCGCGCTCTTCGCCGTACGAGGTCCAGGCGAAGCTCAAGGCGGCGAAAGTCGTCGTACTCGGTCTCGGCGGCACTGGATCGGCGGTCGCTTCCGCCCTGGTCGCAGCAGGAGTCGGCCGGGTGCACTGCGTCGACTTCGACACCGTCGAGGCCGGCAACCTGACCCGCCAGCTGCTCTACACCGAGGACGACATCGGCAAGCCGAAGGTCCCGGTCGCAGTGGACCGGCTGAGCCGGATCAATCCCTATACCGAGGTCACCGGCACCGAACTCCGGGTCGACTCCGCCGACGCGGTCGCCGCGCTGATGCAGGATGCCGACCTGTTGATGCTCTGCGCCGACCAGCCGATGTTCGTCATCCGCGAGTGGACCAACGAGGCCGCGCTCCGGACCGGTACGCCGTGGATGATCGCCCAGTACGCCGGTCCGATGGCCGTCGTCGGCCTCTATGTTCCGGGCGAAACCTGCTGCCCTGCTTGCCTTCCCAGCGTCGAGGACCGCCTGAAGGACAAGCACGGCACCGATCCCGAGGACCTGTTCCCCTTCGAGGGCCACGCGGTGATCGCACCGACCGCCAACCTGACCGGCCACATCGCCGCGCTGGACGCGGTCTATCACCTGGGCGGTATCCCCACCAGCACACGCGGCGGCATGTTCCACCTGAGCCTGACCGATCTGACCTACCACTACATCGTGCGACCGACCGCCGGGAAGAAATGCGACACCTGCGGCTGGGTCGGATGATCGCGCTCGACGCGGACAGTCGGCTCGCGGTCGGCCATCTGATCGTCCGGCAGGAGAACGAGGACGAGTACGTCGTCGGCGACCCGGCCACCGGCACCTTCGTCGTCGTTCCTGAAATCGGTGCGCGGCTCGTAGAACTGTTCATCGCCGGCCGAACAATCTCCGAAGCCGCCAAAGCCGTCGAGCGCGAGCTGGGCGAGCCGATCGACGCGCTCGACTTCGCCGAGGTCCTGGTCGAGGCCGGCATCATCACCGACCAGGGAGCAGACAGATCGCACGGGAAGGTCTGGTCGGTATCGAAGATCCCGGCCTGGGTGGTCCGGCCGCTGTTCGGCAAGGTGGCCTGGACGTTCTACGTCGGTTGCCTGCTCACCACGTTGTGGATGTTCGTCGCCGAGCCGTCGCTGCGCCCGACGTACGAGGACACGTTCGTCTTCCCGGATATCGCGGCCAGCCTGTTGCTGACCAACGTGGTCGTCGTACTGCTGACGATCCTGCACGAGATGTGGCATGCCTTCGCGGGTGCGGCGGTCGGCGTACCGTCGCAGTTGCGGCTGGAGCGGCGAGGAGTCTTCCCGGTCCTGGAGACGGATCTGTCCGGGTTGTGGGCGCTGCCGCCGTCCAAGCGGTACGGGCCGTTCCTTGCCGGAATGGGGATCGACAGCGTGATCTTGTTTGCCGCGGTCGCGCCGAGGTATGCCTGGTCGCACGGCTGGATCGACCTTCCGCCGGGCCTGATCCGGATCCTCGCGATGGTTGTGCTCAGCCAGGTCGCGAAGCTCGCGTTCCAGACACTGGCCTATCTGCGTACCGACATGTACCTCGTGATGGCGACCGCGACCGGTTGCAACAACCTGCACCAGGTCACCCGGCTGTCCCTCAAGCAACTGGTGCGCAAACTGAAGCCGGCCGAGGCGACCATCCTGCGCGACGCGAATCCCCGCGACCTCCGGGTGGCGCGCTGGTATCGCCTGCTCTACCTGGCCGGGCTGGTCTGGATGGTGTTCTTCGCCTTGCAGTTCGTGCTGCCGAGCGCGAAGGTAGCGCTGGGCTGGTCGCTCGGCATCCTGTTCGGTGCGCCGATTGCCAGTCTCTATTGGTGGGAAGGCGTTCTGCTGATCAGCTTCACGCTGCTGGATGTCGCGCTGCCGCTGATCGTCCTTGTCCGCAACAGGATCCGGGCCCGGAGGGCAGCCGCATGAGTCAACAGCTCTTGGCCAGGCCGCGGCGACTCGGTCTGATCATCGGCATCGTCGTCACGGTGCTCAGTGTGCTGACGATGTCGAGCCTGGCGTTCGGCGTACTGCTGAACCAGTTCAACGACAAGGCTGCCCTTCCCTGCAATCAGGTCCCCGGTACGCCGGAGCCGTTCGAGGGCAACAATCACATCGCCTACCAGGGCGCGCCACACGCCGCGTACAAGACGATGCCGCCGACGTCGGGACCGCATTCGCCACGCGTCGTCATCCCCGGGATCTACCGCGACCCGATCCCCGAGGAGCTGCAGGTGCACATCCTCGAACACGGTCACGTACTGATCCAGTACGCGCCGGACGTCTCGAAGGCCGATATCGAGAAGATCGAACGGATCGGTCGCCAACATCCCCGCGATGCCGTCGTCGCGCCGTACCCGAAACTCGGCCACGGCATCGCAGTCACCGGCTGGCAGCGGCTACAGCGTTTCGACTCGTACGACGAAGCGGCCGTCCTCGACTTCGTCACAAAGGTCGCCAACCGCTACAACCATCTCTGGCGCAACGGCGCAACCGACTGCCTCAGTCCTTGAGCCCGTTATTCCTCGACGAGTCGCACGGATTCCGCATGACGGCGAGCGAGGTCGTGGTAGACGGTGGCGTTGTAGTCGACGAAGAGCTTGGCGTTGCCGTCCAGCGGGATGATCTTCTTGGCCGGGCTGCCGAGCGCGACCGATTCGGGTGGGATCACCGCGCCGGGCGTGACGGTGGCGCCGGCCGCGACCAGGGTCCGCTCGCCGATCACCGCGCCGTCGAGGACGAGGGCGCCGTTGCCGATCAGCGCCTGTTCGCCGATCGTGCAGTCGTGCACCAGGCACTGGTGGCCGACGGTCGCGTTCTTGCCGACCTCGCAGACGCCGTCACCGACGTGGATCACCGAGTTGTCCTGGATGTTCGCCCCTTCCCGGATGATGATCCGGCCGAGGTCGGCGCGGATCACCACGCCGTACCAGATCGAGGCGCCCTTCTCGACGATCACGTCGCCGACCAGGGTGGCGGTCGGCGCGATCCAGGCTTCCGGGTGCACGGTGGGGCTGACGCCCTCGAAGGAATACAGCGGCATGTCAGGACACTAGCTTGACGTTGCGAACCAGTACTGCGCCCGCCAAGGTGACCGCCGCTGCCAGGGCGTAGAGGACCGGATATCCGCCGACGTACTTCACCACTGGGGCGGCGATCACGGGAGCGATCACCTGGGGCAAGGAGTTGGCGATGTTGATGACGCCGAGATCCTTGCCGCGGTCGCGTGCGTTCGGGAGTACTTCGGTCAGCAAGGCGAAGTCGACCGAGAGGTAGACGCCGAATCCGATCCCCAGGATCACCGCACCAGCCAGCGCGGCTGTCCAGGTCGGCCAGACGGCCAGGACGGCAGCGCCGACTGCCATCACGACACCGGCCCAGGTGACGAACACCTTCCGCCGGCCGATCCGGTCGGACCAGATTCCGGATCCGACAGCGGTCGCCAGGGTGAAGACGGAGTAGACCGCGGTGAGAATCAGTACGCCGTTGTCCGGGTCGCCGTAGTGGACCGCGTCCTGTAGGTAGAAGAACAGGTAGAGGGTGCCGAGCCCGTTGCCGACATTCAGCAAGAACCTCGTCAGCCAGGCCCAGGCGAAGTCCGGGTATCGCGTTGGACTGACCCAGAAGCCGGCGAGGAACTGCCGCCAGATCAGAGTCGGCCGTTCAGCCAGTCGTTGGTCGCCATGGCCCAGTAGGTAGGGGACGACGGAGACCACTAGGAACGCCGCGCACGCGAGGTAGCCCGCAGCGATGCCGCCCACTGCGGTCGCCAGGCCGACGCCGACCAACGCTCCCAGGGTCTGCGCCAGCGCGACCCATCCGCCGACCGCTCCGCGCTGCACTTTTGGAACCCGGTCCGGTACTGCGGCAGTGATCGCCGCGAGCAGTGCGTTGCAGAAAAGTTGCACTAGGCACCAACCGAGCAGCATCAGCCCGATCGCGCTCGCACCGGCCAGGATCAGCAATCCGGCTGCTCCGCCGAGCGCGCCGGCCAGCACCCAGGGCACTCGCCGACCCCACCGCGCCGTCGTACGGTCGGACAGCGCGCCGAAGAGCGGATTCGCAAGGACCGACACCGCGGCACCCACACCGGTCACCAGACCGAACACAAACTCTTTGTTGCCGGGAGCAATAGCATCGGACTGTTTCGCCAACAACACCTGAATCGGCCCCAACCAAGCCGCGAACACCCCCACATTCACAAGCACCACAGCCGAAGTCCACCTACCGCGGACCGCAACCACCGGCTCCGCAAGGGCAAGCGCTAGACCTGGCCGCGCCGCCGGAGCCGGCGGCGGCTCCGAGGTCGTCATCCTCGGCTCTTGGTGATGAGGTTGCGGTACCAGTGGTAGGAGGCTTTGGGGGTTCGGGCTTGGGTTTCGTAGTCGACGTGGATGAGGCCGAAGCGCTGGGAGTAGCCGACTGACCATTCGAAGTTGTCGAGGAGGGACCACTGGAAGTAGCCGCGGACGTCGACGCCGTCGTCCATCGCCTGGCGGAGCTCCCGCAGATACCCGTCCAGGTAGTCGATCCGGCGCTGGTCGGCGACCACCCCGTCGACCGGTCCGTGGTTGATCGCGCACCCGTTCTCGGTGATGTAGATCGGCGGCAGCTTCTCCCCGTACCGATCCTTCAACGTCCGGAGGATCTCACCGAAAGCTGACGGAACGATCGGCCAGCCGAAGTCGGTCTTCTCGTACTCCGGTATCGCCCGCGGCTCGAACGGGAGCCCGTCCGGGATCGGGATGCCGTCGGTCGCGGCGGTGTCCGGGTCGCCGGTCGGCGCACCCACCCGGGTCGGCGCGTAGTGGTTGAGCCCGAAGAAGTCGATCGGCGTCGAGATGATCTCGAGGTCCTCGGCCACCGGCCCCGGCATCGCCTCGCCGAGACCTTCGGGGTACCGGCCGAGCAGGATCGGATCGACGAACAGCCAGTTGATCAGGTTGTCGTACAACCCTGCTGCCTCGACATCCTCAGCGCTGTCGCTGGCCGCCCAGGTCGGTGCGTGGTTGGTCGCGATCCCGATCTCGGCCGCACCCCCGGCCCGCAACGCCTGTACGGCGCGACCGTGGGCGAGCAGCTGGTGATGAGCCACCGGGAGCGCCTCGAACCCGAGCTGCTTACCCGGCGCGTGCCCACCCACGGCGTACCCGATCAGCGTGAGCACCATCGGCTCGTTGATGGTGATCCACAGCGGCACCCGGTCCGCGAACTTCGAAGCGAGGATCGACGCATAATCGGCAAACCGCGAGGTGATGTCGCGGTCCAGCCAGCCGCCCGCGTCCTCGAGCGGCTGCGGCGTGTCCCAGTGGTAGAGCGTCGGCGCGGGCGTGATCCCGGCCGCGAGCAGCTCGTCGATCAGCCGGTCGTAAAACGCCAGCCCCTCGGCGTTCGCCGGCCCCTTGCCGGTCGGCTGGATCCGCGGCCAGGCGAACGAGAACCGGTAGAAGTCCACGCCCAGCTCGCGCATCAGCGCGACGTCCTCGGCGTACCGGTGGAAGTGGTCGCAGGCCACCGCACCGGTGTCGCCGTTCAGGACCCGGCCCGGCTCGGCGCAGAACGTGTCCCAGGTCGAGGGCCCGCGACCACCTTCGGTCACGGCACCCTCGATCTGGTACGCCGACGTCGAGACCCCCCATTTGAAGTCCGGGCCGAAGTTCGGCAACTCAGCTGTCATTCGCATCATCCTCATCGTCGGCGGCTTTCGGGGTGGTGTCCTGCGGCCGCGGCGGCTCTACCTTGCGGACGATCACCGCGGTGCCGTAGGCGGCGACCTCGCTCATCGTCTGGGCGATCTCGTTGCAGTCGAAGCGCATCGCCAGGATCGCGTTGGCGCCCATCTGCTGGGCCATCTGGCACATCCGCATCACGGCGACGTGCCGCGACTCGGCCAGCATCTGGGTGTACTCCGGCACCTCGCCACCGCCGAGCGACCGGAAGCTCGCGGTGAAGTTCGAGCCGAAGTCGCGGCTCCGCACGGTCAGCCCGAAGACCTCGCCGAACACCTTCTCGGCCGTGAAGCCTGGCAGGTCGTTCATGGTCGAGACCAGCACCGGGTACGGCGAGCCCTGCGGAGCCACGTGCGGCACGTTCTGCTGCTGCGGCGCCGGCGCGTAACCGCCGGGCGCCTGGCCGTAGCCCGGTTGCCCGTAGCCCTGCGGCGGCGGGCCTTGCTGATAACCGGGCTGCGGCGCGTACCCGGGCGGCGGCGGGCGGTATCCCGGCTGCTGCGGCGGATAAGGCTGGTTGGGGTTCGGGGGAAAGTTCTGGTTCATACCGAGCATCTTTCCAGCCCACCGGTCATCATTGGCGGAAGACCTGCAGCTCGTACAGCGAGTATCCGTACGACGTCGTCCGATGCTGCCCGGTCACCCGCACATAGCGCGCCTGGGTCGCCCCGAAGCGAGCCACATCCTTGCCACCGTCCCCGTTGCTGGTGGCAAAGACCTGCTGCCAGCTCACGTTGTCCCGGGAGACCTCGATCTTGTACGCCGTGGCGTAGGCGGCCTCCCATTGGAGGGTCACCCGCCGGATGGACTGCTCGCTTCCGAGGTCCACCTTCAGCCACTGCGGGTCGGACCAGTCGCTGGCCCACCGGGTCCCGGTGTCGCCGTCGACCGCGTTCTTCGCCGGCGAGTTGAAGATCCCCGTTTCGGCACTGCTCGCGGTCGCCGTCTTCCCCTGCGCCAGGTTGCTGACGTCGTCACCACGCCGGGCCGGGAACTCGACCACCTGCTGGTACGTCGGCCGGTTGACCCACGCCATCCGGTCCTGGGTGATGCCACCCATCGGCTGGTGCACGATCTGGTCGGCACAGAACTGGTCACCGGCCGCGCAGTCCGCCGTGGCCGGGTACGTCGTTGCGGCCGGCACCTTGGTTGCTTCCAGCAACGAGTCGGTGAGCACCGACCGACAGCCCGCCAGCGATCCATTGCCGCAGTACGTCACAGGCTGGGCGGTCTTCACCGGGTCGCCCAGCACCTTGCGGAGATCGCGCTGGACGAAGCCCCACCAGCCGCTCTGGAACGCGGATCCCTGCGGGCTCGGCCGCTCGTCGATCTTCAGCGTGCTGACGAGGGAGTTGTAGAGATCCGGCCCGAGGCCCGGCTGGAACTCCGCCGGGACCAGGATCGGCCACCAGGCGTCGAGGATGCGGATGGCGTCTGCGTGGTCGTAGGTCTTGGACGCTTCGTTCGGCGTCTTCCGGTGTGCACCCGCCGCTTGCCAGGCCTGCAGCTTGGCAACCGCGTCGGCGACGGCCGGATCGGTGATCGGCGCGCTCTTCAGCACTCGGAGCAGATAAGGAAGTACTTCGTCGCCGCGCAGATCGACGGTCGCCGCGCTCTCCATCGCCTCGACCAGCTTGCCGCGGGTGAACTTCTGGCCGGACGAGATGACCGACTTGATCCGGTCGTCAAGCGGCTGGCTGCGGTAGACGGAGTTGTAGGCGAAGTTGCCGTCAGCCGCGGAGAAGCCGGGCGCCTGCTTGTTGTTCCAGCTGGTCAGGTAGTCCTGGTTGACCACTTGCGGATGCTGGGCAGGGGGCGTGTACGTCGCGCGGTTGGTGACCGGGTTCCAGCCCTGCCATTCGTACTGCTGGTAACCCCAGGTCGGCAGGTTCGGATCGGCACCGGCCGGGCGGACCGGGTTGTCACCGGAGTTGAAGTACGCGATGTCGGTCTTGTCCGTGTAGAACCAGTTGAACGTGTAGCCGATGTTGGTCGCAGCCGCCTTGAAGTCGGTCGAGTTGTGAATCCGGTCCGGGTCGTTCAGCTGCATGAACCCGAGCGCCGAGCCCGCCTCGTTGCCGTACGTCGAACGGTTGATGGTGAACAGCACCGGTTTGCCGGCGACCGTGCCGCGATGGGTGACGATGCCAAGTTTGGTGCGCTGAGCAACCAAGGTGTAGGAGCCGGCCGGTTCGGAGGAACCGAGGCTGGAGTACCAGGCGTTGTGGCGTTCGAGTTTCTCGATCGGCAGACATTGGCCGCGGAACACGTAGTACGTAGAGGTCTTGGTCGGGGTGTTGCCATCCGGCTCACAGAGCGGTACGGCGTACGTGTCGGTGATGTCCTGGCCGGCCGACGTGGCGCTCCATGAGTAGTCGGCGCCGTGGCCGATCAGGGTGTAGAAGTTCAGCCCGGCGAAAGCGATGCCGCGGGAGCTGACGCCCGGACCTTGGAGTTCTTGGCGGAGCAGCAGTTGCGGAGCGAAGTACGAGGTCTGTGGTCCGAAGACCGCGATCGGGTTGCCGCTCTGGGTGTTCTGGCCGGAGACCAGTAGGGCGTTCGACATTCCCTTGGGACCGAAGCCTTCGGGGAAGACGCCGCCGTTGAAGATGCCCTTCAGAGAGTCCTTGCCCTGGGTCTTGTTCGGCGGCTTGACGCTGTCGCTGCTCTTCGGGGCGACCTTGGCCTTGGCGGCCGAGCCGGTCTGGTCGACGACCTCCGGTTCAGGCGTCACCGAGCCACGGTCGGGCATTGCGCGACCAGCTGGATTCGCGGGCGTGGTTCCGTAAGGAAAGGTCGTTCCGTTGTGCACGGTGGTGGGGGCCTCGGGATCGTTCTGCGAGCGGAACGACTCCCAGACCTTGGTCCCCTGCGCCACGCCGTACTTCGCCTGTGCCTCCAGCAACGCGAGCGCCGAGGCCATCTCGCCGCCACCACCGTTGCCGAAGATGCCGGCCACCACCGCTGCCGTGGCGACGACGTCGGTGACCTTCCACGGTTGGGGTGTGGGCAGACCGAGGGCGACGTACTCACCGGGGTACGCGATGCCGACCGTGTTGATGTAGTAGTTGACGCCGTCGACCCAGGCCTGGATGTCCTTCTGCATCTTGAGCCCGTCGGCGCCGTAGAGCTCATCCGCGTCGTCGAACTGCCGTTGCAGATCGGCCTCGGTGTACGGCGCGGTCCGCCAGAACTGCTGCTCGAATTCGCGGTTCGCCGCCGCGCCACCCGCGAACGGGGTGAGCTGGCCGCGACCGAGGTGCCGGAAGACGTCCATCACGAAGAGGCGGTCCTGCGCACCGGCGTACCCGGCGCCGAACATCGTGCCCTCACGGGTGGTGCCGGTGATGTGCGGGATGCCGCGCGATTTGTCGCGGACGATTGTGACGTCCGCTCGGGGACTGTAGGTGCTCGCGACGTCGCCTGACTTCACTCCGAACGACGAGTCGTCGTAGTACGGATCGAGGCCGTCGTCGGTGATGCCCTGGGAGTTCCAGACCAGCCGCTCGTACGGTTTGAGGGTGTCGCTGAAGTGGGCGGGACGGGTCCCGAATCCCTTGAAAAGAATGAGATCCGTGAAGGTGGCGTTGCCGTTCTGGCCGGGCGGCACGATGTCCGCGCACCGTCCGGCGCAGTAGTCGGTAGGCGGCGCCGCGGCTGCTGCGGCCGGTTTGGCCTGACTTGGGGTGGTCAGGCCGAGGGCCAGTACGGCACCGATCGCCGCGATGGCGGTCGTCGTTCGGAATCCAGCCGTGCGGAGAGTTGGGCGGCGCGTCACGGGGTCCTCCCTGGGGGTTCGTCGAAAGGAGACGGCAGGGAACGTCTGGACCGACGATGACTCACCAGTAGCTTTTGGTCAAGAGTCTTGGACACTTGACCTGGAAGTCGTAGTGTGGCAGCTCAGAGGGCAGCGTTGGCGAGAGGAGTCGGATGGCACGGGTAGCCGCGGAGGTCCGGCGGGGCGAGCTGATCCAGGCGGCGATCCAGGTGGCGACCCGGGAGGGGTTGGCCGCCACCACGACCCGCCGGATCGCCCAGGAGCTGGGGATCTCGGTCGGCATCGTGCACTACTGCTTCCGGTCCAAGGAGGAGCTGCTGCACGAGGTGATCCGGGTGATCACCGAGGCGCAGATCGTCGCTGCCCGGGAAGCGATCGTGCCCGGTGCCGACGTCGCGTCGAGTGTGCGGAACGCGTTCCTCGGGTTCTGGCAGCTGGTCGAGGCGACGCCGGATGCACAGCTGCTGACGTACGAGCTGACCAGCTGGGCGTTGCGGAACGCGGAGACCGAGCCACTCGCGCGCGAGCAGCGGGCGAGTCAACTGGCCGGGATCGAGCAGATCCTCGACGAGGTCTCCATCGCAACCGGCGTCCGCTGGGCCCTTCCGACCGATCGGCTGGCCCGGATGACGCTGGCGATCACCGACGGGGTGACGCTCGGCTGGCTGGTCGATCGCGACACGGCGTCCGCAGTACAGGCGCTGGAGACGTTCGCCGATCAATTGCTTGCTTCAGCGGTCTGAACTTCCGAACCCGGCGAGTTTGATCAGATCTCTCGCCAGCGTCCGGTATCCGGGTCTAGGGTGATTTCCACCATGGGCGCTCACGAGAGATATGGGCTGACTGAGGTCGTCAACGCCAGAGGGACGTTCACGCCGCTGGGTGTGTCGCGGAGTTCGGCCGGCGTGGCCGCCGCGGTGGCGGAGGCACTGCCCGAATTCTTCGTGATGGACGAGCTGGCCGACCGGGCCGGCCGCGCGCTCGCCGCCGCGACCGGCGCCGAGGCCGGTGCGGTGACGCACTGCACGGCCGCATCGATCACGCTGGCCGTCGCGGCCGCGATGGCCGGTACCGATCCGCACCGGATCGAATCGTTGCCGGACGCAACGGACATGCACAATCGGGTGGTGCTGCCGGCCGGTCATGTGGTGAGCTATGGGCAATCGATCACGCAGGCCATTCGGCTTTCCGGCGCTTCCGTAATTCTCGCCGGGTCAGCCGAAACCCGTTGTACTGCAGAGGATCTGGACGACGCGTTGTCGGTCGACGACGTGACGTGTTTGTTGCTGGTGTCGTCGCGATTGGTCCACGGCGAGCCTGTTGATCTGCTGGCCGCGGTGAAGGCCGCGCATCGGCGAGGCGTCCCCGCGATCATCGACGGCGCCGCTCAGTTCCCACGCACCGCGGATCTGCTGGCCACCGGCGCCGACCTCGTCCTGGTCAGCGGGCAGAAGTACCTGGCTTCACCGACCGCGGGGCTGGTGGTCGGCAGCCGCCGACTGGTTCAGGCCGTGCGGGCGCAGGAGAACGGCATCGGTCGGGCGATGAAGGCAACGAAGGAGGCCATCGTCGGAGTGCTTGCTGCTCTCGAGGAGTGGCAGGCGATGGACCGGGCCAAATGGGAAGCCGACCAGGCAGCGAAGGTCAGTTCGTTCGCCCGCCGCGCCTGCTTGATTCCGGGTGTGGCCGCCGAGGTGCTGGCCGACCCCACTGACCTGCCGCTGTCCCGAGTCCTTCTTTCGGTTGCTGATGGCATCGATTCCGCACAACTGGTCGCCGACCTGCGGGCCGGTTCGCCGTCGATCCACGTCCTCACCGAGGGCCGCCAGCTGATCCTCGAACTTGTGCCGCTCGAGGACGACGAACTCACCGTCATCCTCGAGCGACTTGCCACCATCGTCGCGCGGCTAAGGGGTTAGTCCGTAGACGTGGGTGATCCGTTGGCTGAGCGATCCGCCGGCGGCATCGGTGGCGGTGATCCTGAGGTCCGCCGACTTGGCCGTCGGCGGATTGGTCACGGTCGTCGTGTACTTGTCGTGCCCGAGAGCCCTTAATTTCAAGGGGTTCCAGTGCATCCCGTCGTACGAGATCTCCAGCTTGGCGCCGGTGATGGCCGAGGTCGGTGACCCCGTCTGGTGCCGCAGCCCGAAGTCGATCCGGATCGGTTTGCCGGCGGGGACCGTGCCGGTCGCCGTCGCTGCGGGGACGTCGAGGTCGGGAACGATCATCGGCATCAGCTCCTCGGCTCCCCCGGCCGACCGGAACTTCCAGACCGAGCTGATCGCGGTGGAGTTCTGCCACCACTTGGTCGCCCGGGATGAATCCAGGGTGATCTCGTACTCCGCTGCCTCCTGCGGTACGTCGAACGGGTACGCCGTGGTGTCGATCGTTCCGACCTCGACCCCGTTCCGGCGGACCGTCAGCTGATGGGTGCCGCTCGGGAAGTTGTACGGCCACTCGAACAGATCGGGTCCGTGCATGAAGGGCGCGATCGCCACCGTCAATTCGCCACCGGTCCGGCTGACGTAGCTGTCGCCGAGTCCGAGACCCTTGAGATCAGGCAGACCTGCCGTTGCGACGGGCGCGAAGAAGCGTTGCCTTATTTGCTGTCCAGGCCGGTAGCTGGCCGGAATTGAGAGCCATTCTGCAGAGCCATCACTGCCGTCTGTGAAGACATCCACCAATTGGTTCCACTTCACGTCACCTGCCAGCACGTAGTCCTTGCGCCTGAGCGGTGCCTCCCAGGCTTGGTGATACCAAAGGCCCGCGATGCTGGTCCCCTCGGTCCGGCCGTACCTGGTCTCCTGGAAACGCGTCCCCGCATCGGGGGCACCGAGGGTCAGGTCGATCAGGGCGAAGTCCCGCTGCGCCGAGGAGTAGACCGGATGCTGCGGGATCGCACCGGACCAGGCCTTCAGCTGCTCGTAGACGACCGGGCTCGATGCGACTCCCGTGACCTTGATCCTTACCGGTCCGTGCGCGAGCTGCCGTAGTACGGCATCTGCTGCCACTCTCGTGGTGGTGAAGACAGCCTGCTCCAGATCCTCGATGCCGTAGATGTTGCGCATCACGCCGGGAGTCGCCGGATCGAACATCATCACCCCCGCCGCACCTGCATCGACGGCACGCTTGACCTGTTCCTCCAGCTGCTGATCGGGTGCCGCACGGACGATCGCCAGCTTGCCCTTCACACCGTCGAGTTGCGCGGGCACCGCCGTACCGGCATCAAAGGCGGCGAGCGTTTTGACTCCGGTGAAGCGAGGCCCGAGGAAGAAGTCATCCACCGGCAGCGCGGTGCCACCAACGACCTGCGCCTTGTACGGCGGTACGTGGAGCCGGCCGCCGAAGCCGAAGTCCAGCGTTCCGTGCGTCACCGGCTTCGTCGGGCTGACCGTCAGTTCCCAATGGTCGGACCGGGCGTCGATGCCGGCACCACTGATTGTGCTGCCGTCGGACGCCTTCCGGGTCAGGTCGAGATCATTGCTCTCCGGGCGGAGGTCGCCGTGCCCTCGCACCGAACGCGCGACCGGCACCGTCTTGCGGGCATCGAACACGATCTCCAGATCGCTGCCGACGGTGAACTCGGGTTCGATCATGACCGCGTCGGTGTCCGGCGTCTGGTCGGTCGCCGGCGTCTCGACCGCGGTGCCGAGGGAGTAGGTTCCGGGCGGCAGTTCCAGGTCGAGATGTCCGTTGCGGAGAGCCTCGAAGATCCCGTTGCCGCCGTCGGTCCTGCCGCCCATCACCAGGCCGTCGAACGGTTTGCCGGCGCTGTCGAGGCCAGTGACACTGACCTTGAAGAGTTCCGGCTTGCGCTGCCATCGGAAGCCGGTGACCAGCGGATCGCCGGTGCCTGGGGTCGCGACGATCCGACCGGTGAAGAGACCCTCGGTGGCGTCCTCGTTCGCTGTGATCGGGACAGTCACCTGCCCATCCGCTGGTACGACGATTGTCGGCGTTCCCGGAGTCGGCGCAGGACCGGCGGTGTCCATCGTGGCGGTGATCTTCAGGTCGATCGGGGTGTCGCCGGAGTTGCGGTAGGTGATTGCTTTGGTCGGGTGCGGAGGTGGGGTTGGAGCGTTCGACGTACCGAAGTCCAGTACTGCGGTGTCGGCGGTCAATGCGGTGTCGGTGCCCTGATCCGCGTCCACCCGGCCGAGGCCTTGCTCCGACAGGGTGCTGTTGGCTTGCGGGTCAGCGGTGGCCATCAGCTGGGTCTTGAGTTGGGCGGCATTCCAGTCCGGGTGCTCACCGGCGAGGAGGGCCGCCGTACCGGCGACGTGGGGTGTGGCCATCGACGTACCGGACAGGGCGGTGTAGTTGTCGTCGACCGGGTCGCCGATCGTCGTACCGGCTGCGCGCGCGGCGACGATGCCTTCGCCGGGCGCGGAGATCTCCGGTTTGATTGCCTGGTCTCCTTCGCGTGGGCCGCGGCACGAGCTGTCGCTGACGGAGCCGTCGTGGGCCAGGTTGCCGACGGCGAGGGCTGCATCGGCGGCCGCCGGTGACGAGACCGTCTCCGGCTGCGGGAAGCGGCAGTTGCCTGCAGCAACGACGAAGAGGGCGCCGGACTGCGCGCTCAGGGTGTCGAGCGCCTGGGAGACCGGATCGGTGCCATCGGTCGGTCCGCCGCCGAGGCTGAGGTTGACCACCTTGGCGCCCTGGGCAACGGCCCACTCCATCCCGGCGATCACGCCCGACTCCGAGCCGAAGCCTTCGTCGTCGAGCACCTTGCCGTTGAGGAGGCTTGCGTCCGGGGCGACGCCGCGGTACTTGCCGCCGGAGGCCGCGCCGGTACCGGCCAGGATGCCGGCGACGTGGGTGCCGTGGCCGACATGGTCGGTGACCTCGGGGCTATCGCTGAAGCTCTGCTGCGCGATCACCCGGCCGGTCAGATCGGGGTGGGTCGCGTCGATGCCGGTGTCTAGGACGGCAACTTTCACACCCTTGCCGGTCAGGCCACGCTTCCAGGCTTCCGGAGCGCCGATCTGCGGGACGCTCTGGTCGGTGACCGCGCGGATCCGGTGGTCGAGCCGGATCTGTTTGATCGTCGCGTCGGCGGTTGTCTTCCAGAACTTGCCGGCCGACTTGTCGACCTCGACGGCTCGGGCGCCGATGCTCGGCAGGGCCTTGCTGGTCTTCGCGCCTTGCGGCTTGGCTTGTACTGCGCGGGTCCTTGCGAGCGTCGTACCGCCTGCGTAGGTGACGATGACCGGCAGGGTTCGCGAATGCGCGTCGTCGTAGCCGGCGGCGAGCAAGGTGGTGACGTCGAACAGATCCTTGTCGAGGCGGCCGGTCGCGATCTGAGCCGCGACGCCGGGTGGCAGAGCGTAGACGTGGTCCCCGTTCCGCAGTACGGAGGCAGCGCCGGAGCGACTGCCCTTGCCTGGGACGAAGCTCACCTGGTCGGGTTGGCCTTGTTGCTGCACCACCTTGACCTGATCGCCGGTGAGCAGGGTGATCGTCTTTGGCAGCTTTGGTTTGGTGGCGGTTGGTTTCGGAATCGGTGCCGATGCCGGTGGTGTGGCGGTGGCGCCGGTGATCGGCGCGAAGACCAAGGCACCGGCGACCGTGATGGCGGACAGCGCAGACAGCCGCACGATGGAGCTCCCCTCCTGGACGGTTCTGGTACTAAGACGTCCGGGAAGGCGAAACGCGGCAACAGAAAGACCCCCGGCAAATTTGCCGGGGGTCTTTCAGTGTTCAGTGTCAGCGGACTTCGAAGGTCCTGCCGTTGCCGCGGTCGGAACGGCCCTTGTAGCCACCGCCGCCACCGCTGCGGCCTTCGTAGCCACGACCCGACGGGCGGCTTCCGCCACCGCCGAACCGCTTGCCACCCTTGTTGAAGCCACCGCCGCCACGCTGCGGCTTCGGGGCGGGCAGCTTGACCGGGTAACCGGACGGCTTGGTGCCGCCGGTCAGCTCCGCGACGTTCTCGTCGCCCGGGCGGACCCGGACCGGCTCGGTGACGACGCCGGCCGACTCGGCCAGCCGCATCATCCCGCGCCGCTGGTGCGGCAGAACGAGGGTGACAACAGCACCCTTGCCGCCTGCGCGCGCCGTACGGCCCGCACGGTGCAGGTAGTCCTTGTGGTCCGCCGCCGGGTCAGCCTGTACGACGAGGCCGACGTCGTCGACGTGGATGCCGCGGGCAGCGACGTCCGTGGCGACCAGCACCGGGACCGAACCGTCCTTGAACTGGTCCAGCGTGCGGTTCCGGGCACCCTGGGTCAGGCCGCCGTGCAGCGCCGCCGCCATCACGCCCCGGTCGCGCAGCTGGGTGGCGACGCGGTCGGCGCCCAGCTTGGTGCGGACGAAGACGATGGTCCGGCCGTCGCGGCTGGCCAGCTCGGCCGTCAGCGACTGCTTGTGGGCCGGCTCGATGACGAGCAGGTGGTGCTCCATGGTGGAGACCGAGGCCTGGCCGGACTCGGTCGAGTGCGTGACCGGGTCCTTCAGGTAGGTCTTCACGATGGTGTCGACGTCGTTGTCCAGCGTCGCCGAGAACAGCAGCCGCTGGCCGGTCGTCGGGGTCATGTCGAGCAGCGTGGTGACGGCGGGCATGAAGCCCATGTCGCACATGTGGTCGGCCTCGTCGAGGACCGCGACCTCGACCGCACCGAGATCGGCAGCGCCCTGCTCACACAGGTCGATCAGCCGGCCGGGGGTCGCGATCAGCAGGTCGACACCGCGACGCAGCGACTCGATCTGCTTCGGGTACGGCAGGCCGCCCGCGATCAGCTTGATCGAGACACCCATCACGTGGGCCAGCGGCTCGAGCGCGTCGTGCACCTGCATCGCCAGCTCACGGGTCGGCACCAGCACCATGCCGCGCGGACGGCGCGACTCGGTGTGGCCACCGGCCAGCCGCATCAGCGTCGGCAGGCCGAACCCGAGGGTCTTGCCGGAACCGGTCTGACCACGGCCGAGCACGTCCTTGCCGGCCAGCGCGTCCGGGATGGTCGCTTCCTGGATCGGGAACGGCGCGGTGATGCCGTCACGAGCCAGTCGCTGGACGAGCCGGGGTGCGATGCCGATCGCGGAGAACCCGTTGCCCTCGGCTACTTCACCGAGGTCTTCCGGCAGCTCGACCCGCTCCGGGCGAACCCGCTCGTAGTCACGGTCGGGGTCCCGCTGGAATCCACGGTCGTTCCGGTCGTTGCCGCGGTAGTTGCTACGTTCCGGGCGGTCGTTGCTCCGCGGGTAGCTGCTGCCGCGCTCGTTGTTGCCCTGGTAGCTGCTGCGCGCGGGACGGTCGTCGCTCCGCTGGTAGCTGCTGCTGCGTTCCGGGCGGTCGTTGCTGCCCTGGTAGCCGCCGCTGCGCTCCGGGCGGTCTCCGCCGCCCTGGTAGCTGCTGCGCTCCGGGCGGTCGGAGCTACGGGGATAGCTCGTGCGCTCGGGACGGTCGTTGCTGCGCGGGTAGCTGCTGCCGCGCTCGTTGTTGCCCTGGTAGCCGCCGGTGCGCTCCGGACGGTCCGAGCTCCGCGGGTAGCTCGTGCTGCGTTCCGGACGGTCGAAACCGCGGCCGTCCCGGTCGGCCGGGCGGTCGAAGCCCCGGCTGTCGCGGTCGGTCCGCTGCCCGAACGACGGCTTGCTGTACGAGTTGCCCTGGTACGAGCTCTTCGGGTACGACGTGCTCTCGGTGCGGGCCGGACGCTCGGTGCGCTCCGCGGCACGGTAACCCCGCACCGGGCGATCGCCCCGGTTGTCGCTGCTCCGGTTGTCGCTGCCCCGACGGTCGTTGTCGCGGCGATCCGGGCCGCGGCTGCCGCGGTCGGAGTACTGGCTGGGTCCGCCCCGGCGCTCGACCTGGGCAGGCTTCTCCACCCGGGCCGAACTGCGCTCGGTACCGGGGGTGCTGGGTGCGTCCAGCTCGGCGGCCATCCGCTCGCCGTACGACTGGGTCTGGAACTTCTTGTGCCGCGGCTTCTTCGCCCGGTCAGCGGCCTCGTTGCCGTCGGCGGGCACAAACTGGTCCTGGTAGTGCTGGGACACGCAATCTCTCTCTCAACGTCACGGCTCAATGCCGCATCGGAGCCGCACGGAGTGTCCGACCATCAAAAATGGCCGGATCTGTCGTGCAAGGCAGGAGATAAGGCATCGACCTGCGGGTGCTATCGCGTTGCACCCATGTCGCCGGGGAATCATCAGCGGGTTGCTGAAACCGACGGGTCGGAGCGCCTGGGAAATGCTCTGGTGACGCGACTCGCGCACCGACGCCGAAAAGTATACCCGACCTAACCCCCACCCCTTGACCACCCCCCCAGGCAGCGCGAACCAACCCACCCCCAAACACCCCCCCTCGACCCCCCAAAGCGAGCGCAGGCCCCCCCCCCCCACCCCCCCCGCGGCGGCGCCCCCCCCCCCCTCTCCACCGGGGGTGGTTGCTGTGAGGTGGGTGAGGAGAGTTGCTGCGACTCGTCGTACGAAGTTCAGACCGGCTGAGCCGTCTATGAGGTTGAAGATTAGGAGGCCGGTGGGGCGTAGTACGCGGGAGCATTCGGTGGTGAACTCGGCGGTGACGAGGTTGGCGGGGACTGCCTCGTGGACGAAGGCGTCGACGATGACGACGTCGACGGAATCCGGGTAGATGTCGGCGATGCCGGCGCGGCCGGTGACCGGGCGGACCTTGATCCCGGCGCGTTTCGGCAGCGGCAGCGCCTCGCGGACGAAGTCGGTCAGGTCCTCGTCCGGTTCCAGCACGATCTGCCGCGACCGCGGTCGCGTCGCCGCGACGTACCGGGCCAGCGTGAGACCCGCCCCACCGATATGCAGCACCGAGATCGGCTGCCGGCGCGCCGCCACCGCATCGAGCACGTCCCCGATCCGGCGCACGTACTCGAAGGACAGATGGGTCGGATCGGCGAGATCCACCTGCGACTGCAGGGAGCCGTCGACCCGCAGTACGAAGGTCCCGTCGGCCTCGGCCTCGACCGTCGCGACCCCACTACCGACCTTGCGCTCCATGCCCCGAGCCTACGGAGCCCGAGCCTGCGGGAACCTACTGGCCTTCGCGACGGACGTCACTGGTGGTGAGGATCACTGGACCCGGCGTCGGCTTCGGGCGTGCGACTTGCTAGCGTCCGAAGGCAAGTCCGTCGAAAACCTCTGAGGAGCGATGTCGTGAGCACTACACCCGTGAAGGTCGCCGTCACCGGCGCCGCCGGCCAGATCGGCTACAGCCTGCTGTTCCGCATCGCCAGCGGTGCCCTGCTCGGGCCGGACACCCCGGTCCAGCTGCGGCTGCTGGAGATCACGCCGGCGCTGAAGGCACTCGAGGGTGTCGTGATGGAGCTCGAGGACAGCGCGTTCCCGACGCTGGCCGGGATCGAGATCGGCGACGACGCGAACACCATCTTCGACGGTGCGAACGTGGCCCTGCTGGTCGGCGCCCGCCCGCGGACCAAGGGGATGGAGCGCGGTGACCTGCTCGAGGCCAACGGCGCGATCTTCACGGTCCAGGGCAAGGCGCTGAACGACCACGCCGCCGACGACATCCGGATCACCGTGACCGGCAACCCGGCCAACACCAACGCGCTGATCGCGAAGAGCAACGCACCGGACATCCCGGCCGAGCGCTTCACCGCGCTGACCCGGCTGGACCACAACCGCGCGCTGGCGCAGCTGGCCAAGAAGACCGGCACGCACGTGACCGATCTGAAGAAGCTGACGATCTGGGGTAACCACAGCGCCACGCAGTACCCGGACATCTTCCACGCCGAGGTGGCCGGCAAGAACGCCGCCGAGGTCGTCAACGACCAAGCCTGGATCGAGAACGACTTCCTGCCGACCGTGCAGAAGCGCGGCGCGGCGATCATCGAGGCCCGCGGCGCATCGTCGGCCGCCTCGGCCGCGGCTGCCACGATCGACCACACCCGCGACTGGCTGCGCGGCTCGGCCGACGGCGACTGGCTGTCGATGGCGGTCGTCTCGGACGGCTCGTACGGCGTACCGGAGGGTCTCATCTCGTCGTTCCCGGTGACCACCAAGGACGGCAACTGGGAGATCGTCCAGGGCCTGGAGATCAACGACTTCTCCCGCGGCAAGATCGACGCCAGCACCAAGGAGCTCGGCGAGGAGCGCGACGCAGTCAAGGCCCTCAACCTGCTCGGCTGACACCAAATGAAACGCCCGGCCAGGAGAATCCTGGCTGGGCGTTCTGCTTTACCGCACTCGGTAGGCGTTGATCACCGTTTGCGTGACCGAGTTGCCGTTCTTGTCGGTGAGAGTCGACCGGACCGAGATCAGCTTTCCTGCAGGCGTCTTGAAGATTGCTCGATAAGACTTCCCGGTCGGCAGGACGGATGCCTTCGTCCAGGTCTTCCCGCCGTCGCCCGAGACCTGCAGCGTCACCTGCTTCACCGCGCCGACCTTCGCCCCCGGCTGGGTCGCCACGTCGAGCGGCAGGATCGAGATCGGCTGCCGGGCGACCGAGTTCGCCGGATCGACCTTCGGCCGGAACAGCACCACCCACAAGGGAAGCGGTGCCGCGTCGCTACCGGCCTGCGAGCTGAAGGTCCACACCGTGCTCATCTTCGTCGCCAGCTGCAGCAGCGATCGCGTCTGCGACGACTCCAGCCGGTACGCCGCCTTGCCGGCCGGCAGCCCGTCGACGTTCAGCTGCCCGGGAAGGGTGTCCGACCCGATCAGCTTGCCATCGCGGTACAGCTTGATCGCCGACTGATCCATCTCGAGCGAGTCACCGGAGTGACCGTCCGCGTCGGCGTTCGGCTGGACGTAGATGTTCATCTCACCACCGGTCCGGTTCGAACCACCGTCCGCAACAGCCGGTACGGCGACGGCCGCGCCCCAGCGTTCGGCGTACGACCTGCCTGCCCGGTAAATCTGCTCGCCAGAGATGTGGTTGGTCAGCCACCGGCCGTCCCCGCTGTCCGGCTGATAGGTGTCGACCATCGAGGACCACGTCACTCCGGGCTCGACGTAGTGCGTGATCCGGCTCGGCCGGGAGAACGCGAAAATCTGACCGGAGCTGCTGCCCCCCATCCCGGCCACGACGCCGAACCGTTCGTCGAGCGCCAGCAGCCCCGGCTGATCCGCGGCGTACTGGGTGACGATCTTCGCCAGGTCCCGGTCGCGAACCGTCCTGCTGTAGCCGGTGAAGTAGCTGTCTTGCTTTGCCTGCAACAGGTTGTACGTGTACGGCGAATCGAGGAACTGGCCGTCCGGCTTCGGAACACCCCAGCGGGTGGAGATGAACGAGACCATCTCGCCCTTCGGTGCCGGCTTCCCCAGTGACCCGACGAAGACCTGGTCCAGCGCCGGCGCATAGATGGAGTTGCTCTCCGGCCCCTCGGACATGGTCCGCTGGTAGCCGATCTGCACCTGCCCGAGGCGCGCATCGGCACGCGGCAAGGTCATCCGCACCGGCTTGGCCTTGCGGGCGTCGATCGGCGCGGTGGTCGCCCGGTCCAGTACGACGTGCGGCCAGACGAGTTGGTAGAGCCGGCCCTGGTCGTCGCCGACCTTGCCGTCGATGAAGTACCGGCCCTTCGGCAACCGGAGCTTGGCGGTCCCGTTCGCAGCCGGTGTGACCTCGGCACTGAACTCCTTGTCGAGCGAGTAGACCAATGTGCCGGCCAGCTCGGTGCCCTTGCCATCAGGTCCGAGGTGCGGAAGGACCAGGTCGTAGCTCTGGACCTCCTTGTCGACCGCGAGCGGCGTACCGATGGTGACCTTGCCCGCGGTGGCGACCACCTGGCCGGAGTACAGGCTGTCGGGGCCGTTGTGCTTGGTGTTCGAGGTGACCGTCACCGAGGCGCTGCCGCCGGCCGGGACCGTCAGCGAGGTGGCGCTGAGCTTGAACGCCGAGGCCGGGGCGGGCTTGCCGTCCGCCGCGGTTGCGGTGAGCTTGAGGGCCAGCTTGACCGGGGTCTTGCCGAGGTTGCGGTACGTCAACTGCTTCGCCACCGGCTTGTCGTCGGTGTGCGGCCACAGGGCCGTGCCGAACGAGAGGCTGCCATGTGAGACCAGGACGGTCGCGGTGATCGCCTTGGCGACGTCGATCCGGCCGGCACCCTGCGCGAAGACTCCTTGACCGGGGAGCTTCTTGGCCGAACCCATCAGGGCCGCCTTGAGCTCAGGACCCTTCCAGTTGGCGTGTTCCTGCGCGAGGAGGGCGGCCGCGCCGACGACGTGCGGGGTGGCCATCGACGTACCGGACAGCTTCAGGTAGTACTGGCCGACGGGTTCGCCGATCTCGCCGTTCTTCGCCCGGGCGGCGACGATGTCGACACCGGGCGCGGTGACATCGGGCTTGATCGCGCCGTCGCCGATCCGCGGCCCCTGGTTGGAGAACTCGGCCAGCTGGTCCTTCTTGTCCACGGCACCGACGGTGAGCGCGGCGTCCGCGCTTCCGGGCGAGGTCACGGTTTCCGCGCCGGGTTCTTTGTTGCCTGCAGCAACGACAAAGAGGGTGCCGGTCTGTGCGGTGAGCCGGTTGAGGGCCTGCTCCATCGGGTTCACCTCGGGCGTGTCCGGCCAGCCGAGGCTGATGTTGACCACCTTGGCCTTCTGCTCGACGGCCGCCCATTCCATCGCAGCGATCACGGCCGACTCGTCGCAGTTCCCCTCGCCGTCGCACACCTTGCCGTCGAGCAGCTGTGCATCGGGCGCGACGCCCTTGTACTTGCCCTTCGATGCTGCGGCGGTGCCGGCGATGATCGAGGCGACGTGAGTGCCGTGCCCGTACTTGTCGCCGGCCGGGTCGCTGGTGAAGTTCTTCGCCCCGACCACTCTGGTTTTGAGGTCCGGGTGCGTGTTCTCGATGCCGGTGTCGAGCACCGCCACCTTGATGCCCTTGCCGGTGTACCCCGCCTTCCAGGCAGCGGGAGCGCCGATCTGCGGAACGCTCTGGTCGAGCAGGACCCGGCCCTTGCCGTCCAGCCAGATCTTCTTGATCCCACCGGCCGACCGGGCGGTGCCGCCCAGGTGCCTGAGGAACTCCCCCGAGGCGTTCTTCTGCACCTGGACGGCCGCTCCGCCGATGAACCGCAGCTGCCGGGTCACCGTTGCTCCGGGCAACGAGAGCGCCGACCGCTGCCGGGCGTCGTACTCCACCAGCAACGGGGTCGCCCGGACGTGCGCGTCGTCGTACCCCATCCTGATCAATCCGGTCACGTCGAAGAGGCGCCGGTCGAGCTGGCCGGATGTCACCGCCGAGCTGACATCCGTCGGCATCACCACGAGACCGAACTTGCCGCGCCGGACCTGGAACATCACGCGCTCGCGTCCCTGACCCCGCTCGATCCGGAGCCTGGCCGGATCACCACCCGGCAGGATCACCTTGTCCCCGGTGATCAACGTGACCACCTGATCAGCCCTGCGCCCCGCCTGACCAGCCCCATACCCCACCTGATCGGCGCCGCGTCCCGCCTGACCGGCGCTGTGCCCCACCTGTGCGGTTCCGTGCCCGGCCGGCTCGGCGTTCGCTCCCTGTGCCGCCACGGCGCTGCCGGTGATCGCCACCGCCAGCACCGTCGCCAGCGCGAGCGCCGGCCCCCTCTTCCTCCGTCGCATCCCGTTCTCCCCAGTAGTCGCGCCGGGGCCCGCGCTGCGCGGGCCCCGGCAGATGTGACGCTGACCCAGCCGAAAAAGATCGGGTGCCCGGGAAACTCCCCGGGCACCCTTCCCCTAGCGCAGCGGGTAGGCCGCGATCGTGGTCTGCTCGGTGGTATTGCCACCGGCATCGACCAGTTTCGCCTTCAGGGACACGGACTTCGCGCCCTTCGGCGTGACGAAGACGGCCTTGTAGCCATCCTTTCCAACCGGTACTACGGCGGCCGGGTGCCAGGTCTTGCCGTTGTCACCCGACACCTGGATCTCCAGCTTCTTGACCTTCGGCAGAGTGGCGCCAGGGAGACCGTCCACCTGGACCGGCAACACCGTGACCGGGGTCCGCTTCACGATGTTGTTCAGATCCACCGCCGGCCGGTACCGCAGCGAACGCATCGGTACGACGGTCTCCTCCTCCGAGGCGGCCGAGCTGAAGGTGAGCGCCAGCTCCGTGCGCGTGGAGAAGCCCGAGACGGAGGTCCTCGTACCGGTCGTGACGTACTTGTACTTCGCCTTCGCGGCCGGCAACCCGGTCGCATCGATGTAGCCGAAGTCCTCCGACTCCGCGACCTGCTTGCCGTTGCGGAACAGCTTGCTGCTCGCCGAGTCCGTCAGCGTGAAGCCCTGGTGCCCCTCGGCGTCGGTGTTCGTGTAGATGCCGACCTGGAGTTCGTCACCGAGCCGGGAACCGAGCCCGACCTGGGGAACGAACGCGGCGGTGTTCCAGTTCTCGTGGACCGTTCGCCCCGCCTTGTACTGCACGTTCTCGGCGCTCAAGTCGGTCACGACGACCGGGAACGGATCCTGCGGATCCTGACTCGGGACGATCTCGGCGAAGTCGGTGGTCCAGCCTACGGGGCCGGCCTCGAGATAGTTCCGGGTGACCGTCGGCAGGTCGTAGGTGAGGATCGGGGTCCAGGCGCCGCTCTGGTTCGGCAGGATCACCGAGGTGGTCTTCGTCGCCGACCGGTCCGCGGTCTTGTGGAAGACCTGCTCCACCGTGGCCAGCTCCTGCTGCCGGACGGTCCGGCTGAAACCGGTGGGGAACTTGCCGGGAATGCTGTTCGCGATCCCGTACAGGTACGGCGTCCCGTTGAACCAGCCCGTGCCGTCCGGCTTGCCCCAGTTCGACACGACGTGGCCGGTCAGCTCGGCCCGTGCGAGTGCTGGGCCGACCTGCGCCGTGTGAACGCTGCTGAGGTCGAAGACGAGAGCGGAGGAACCGAGCGACGAGGTCGCGTACCGGTCGTAGCCGACGTCGGCGAGGATGAGCTTCGCGTCCTTGCGCGGCACGGTCGTCGAGACCGGCCGAGTGGCCCTCGCGTCGAACACCACCGTCTTGTCGGCGGTCAGTCCGACCTTCGGATCGAGCATCAGGTAGCTGTCCCCGTGCTCCTCGTCCCGAGGTACGTACTGGTCAGCCTCCAGCAGGTAGGTCCCCTTCGGCAGCCGGACCTTCGCGGTCCCGCTCGGGTCACCAGCGAACTCGAACCTGAACTCGTCCAGCCCGAAGACGAGCGTGCTATCGCCGGACGGTTTGCCGTCCGGGCCGATCTGCTTGATCGTCAGCGTGTAGCTCTCGACCTCCTTGTCGACCCCGATCGGCGAGGTCACCGCGACACCATCCGCGGTGGCATTGATCCGGCCGGAGTAGCCGCCGTCCGGACCGTTGTGCTTGGTGTTCGAGGTGGCCTGGACGGTAGCGGTGCCACCGGCCGGGACGGTCACCTCGTGAGCACTCAACGACAGTGCGCCGGCCGGAGCAGGGTTTCCGTCCGGTCCGGTCAGCGTGGCGTTCAGCGCCAGCGTGACCGGCTTGTCGCCGAGGTTGCGGTACGTCACGGTCTTGGTGACCGGGGTGTCGTCGTTGTGTGGCCACTGAGCGGTCCCGAAGGAGACGCTGCCCGGCTCGGCGATCACCGACGCGGTGATGGCCTTGGTGAGGTCGATCCGGCCGGCGCCTTGTTCGAACGCGGTCTGGTTCGCCGCCACCTTCGCCGAGGCCATCAAGGCGCCCTTGAGCTCGGCTGCCTTCCAGGTCGGGTGCTCCTGGGCCAGGATCGCGGCGGCGCCCACGGTGTGCGGGGTGGCCATCGACGTTCCGGAGAGCTTCAGGTAGTACTGGCCGACCGGTTCGCCGATCTGCGAGTCCTTCGACTTGGCCGCGACGATGTCCACGCCCGGCGCGGTGACGTCGGGCTTGACCGCACCGTCGCCGAGCCGCGGGCCGCGGCTGGAGAAGTCGGCCAACTGGTTCTGCTTGTCGACCGCACCGACGGTCAGCGCGGCGTCGGCGCTGCCCGGCGACTCGATCGAGCCGACGCCCGGACCGCTGTTACCGGCGGCGATCACGAACAACGTGCCGGTCTCGGCCGTCAGCTTGTTCACCGCCTGCTCGAGCGGGTCGATCTCCGGGGTGTCCTGCCCGCCGATGCTGAAGTTGACGACCTTCGCCTTGACCTCCTTGGCGGCCCACTCCATCCCGGCCAGCAGCGCCGAGTCGGGGCAGCCGTCGAGCTCACAGACCTTGCCGTCGTACAGCTTCGCGTCCGGTGCGACGCCCTTGTACTTGCCGGCCGACGCCGCCGCGGTACCGGCGATCGTCGAGGCCACATGGGTGCCGTGACCGACGAAGTCACCAGTCTGCTCATCGGTGAAGTTCTTCTCGCCGGCAACCTGGGTGGCGAGGTCGGGGTGGGTCTTGTCGATGCCCGTGTCGAGCACCGCGACCGAGACACCCTTGCCGGTGTAGCCGGCCGCCCAGGCCGTCGGAGCGCCGATCTGCGGCACCGACTGGTCCAGGGTGACGTGACGCTTGCCGTCCAGCCAGATCTTGTCGATCCCATTGGCCGATCGCGCTGTCGTCAGGCCCTTCAGGAAGCCCGCCTTCTTGTCCACCGTGACCGCGGCGCCGTTGATCACCGGCAGGGACCGCGTCACGGTCGCGCCGGCGGGCGCCGAGCGGTTCGCCTTGCCCTGATAGCTGACCAGCAACGGGATCGACGAACTCGCCTTGTCGTCGTAGCCGGCCTCGATCAGCCCGGCGACCTCGAAGAGCCGCCGGTCGATCCGGCCGGAGGCCACTAGCGGGTTGACGTCCGACGGAATCACGTACAGCTTGCCGTTGGTCCGCTGGGCACTGAAGGTCACCCCTCTGCGGCCCGGTCCTGGCTCGATCGAGGCCCTGGCCGGATCGCCGCCGTGCAGAGTGACCCGGTCACCGGTCAGCAGCGTGACGTGCTGGTCCGGCTTCAGCTTGGCCTTGCTGATTCCGGCCGGCTTCGGTGGTGCGGCTAGTGCTTGCTGCGCAGCACCGGACATAGCGATGCCGAGTACTGCAAGCGAGGCGACGGCCGGTAGGCCGAACCGCCTTGCTCTGGATATAGATCCCACGATGAATCCCCTCCAGATCGGTTGTCCTCAACAGGTGCCGCCCCGCGGCCCTCACAGTGCGGAAACGAGGCGACACGTTGAGTGAGACGCATGAACCCCTGTCGACCGTTGCCCCGGATCTCAGATCTGCACTTTCAGGCAGAAATCCGGCCCCGGTTCAGCCTGAAATCGCGCAGTTCAATCGGAGATTGAGAAGGCGCGCAGTACGGTCTGCTCCATCGAGTTGCCTTGGACATCGGTCGCCGTTGCCCGCAACGACACCTCCTTCGCTCCGTGGGGCAGCGCGACCACCAGCCGATAACCACCCCGACCAGCCGGTACGACGTACGCCGGGCGCCACGTCTTGCCGTCGTCACCGGACACCTGAGCCGTGATCTTCCGGATCGCCGGCAGCGTCGCCCCGGCCGGTGCATCAAAGGTGAACGGCACCACGAGGACCGGTTTGCGCTGCACCGCGTTCCACTTGTCCACCTCCGGCAGATACCGGATGGTTCGCAACGGCAGCGTGGTGGCGGTCTCGGTGGCAGCCGACGTGAACCGCCAGGTCAGCTTGGTCCGGGTGGAGAACGTCGAGAACGAGCTCCGGTCGATCCTCGTCTCCACCCGGTACGCCGCCTTGGCCGGATCGAGGCGAGCCAGCTGGACGTCCGCGAAGTACGGCGAGGAGCCGACCTCGACGCCGTTGCGGAACACCTTCGTCCCACTCGAGTCCGCCATCGACTGGCCGGAATGGTTGTCGGCGTCGGAGTGCGAGTAGGCACCGATCAGCAACTGGTCGCCGTCGCGGACGGCGCCGGCGTACCCGCCGAAGGTCGGCACGAAGGCGGCGGCGTTCCAGCGCTCGCGGTAGGTCTGTGCCGCGTGGTAGCTCAGCGTGCGGCTGTTGAGGAACGTGACCTGCAGCGGGAAGCCCTCGGCATCCGGCTGGTACTCGTCGAAAAACGTGGTCCAGGAAGCCGTCGGCGCGGGCTCGACCAGGTGCACGACCTTTGTCGGCTGCTTGAAGTGCAGCAGCAGGAAGATCCCACCGACCCCGTCGCCGGTCTCGCCCGCCAGTCCCACCTCGGTCGAACGAGCCGAGGTCGCATTGCGGGTGGACACGATCCTGGCCAGGTCGCTGTCCCGGACCTGCCGGACGTAGCCGTCGTAGAACCCTGGCTTGCTCTCGAAGAGGTGGTAGTTGACCGGACTGTCCACGAAGTCGCCATCCGCATCGGGGATGGACAACTGGTTCCCGACGTACGAGACGAGTTGGTCGCCCGGACGCGCTTCGCCGACGTGGCCAGCGAAGAGGGTGGCGCCCACCCCGACGGAGTACGCCGAAGAGCCGATGCTCTGGGTCGGTGTGGTGAGGTGGATGCCGGCCTCGACCAGCGCGGTCGTGACGTCCGGACGGTACGCCGTGGCCTTGATCGGTTTGGCGAGCCGGTTGTCGGCGACCACTGTCAGGTCGTGGGTCAGGCTGACGTTCGGCACCTGGATCGAGTAGAAACCGGACGCCTCCGAAGAGTTCCAGGTCAGCTGGTAGTCCGCCTTGGGAAGCCGGACGGTCACCGTGTCGCTCTCCGCGAACTGGATGTTGCCCCACCCGGAATCGAGATCGGTCAGCGGGCCGAATCCACCGGCCAGCGGGGCTCCATCGGTGCCGACGGTCTTGATCGTGAGGTCGTAGCTCTCGACCTCCCGCTCCAGACTCAACGGGGTGACGACGGCGGAATCACCAACGGTGGCGACGATCCGGCCGCTGTAGGTTCCGTCCGGGCCTTCTGTTCTGGTGTCGGAGGTGACAGTCACCGAATTGGTCGAACCGGCCGGCACGGTGAGGGTATTGGCGCTCAAGGTGAGTGCACCGGCCGGCGCCGGGCTGCCGTCCGGCGTACCGAGGTTCGCCGTCAGGTGCAGCGTCACCGGTGTCGCGCCGGTGTTGCGATAGGTGAGCTGCTTGGCGACGGGAGTGTCGTCGTTGTGCGGCCAGCTCGCCTTGCCGAAGGCCAGACTGCCCGGTACGGCGAAGACGTTCTGGGTGATCGCCTTGGTCAGATCGACCCGGCCGGCGCCTTGCTCGAAGACCGTCTGGTTCGCCGCCGGCTTGGCCGACGCCATCAGTGCGGACTTGAGCTCGGTTGCCTTCCAGCTGGGGTGTTCCTGCGCCAGCAGGGCGGCTGCGCCGGCGACGTGCGGTGTCGCCATCGACGTGCCCTGGAGCCGGAGGTACTGGTCGCCGACCGGTTCGCCGATGACCGAGTTCTTGGACTTCGCGGCGACGATGCCGACGCCGGGCGCAGTGATGTCGGGCTTGACGGCGCTGTCGCCGACGCGCGGCCCGCGGCTGCTGAAGTCGGCCAGCTGATCCTGCTTGTCGACAGCGCCGACGGTGAGCGCCGCGTCCGCGCTGCCGGGCGACTCGATCGTCGCGGTGTCCGGCCCATCGTTGCCAGCGGCAATCACGAACAAGGCGCCGGTCGATGCGGTAAGCCGGTTGACGGCTTCCTCGAGCGGATCGATCTCCGGGAAGTCGGTGGCGCCGAGGCTCAGGTTGATCACCTGGGCGTGCTTGTCGGTGGCAGCCCAGTCCATCCCGGCCAGGATTGCCGACTCGTAGCAGCCGTCGAACATGCAGATCTTGCCGTCGAGCAGCTTGGCGTCCGGAGCGACGCCCTTGTACTTGCCGTTCGAGGCCGCCGCCGTACCGGCGATGGTGGACGCGACGTGGGTGCCGTGGCCGACGAAGTCACCGGCTTGCTCGGTGGTGAAGTTGGCGGCACCGGCGAGCTGCGGGGCGAGATCGGGATGAGTGGCGTCGATCCCGGAGTCGAGAACCGCGACCGTGACGCCCTTGCCGGTGTAGCCCGCCTGCCAGGCCGTGGGGGCGCCGATCTGCGGGACCGACTGGTCGAGGCTGAGCTTGCGCTTGCCGTCGAGCCAAATCTTCCGGATGCCGATCTTCGCGCTGACGGCCGACTTGTAGAAGCCGCTCGCGTTCTGCTTGGCGAGCCGGACCGCCTCGCCGTTCACTGCCGGCAGCGCCTTGCCAGTGGTGGCCTGCGGCAACTTGGCGCGCGTCGTACCGGCGTACGTGACGATCAGCGGGATCACCTTGCTGTGCGCATCGTCGTACCGGTCCTTGATCAGGCCGGTGACATCGAACAGCCGCCGATCCAACCGGCCGGCCGCGATCGCCGGGGCGACGTCGGCCGGGATCACCGAGACCGCAGCGCCTTTGCGGAAGAGCTGGAACCCGATCCCTTGGCGTCCGGGAGCCGGGTCGACCGCGATCTTGGTGGGATCCCCACCCCGCAGTACGACCCGGTCCCCGGTCAGCAGCGTGACCGCCTGATCCGGCTGCACCCTCTCCGGCCGCCGTCCGGCTTCTGCCGGCGCTGCGTGCGAGACGCCCGCTGAAACCACCAGCAGTGCCGTGACCGTCAACGCCGACCATCCCAGCCGCCGGCTCCCTACCCCACTGATCTGCATACCGAGTATGCATACGTGCTACTCGGTCCCGCGGCAATCCTTTCGAATTTCCTCGAAAGGTTCGCGCTCAGACTTTGTAGGCGCGGAGGATCGTCTGGTCCACCGTGTTGCCGCCCCGATCGGTCGAACGGCCGCGCAGGGCGACGTACGCCGTACCGGAGGGTGGCACCACCTTGGCCTGCCAGCCGCCGGCTCCGTGTCGCAGCGGGGCCGAGTGCCAGGTCTTTCCGTCGAAGGAAGCCTCGATCGCGAGGGTTGCCACCGGTTCTGCGGTCGGTTGCGGTTCCACTCGCACGCCGATCCAGCCCGGCTTGGCCCGGTTGTGATCGTCCAGCGCCGGTGAGAACCGGATCGCGGACAGCGGCAAGGCCGTGTCGGCACCGGTGTTCGCCGAACGGAAGGTCCAGGCCGCCCGCACCTCACTCGTCAGGCCGCCTTGCGAGGCGCGGACGGCGTCCACCTCCAGCCGGTACGCCGCGTCGCCGGGCGGCAGGTCTGCTGCGAGCGCACCGGCCGTCGTGGTGTTCTCGGCGACGACCGTGCCGTTCTGCGTCAACGTGGTCCGGGTCCGGTCCGTCGGCGAGAAGCCCGGGTGCCCTGAACCGTCGGTGAACAAGGGCAGATCGGCGTACAGATGATCTCCTGTCCTCCCGGCCCACGGGCGCCGGGCCGGATCGAACGGCCGCCGGTCGGTGGCGGGGAAGCCTGGTCCGAAGACGCCCTTGTTCCACTGCTCGAAGCTCGTGGTGCCAGGCCGGTAGATCCGGGGCGACGCACCGAATTCGGTTCCGTTGCCCCAGTTGCCGGTGTCCGGATCGACAACAATCTCCCGGTACTGCGTGGACCACCGGATGCCCTCCGCCTGGAGGTAGAAGGTGGTGTTGCCGGGCAGCTTCGGGAAGAGACTGAACCCGGTGGTGGACTGCTCGGGCAGATCCGCGACCGGTCTGGCGATCCGGGCCATCTCCATCCTGTCGTTGGTGGTGAACGCATGATCGGCCTTGACGACGGCCAGGTCCTGCGGGCGCACGACCTTGTCGAAGCCGGTGTAGAGCTTGCCCGGCACGAACCACTGCAGCAGGTACTGGTACGGCGAGGCGTCGTCGCAACCCATCGGTTCACCGGGCTTGCACCACTGCGTCAGCAACGTGCTGGCGAAGTCCTTGCCCGCGACGGCCGGGCCGATCTGGGCGGTGGAGAGACCGTCGAAGGAGCTACCGGTGAGGTAGGCGAAGGACAGCGACGTACCGCGGGCGAAACCGAGTTCGATCGAGTACGGCGCGGCGTCTGCTCGCGGTGCCGCGACCTTCACCGGCTTGGCCAACGCGCTGTCGAAGGTCACCGTGGTGTCCTTGCTCAGGTCGACCTCCGGCATCGCCAGGAAGATGCGGTCCTTACTCCCATCACTCGTCGGCATCCGCAGATAGCTGTCCAGGGTGTACTTGCCCTTCGGCATCCGGACCACGCTGACTGGGTCGTAGGCGAACTCGGCCGCCTCGAGATCGGTGTGTGACGCCACCACCGTCTCGACCGGAGACGTCAGCGCGCCTTGCCGGTCCAGGTGCCTGATGGTCAGGTTGTAGCTTTCGGCCTCGCGCTCCACCGAGAGCGCTGTGATCAGCCGGATCGTGCCGGCGGTAGCAGTGACCCGGCCGGCGTAGAAGCCGTTCGGGCCGTCCAGCCGGGTGTTCGCGGTGACGGTGACCTGTGCGGTGCCTCCTGCGGGGACGTGCAGCGAGGACCGGCTGACGGTGAAGGTGCCGGCCGGCTTCCCGTCGGGACCGTTGCCCATAGCCGCCAGATTGAGGTCGACGTCCGCCGTACCGGCGTTCTGGTAGGTGATCGTCTTGCTGACCGGCTTGTCGTCGGTGTGCGGATAGACCTGGACCGGGTAGGAAAGGCTGCCTTCCAGGGGCGCGACGCTTTGCCTGGTCGCACCAGCGACGTCGACCCGGCCGGCGCCTTGCTGGAAGAGATTCTGGTCCGGATTGATCTTCGCCGAGGCCATCAGCGCCGCCTTGAGTCCGGCCGGCGTCCAGCCCGGGTGCTGCTGGGCCAGGATCGCGGCCGAGCCGGCGACATGCGGCGTAGCCATCGACGTACCGGACAGCTTGGTGTAGTTCTCGTCGACCGGCTCACCGATGATGCCGTCCTGGGCGCGGGCAGCGACGATGTCGACGCCGGGCGCGGTGAGGTCCGGCTTGATCGCGTGGTCGGCGAGTCGCGGGCCGGTGCAGGAGAAGTCCGCCAACGCGTCGGCCTTGTCGACGGCGCCGACGGCGAGGGCCGCATCGGCGGTGGCCGGTGACGATACGCCGTACCGGGGACTGGTGCAGTACGGCCAGTTGCCTGCGGCAACGACGAAGAGGGCCTGCGAGCTGAGCCGGTTGACGGCCTCTTCGAGCGGATCGACCTCGGGGGTGTCGATGCCGCCGAGACTGAGGTTGACGACGTCGGCGCCCTGGGCGACGGCCCACTCCATCCCGGCCAGGATGTCGGAGTCGGAGCAGCTGTCATAGAAGCAGACTTTGCCGTCGAGCAGTTCGGCATCCGGTGCGACGCCGCGGTACCGGCCACCCGACGCGGCGCCGGATCCGGCAATGGTCGAGGCGACATGGGTGCCGTGGCCGAAGTGGTCCCCGGGGGTGTCCTCGGTGAAGTTCTCGGCGGCGATCACCTTGCCGGCCAGGTCGGGATGCGACGCATCGATCCCGGTGTCGAGAACGGCGACTTTGATGCCCTTGCCGGTCAGGCCGGACTTCCACGCCTCCGGGGCGCCGATCTGCGGAACGGACCGGTCGAGGCTGAGCCTGCGCTTGCCGTCGAGCCAGACCTTGCGGACGGCCCCGGCGAGCCGCTGCCCCTTCACCAGATCCGCCCAGCCAGTCGCGGCCTCGGTCTTGGCGAAGCGGGTCGGCGAGGCGTTGATCGAGCGGAGCTTCCCGGTCGGCTGGGAGTACTCGACCAGCAGCCGCACCTCCTGGCTGTGCTGGTCGTCCATGCCGTCCGCGAGCAGGGCGCTGACGTCGAAGAGGCGGCGATCGAGTTTCCCCTGGCTCAGCAGGGTCGCGGCATCGGACGGTACGACGTACAGGTGGCCGGCGACCTTCTGCACGGCGTACGAAATGTCTTTGCGGCGAGTTTTGAGTTCGGGCTGACCGGTCGGGCCGAGCCGGACGGTGTCACCGGTCAGCAGGGTGACGCTGTGGGACGGATCCCAGCCGGCCTTGGGCGCCGGCGTCTTCGAGTGGGCCGGCGGGACCTGGCCGGCCAGCAGAAGGACACCGCTGATCAGGGCGACCGTTCTTCGGTGGGAGCTGCGCATGATGGAGGAGGAGTCCTTCCTCGGTGGGACTAGGACTCCCCTTCAACGCGCCGGTGACGCCGTTGCGGTGACAGTTCAGGACGGGACGATGAGGCCCAGGAGGAGGATCGCGGCGCCTACTCCGAGGAGGAGGGCGGCGTCGAACATGCGGCTGCGGACGTGCAGCAGGCCGGCGGCGTCGTCACCGAGGGCGGCGCGGAGCAGGCCGGCCAGCAGGACGCCACCGGCGAAGATCAGGATGCCGTTGCGCCAGTCGTAGAAGGTGAGGATCACCAGGCCGGCCGCGGCCACCAGGCCTGACAGAGCCAACGGCCACTCGCTGTGGCGCTGCGCCTCTCCTGCCATCAGCCGGCGACGGCCGCTTCGGCCGCTTCCACCACGTTGGTGAGCAGCATCGCCCGGGTCATCGGGCCGATCCCGCCGGGCATCGGCGCGATCCAGCTCGCCACCTCGCGGGCGGCCGGGTCGATGTCGCCGACGATCTTGCCCTCGGCGCTCCGGCTGGTGCCGACGTCGAGCAGGACGGCGCCGGGCTTGATCATGTCGGCGGTGACGAGCCCGGCCGAACCGGCCGCGGCGATCACGATGTCACCGGTCCGTACCACGGCGGCCAGGTCCTTGGTGCCGGTGTGGCACTGGGTGACGGTCGCGTTCTCGGACTTGCGGGTGAACAGCAGGCCCATCGGGCGACCGGCGGTGACGCCACGGCCGATGACGACCACATGCGCCCCGGCGATCGGTACGTCGTACCGGCGGAGGATCTCGACGCAGCCCTTCGGCGTACAGGGCAGCGGGCCGTCCTGACCGAGGACCAGCTTGCCGAGGCTGACCGGGTGCAGGCCATCGGCGTCCTTCAGCGGGTCGATCAGGCCGAGGATCGCGTTGGTGTCGACGTGCTTCGGCAACGGCAGCTGGACGATGAAGCCGGTGCAGTCCGGGTTCTCGTTCAGCTCGATCACCTTCGCGGCGATCTCGTCCTGGGTCGCGGTATCCGGCAGTTCGACCTGGAGCGAGGAGATCCCGACCGCGGCGCAGTCACGGTGCTTCCCCGCGACATAGGCCCGGCTGCCCGGGTCGTCGCCGACCAGGATCGTGCCCAGCCCGGGCACCACCCCCTGCTCGGCCAGCTTCGCCACGCGCACCGCCAGCTCGCTCTTGATCGCCGCCGCGGTCGCCTTGCCATCCAGAATCTCCGCCGTCACGCCCTGATCCTCCCACGCACCTTGTCAGGGCTGACGTGGGGTGACTTGGGCCACAAAACTGACCGATCGGTTGAAAACTGGCCGATCGGTCAGGATAGTGATGGATATGGCGACAACCACCCCGGCGCGGGAGCGGACCCGGCGCGAGATCGAGCAACAGGCGATGGCGCTGTTCGGGAGCCGTGGGTACGACGCGAGCTCGTTGCAGGACATCGCGACGGCCGCAGGATGCTCGAAGGCGACCGTGCTCTATCACTTCAACGGCAAACCGGCGGTGCTCGCCGCCGTTCTCGAACCTTCGCGGATCGCGTTGAACGAGTTGGTCGCGGCAGCCGAGGAGATGCCTGCCGCGGCGGCGCAGGAATTCGCGCTGACCCGTTTCATCGACCTCGCCGTCGAGTTCCGCGGCCTCATCAACGTGCTGCAGGATCTGCTGGGCACGCTGGATCAGTACCCGGAGTTCGCCCAGCTGATCTCAGCCGGGCTGCGGCTGACCGAGATCCTGGCCGGCGGCACCGACGACCAACTCGAGATCGATCTGGCGAAGTTCGCCATCAACGGCCTGCTCGGCGAGTGCCGGCACCCCGGCGAACGCAGCGACGCCGAACTGCACACCCTCTGCGACACGGCGCTGCGCCGCATCCTCCGGCTCAACCCCTGACCCCCGCCATACTCCAGCGAACGGACGCCTTCTGCCATGGCCAACCTCCTGTACCGGCTCGGCCGGTTCTCCTATCAGCGGCGCCGGCTCGTCACCGCGATCTGGGTGTTCGTGCTCGTCCTGCTCGGCGTCGGCTCCCTGACGCTCGGCGGCAAGACGGCGAACACCTTCTCGATCCCGGGCACCGAGTCGCAGCGAGCCCTCGACGCCCTGAAGACGGAGCTCCCGGCCGCCAGCGGCGCCTCCGCGACGATCGTGGTGAAGGCACCGGCCGGCCAGACCCTGACCACGCCCGCAGTGAAGGCCGCGGTCGGCGCAGCCGTTGCCAAGGCCAACCAGTTGCCCGAGGTCGTCGGCGCAGTGGATCCCTTTACCAGCAAGGCGATCAGCCCGGACGGTACGACGGGGCTGATCAACGTCCAGTTCACCAAGCCCGCGGACGAACTGGCGAAGACCACGACCACGGCGTACGACGAACTGGACGCGCTGAGCTCGGGTGATCTCCAGGTCGTGCCCGGCGGGCAGATCGTCGGTGGCGCGCCGCCGCTCGGCATCACCGAAGTGATCGGCGTCGTCATCGCGGCCGTCGTACTGGTGATCACCTTCGGCTCGCTGGTTGCTGCTGGGATGACGTTGCTGACCGCTCTGGCCGGCGTGCTGGCCGGGATGGCTGGCCTGTTCCTGGTGACCGCGGTGGTGGATGTCTCGTCGACGGCTCCGATCCTGGCGTTGATGCTCGGGTTGGCGGTCGGGATCGACTACTCGTTGTTCATCAGCTCGCGGCATCGGTCGCAACTGGCTGAGGGGATGGACGAGGAAGAATCGGTGGCCCGGGCAACCGCTACCGCTGGGTCGGCGGTGTTGTTCGCCGGTGCGACGGTAGTGATTGCCCTGGCTGGGTTGAGTTTGGTGGGGGTTCCGTTCCTGACCGCGATGGGGCTGGCCGCGGCGGCGACGGTGCTTACCGCAGTACTGGTTGCTGTGACGCTGCTTCCCGCGCTGCTTGGGTTCATCGGGCCGCGGGTCTTGCCGCGGAAGCTTCGCAAGCCGGGGGCCGCCGCCGTCAAGACTGCTCGTGGGTTCGGGTTCCGGTGGGCGCGGTTGGTGACCCGGTTGCGGGTGCCGATCGTTGCCGTGGGCATCATCGGGCTCGGCGTACTGGCGATTCCGACGCAGGACATGCGGCTGGCGCTGCCGGACGGCGCGTCGGCGGCGGCCGGGACCAACCAGCGGGTTGCCTACGACTTGGCGGCTGCTGCCTTCGGTCCGGGATCGAACGGGCCGCTCGTGGTTGTGGTGCGGAGCGACGATCCCGCGAAGACGGGTGCGCTGGTCGAGCAGGTGCTCGCGAAGACCAAGGGCCTCAAGGATGTCGCGGCGGTTCAGCCCGGGCCGGCCAGCGCCAACGGTACGACGCGGTTGGTGACGGTGATTCCGACCGGCGGGCCGGCAAGTGAGCAGACTGCCGAGCTGGTGAAGGACCTGCGGAACGTGATCCACCCGCTGGCCAGCGGCGACGAGACGATCTCGGTGACCGGCAACACGGCGGTCGGCGTGGACGTGTCGAACAAGCTGACCGCAGCACTGCCGCTCTATCTGATCGTGGTGATCGGGCTTTCGTTCCTGCTGCTCCTGCTCGCGTTCCGGTCGATCCTGGTACCGCTGAAGGCGACGCTCGGCTTCCTGCTGACGATCGGGGCGACCTTCGGGATCACGGTCGCGGTGTTCCAGAAGGGCTGGGGCGCCTCGCTGCTCGGCGTCGATTCGCCCGGGCCACTGGTGAGCTTCCTGCCGATCATCATGATGGGCATCCTGTTCGGGCTCGCGATGGACTACGAGGTATTCATCGTGTCCCGGGTCCGGGAGGAGTTCGTGCACGGCCGGGCCGCGACCGAGGCGACCATCGAAGGCGTCGGCCACGGCGCCCGGGTGGTCACGGCGGCGGCACTCATCATGGCGGCGGTCTTCGCCGGCTTCATGTTCGCCCCGGACCCGGTGATCAAGACGGTCGGCTTCGGTCTCACCATCGGCGTACTGATCGACGCCTTCGTCGTCCGGATGACCCTCGTCCCCGCCGTCCTCACCCTCCTCGGCAACCGCGCCTGGTTCTTCCCCCAGTGGCTCGACCGGATCACCCCAAAGGTGGACATCGAAGGCGACTCCCTGCACGTCCGCGAAACCCCCGACAAACAGCTCGTCACCGTCGACTGAGGTACAGCCGCCCACCCAGCAGCCATCGCGAGGTGAAGCAACCGGACCACCACCTACGAATACGGCCCGGCGGATCACCCTCCGCCGGGCCTTTTTCTTCTAGGTTCGTTCGACGATCGCCAGTGCTAGCTCAAGCGTGTCGTTCGAGGATGCGT
Organism: Kribbella sp. NPDC006257; assembly: GCF_040613535.1. Lineage (NCBI taxonomy): Bacteria > Bacillati > Actinomycetota > Actinomycetes > Propionibacteriales > Kribbellaceae > Kribbella > Kribbella sp. NPDC006257. The sequence continues at coordinate 58,078 of NZ_JBEXSJ010000027.1, forward strand.
TTCGTGTTCTGCCTGATCCAGCTGTCGGGGTGCTCTGCAGCTATGCGGCTGAACGCCTCGGCGTCAGCGGATTCCCATGACTTGGCCGCGGCCCGCAGGGCGTCGATGAGTCGGAAGTCGGACCAGGCCCCGAGGTCTTCCTGGATGATGGTGCGGCAGAAGTCGCCAACTCGGCGGTCCTTGATCTTGGCCAGGGAATCGAACCAGTAGGCGCGGAGATCTTCGACGTTGCCTGTGTTCTGTGACGCGAAGGTTGGTTCGCTGCACATCTCGAGTACGAAGTCGAGGTCTGCAGGCTTCACCCCGTAGCGATAGGCCTGGCTCACGCGACGCAGCAAGTCGCGGTTGGCAAAGCCACGGTCACCGCTTCGCCACGTCTCGGCGGCGGTCGCCGCGATCTGAGTCAGCAGCGTATGCACTCGGCGCAGGTGGTACGACTCCCGGAGCGCAGCCACCAGGACCTCAAGAACAACAGGTCCGGGCGAGGAGTCAATGATCCGCCGGCATCCCGCAAGGCGCACCTCGTCAGGTGTGAGCACCCAGTCGTCCCCCAGGTGCTCGCCCTTGTCGAGGTCGAGGTGGAGTTCCCTCGCCACGTAGGACTCGGACTCCAACCATGTCGAGCCATAGTCGAGGTTCGCCAGGAACTCGTCAGTATCGCGAGATGGTGACACCCGTACTCCTTTCGGATCCCCGATTTCACTCGGCTTGCACCGAGGAACAGACATTCAAGTATGACGCTGTCAGGCCTCTCTCAGCGGACGTAACAGTCCAACGGAGCTGACGGGTAAACATCCATCACTAGGGCTCATTTCCCAGTTCCTTCTCCATCATGGGGCCATGGGGCAACAGCTCTTGGGGTGCGGGCAGGAGGTGGCCTCGGACTTGTCAGGCCCCTGCGAGGTGGCCAGTCTCACTGAGATCACCTGGTGGGTGGGCAAGAGGGCTCGAACCAAGGCAGCGGGAGCGGCGACGGAGTCGCGGAGCTGGGGGTGGGGAGCCGGGCGAACGTAGGAGCCCGGCGGGGCGGCTGCTGTTCGTCGTACGGGAATGAGGCGGGGGTTGTCAGGGTTGAGGGAGATAGTTTATTCTTGAACTATCTAGAGCGAGGAGTTCATCATGCCTGCCGTCACGGTCCCTGACATCACGGTGCTGCCGCGGGTGCACCGGCCGGATCCTGCTGTCGCCAAGGAGCGTGCGGTCCGGTCGGTGACGTCGGCGCCGAGTGGGTATGAGGGCGAGGGGTTCCCGGTACGCCGGGCGTTCGCCGGGGTCGACCTGCGCGACCTGGACCCGTTCATCCACATGGACCAGATGGGCGAGGTGGAGTACGCGCCGGGTGAGCCGAAGGGCACTCCGTGGCACCCGCACCGCGGCTTCGAGACCGTCACGTACATGCTCGACGGGATCATGGAGCACCAGGATTCCCAGGGCGGCGGCGGTGTGATCTCCAACGGTGACACCCAGTGGATGACCGCAGGCTCGGGCTTGCTGCACATCGAGACTCCACCCGAGCACCTCGTGCTCAGCGGCGGGCTGTTCCACGGCATCCAGCTCTGGGTGAACCTGCCGAAGGCGCAGAAGTGGGCACCGCCGCGCTACCAGGACATCCGCGGCGGCGACTCGGCTCTCCTCTCGACGGCCGACGGCGGCGCATTGATCCGCGTCATCGCGGGCTCGGTCGACGGACACGACGGACCCGGTACGACGTACTCGCCGATCACCCTGGTGCACGCGACGGTCAGCCCGGGTGCCGAGTTGGTGCTCCCATGGCAGCCGGACTACAACGCATTGGTCTATGTGCTCGCCGGCCAGGGCACGGTCGGCGCGGAGCACCGCCCGATCCGCAAGGGCCAGCTGGCTCTGTTCGGCGCCGGAGACACGATCCGTACTGCGGCAGCGATCTCCCAGTCGCAGGCGGAACCCAACTTGGACGTACTGCTCCTCGGCGGCCGCCCGATCCGCGAACCCGTCGCGATGGCCGGCCCGTTCGTGATGAACACCCGCGCCGAGGTCATCCAGGCGTTCGAAGACTTCCAAGCCGGCAAGCTGGGCACGATCCCGGCAGTACACGGCCTGGGAACCGACCTGCACGAATCCAACTAACGCTTCAGCGGGCCCACCTTCGCAGGTGGGCCCGCTGGTAGTTTCGCTGCTCCTTCAGCTGGTGAGGTTGTAGACCGTACTGCTGCCGACGGTTTGGGCTGTGTAGTTGGCTTTCACCCAGGCGAGGATCTCACTGGCCGACGAGGTGGAGCCGCCTTGGCCACCGCCGCCCTGACCGCCTGCGACGTAGTACGAGATCTTGCCCTCGGCAACATATTGCTCGAACTGCGCCAGGGTCGGTGCGTTGTCGCCACCGCTCCAGCCGCCGATGCCGATCACGGCCTTGCCACTGGCCAGCTCCAGAGTCGCGGCGGACTGCGAACCGTTGGTCGCGGCAGCCCACGTGGACGTCGTCTTCGATAACAACGCCGTCAGTTCGGAGTTTGCCTGGCCGCCACCACCACCGCCGCCGCCACCGCCATCAGGCGCTCCTTGCTCACCGGTCGTGGACTGGCCGGTTGTGGACTGGCCGGTCGTGGATCGGCCCGGGGGCTGGCCGCCGGGGCCGCCGGTTCTGCCGCTTCCGCTGGGTGCACCCCTTCCGCCGGTGGCACCGCCTGCGCCGTGAGCTCCGCCTCCGCCCATCGCGTTGCTCGAGGGTCCTGAGGTGGGGATGGAGCCGCTGTGCGTCTGCGCAGCGGTCGACACGGCGTACGCGGTACTTCCGAGCCCGAGAGCCAGGACGACCGTGACGATCACGGCGGGCACGAGGCGACCCAACCGCCGTACGCCGAAGGCAAGAACCGCAGCAGCCACGAGGCCGAGTACCAGTACTACGAATCGCAACCAGGGAAGGAAATCTGGTGTACGGCCGAGCAGAACGTAGTCCCAGATCCCTGTGGCTGCCGTCATCGCCGCTAGCACTAGCCGAGGCACTAGGTCGGTACGGCGTTGCCAGCAGATGCGTACGCCGGTCCCGATCAGTCCGGCGATCGCCGGTGCCAGCGCAACCGCGTAGTACGGATGGGTGGTGCCGCTCATGTAGCTGAAGACAAGGGCCGTGACCACTAACCAACCGCCCCACAGCAGCAGCCCTACGCGGGCCAGGTCGGTCCTAGCTGCTCGACGAGTAACCCATAGTCCACCCACCATGGCGATCAATGCCGCAGGCAACAACCAGGAGATTTCCGTACCGAAGGAGTCCCCGAACATCCGGGTCAGACCGGTACTGCCGCCGAAGCCGGTGTTGCCGCCACCACCTCCGCCACCATTTCCGCCGCCGCCGTTGCCCGCGCCACCCAGGATGCGACCCAGGCCGTTGTAGCCCACCGCCAACTCCAGCAGCGAGTTGTTCGTGGATCCGCCGATGAACGGCCGGCTCGATGCGGGCCACAGCTCGACCAGCGCGACGTACCAGCCGGCGGAGACCACCACAGCCAGCAGAGCACCTACCAAGTGCAGCAGCCGCTTCCGCAGAGGTGTGGGCGCTGCGACCAGGTACACCAGCGCGAAGGCCGGCAGCACCAGGAAGGCCTGCATCATCTTTGTCAGGAAGGCGAAACCGATCGCAACACCGGCCAGCGCCAACCACTTCGGCCCAGCCTTCTCGACGGCTCGCACCACGCAGTACGCCGCGGCCACCATCAACAGCACCAACAGTGCATCAGGATTGTTGAACCGGAACATCAGTACGGCGACCGGTGTGACCGCCAGTACGAGGCCCGCCAGCAACCCGGCGACCGCACCAGAGGTGCGCTTGACCGTTGCGTAGAGCAACGCCACCGCCGCAACACCCATCAGGGCTTGCGGAACCAGCACAGAGAAGCTGGAGAAACCGAAGACTCGTGCGAAGGCCGAGCCAACCCACAGCGCGCCCGGCGGTTTGTCCACGGTGATCGCGCCGCCCGAGTCCAGAGCGCCGAACAGCCAGGCTTTCCAACTCTGCGATCCGGCTTGCACGGCGGCCGCGTAGAAGGTGTTGCCGTAGCCCGACGCAGTCAGATTCCACAGATACAGCACGGCCGTCATCACCAGCAACCCGAAGGCGGACGGCCGAACGAAGGCCGGCTGGTCAACCGGCCCGCGGATCAGCCGTCGAAACCGGCTCGGTGGAACGACCTGGGGGTCGGCTGACGTCTGCGGCGGAACGAGTAATGCAGTCATTTGGCGTTCTCCAGGTGATGACGGGTAGGCATACCTGGAACCCTGCCAAGCAGGACTGCAGCCTCGCTGTCAGCTTCCTGGGAACCTCCTGGGAGTCCAGCCGATCGCGAGTTCGACGGTGTTCATGACGTGTAGTTACCAGTGCTGTCGAGTTGTGCGTAGTGCTTGATGCGGGTGTCGTCGGGGTCGGCGCCGGCCAGTACTACGAAGTCGCGGGCAGCCGGGAGACCGCCGTACTGGGGATTGAGACCGTTGCTGAGACTCGTGTGCATCAGGGCGAGGTCGAGATACGGATCGCCGAGGCCGAGGCGGCTGACGTCGAGGATGCCGCTGAAGCGCAGCGTGGCGGGGTCGATGAAGACGTTCGGCGCGCAGTAGTCCCCATGCGTCACGACCGCTCGCGGCCCCGGAAACGGCGACGAGAACGGGCACTCGGTCAACGAGTGCAACCGCTGCAGACCTTCAGCAAGAGCAGCCAGTACTGCGGGGCGCTCGGCGGCGGGCCAATCCTGCGAGGCGTCACGCCCCCGGAGTTCGGTCGTGAGCATCCACCCGTCGCCACGCTCGAGCACCCGAGGCGCCGGAATATCAGTCGTAGCAAGCCAGCCAAGGCGGTCCGCCTCGTCCTCAACCCTGACTCCGGCCTTGTAATAAAGGGTTTCCCCCCGCCGCACCAGCCGCACAACGGTCGCCCCAGAGAACCCAAGCTCAACCGCCTCAGCCTCCGAGGCATCAAACCGCTTCAGCAAGCCAGGCAGATCCATGCAAGGAAGCCTACTTTTCAGTTCCCGAATCAGCCTGGCAATTTCCGCCAGCAGCCCGGAACGCTTGTTCTCCGCGGTCTGAAACAGCGTCAGTATCCGCCCGGGTGTTTCGAGAGCCACTCCTGATGCCGGGCGCGCAGGGCATCGCGGTCCTGTGGAGTTGGCGCGATGACGTCGACGCCCCCGTCGTACGGGGCGAAGAGCCAGGTCAGCTGTGGATCGCTGATCAGCACATTCCCGGTGGCGAAGTCCGCGACCAATCGCAGCACCTTGATCAGACGAGGACTGCGCCGGTCGAGGCGCGAGACGAACAGGTGCGACCAGCTCTCGTTATCGTCGTGCGGGGCGACACTGATCCACGGCGAGGCTTCCGGCACAGCCGCCGCGATCTCTTCACCGCGCTCGATGCGCTGTTCGCTGTCCGACCAGGACGAGGTGATGACGAGCAACTCCTCGCCATCCGTCAACGCCAGCAGTTCATCCAGCACTGTGGTCTGCCGATGGAACAGCTCGCGGTACTCCGCCAAGCCGTCGGCGTACCGTTTCGATTCCGGTAGCGAGTGGAAGCGCACCCACCTGTCGCTTTGACTTCCCCGCAAGGTGTAGCAGACAGGCCGACTGCCGGGGAGGCGGTCGATCCACAGGTTCGTCAGCGCGACGGCCTCTGGGGTCGTCGGCGCAGTTGTTCCCGGAATCTCGGCCATGCAAGCATCTTGCCGCGCCGAGCGAACCGAATGCTAGCCAATAAGAACCGGCCCGGCACCACGGGGTACCAGGCCGGTCAGTGTGCTCAGGTGCTTAGTGCAGGTTGTGGTGCAGGGCTGTGATGAGTTCTCCGGTGGGGGTGTCGCCGTCGAGGGACCAGATCATGGCGCCGCCTAGGTTGCGGGCGGAGATGTACTGGGCCTTGCGCTTCATCTCGATCGGGTCGTCCCAGGTCCAGAAGGTGGTGCCGTCGAAGAGCCAGGCGAAGCCGGCCTTGTTGTCGCGGTAGACCGTGAAGTCGGCGAGCTTTGCCTTGAGGTAGCGGTAGTCCTCGGTGCCGGGGTCGAACGTCGATGGGGCGGCACCGGTTGCCGGCTGGAAGAGACCGTGGTTCTCGTTGGTGACTCCGGTCCAGCCGTGTGAGTAGAACGGCACACCCATCACCAGTTTGCTTCGCGGTGCCCCGCGGGATAGGTACGAGTCGATGGTGACCTGTGAGCTGAACTCGGGTGTGGTCGGATCACCCGCGGGGCCGTCGATCGCGGACTGCTGGTTCGTCAGCGGCTCCCACGGGCCGTGGTAGTCGTAGCCCTGCGTCGTACCGAAAGTGAGATCCTTGAAGATCTGTTTGACGTCGAAACCCTTGTCGATCATCGTCGGGTTCGCCGGCAGGAAGGCGCTCAGGTTGTAGCGGCCGCGGAACGGCCAGGATGCCTTGTCCAGCTGGTTGCGGTACTCGTGCACCAGAGCGGCGAAGTTCTGCTTGTCCTCGGGCCGGATCACGTTGCCCGGGTTGCCTTCACTGGCCGGCCATTCCCAGTCGAGGTCGACGCCGTCGAAGATCCCCTTCGCGGCACCGGCCGGGGCGCCGGGCAGGTTGCCCTTGAGCCACATGTCCAGGCAGGACTTCACGTGCGCGGCCCGCGACGCCGGGGTGAGTGCTGCGTCGGAGAAGTACTTCGAACCGGTCCAGCCGCCGAGCGAGATGCTGATCCGGAGCTTCGGGAATTTCTTCTTCAGCTCCTTCAGCTGGTTCAGGTTGCCGGAGAGCGGCTGACCTGCCTCGTCGGCGACGCCGTTGACGCTCTGCTCGGCAGTGAACGGCCGTTGGTAGTCGGCCCACGGGTCACTGGAGACACAGTTGCCAGAGGCATCGAGGAAGCCGAACGCATAGTTCAGCTGGGTGAGCTTGGCGGCCGTACCGTTCTTGACCAGGTCACTCACCAGGAAGTTGCGGTCGTAGCCGCTCCACTGGGTGTAGTAACCGACAACTCGCTTCTGACTGTGGGCCTCGGCCGGCGCCGCGGACAGGCCAAGAGGCACTGTCACCGCGGCAGCCACCAGCAACGCAAGGCTCCGACGTTTCACCGACATGATTCTCCCCACCGGGCGGTTCGAGGGACATCGAGCCCGCTCACCATAGGCAGGCATCGAATAGTTAAGCAACCTCTCTACCGAAAGCATTTTCTGCCGTTCCCCCTTCGTGAGAGAGCGCTTTCTTACCCCATCCACTGGACGAACTGGCTCTCTGCCCTCGATGAGGCAGGAAGCGGACAGTAAGTCTCCCGGGAGTCGGAAGGTGTCTACTGTCGGGCGAGTGAGGAATCGACGCCGAGCGATCATGCTGGTCGCCGCTTGCGCGGCCGGGCTGTCGACGGGCTGTGGTGGCGGTCCGGCGAACAATGCCACCCGTACGCCGACGCCTACCGCCACGCTCACGCCGCAAGAGGTTCCGCCATCATCGGTCGCCTCGACGGCCACTCCTGCGAAGACCGTGCCCCCGAAGAAGGTGGTGACACCGGCACCGCCGCCGCGCTCCGGACCGCCGACCCAGCCGGTGCGGATCCGCAAGGGGCAGACGTCGCCGGGGGCGCGCTTGCGGTTCGGGCAGAAGGCGATCGTGCCGTTCCGGCACTACGACTCGTTCGAGAAGACCTACAGCGAAGGCGTGCTGGGGATTACGCCGCAGCCGTTCCGGCGGACGCCCGCGACCAACCTGGTCGGGAACTACGACGCCGCCAGCCGGGCCCGGATGAAGGGCCGTACGGCGTACTACTCGCGGATCGTGATCACCAACGAAGGCGGCACCGATCTCAGCGGCGTGGTCGTGCCGTCCTTCCTCGGCCTGACCCGGACCGGCGGAGATCCAGCGCTGCAGCTGCTGGGTGGTGACATCGCCTCCTGTCCGGAGAACCCCGGAGCGCCGGAGTCGTTCGACCACAAAGGCGCGACCTGGGTCACCTGCCATTTCGAGGTGTCGACCTCATCACGCCCCGTTCACGTGCTCGCGTACGACGAACAGCCGTACGGAACCGAGGAGCAGGTCTTCGACGACGACCCACCCCCACGCTTCAACCAGTACTACGACCTAGGCGACATCACCTGGCGCTGAGCCGGCCTTTCTAGACTTCGCCATGTGGTGAGCATCAGACCGGCGACTGCCGACGACGCGGAGAGCGTGCATGCGATCGCGCAGGAGGCCTTTGCGCACTACACCAGCCGAATTGGCCGGCCGGCGGTTCCGATGAGCGTCGACTACGCGGCAGCGATCGGGGCTGGGAAAGTCTGGGTTGCCGGAGAGCGTCGTACGGATGGGTTTGTGTTGTTGGAGAACACCGACGACTCGTTGTTGCTGGACGTCATCGCCGTCGTGCCCGCTGCTCAGGGTTCCGGAGTCGGCTCGGCGCTCCTCGCCTTCGTGGACACGGAGGCCCGCACCCGCGGCTACACCCGCGTCACGCTCTACACCAACGTGAAGATGACCGAAAACCTCGCCTACTACCCACGCCATGGGTACGTCGAGACCGGGCGGGAGTCCGTGCAGGGGTTCGAGCGGGTCTTCTTTGCGAAGGACCTCGGTGGGTCAGACGACGCCGGTGGATTTTACTCGGCCTAGCCAGCGTTCTCGCCAGGCTACTTTGAGGCCTACGGATCTGCGGTCGGGGTCCTGGTTGGTGCGTTTCCACTCGACGTTGGCCTGGGTTGCTCGGCAGAGGACGCTCAGTTTGTCGGGCAGGTCGTCCTCGGAGATCCCGGTCGTCAGGCGGACCGAGACCTTCGCGGAGCAGATCCGGCTGTCCCCGGTCATCCGGGAGCGGCAGTAGTCGAGCTGGGCGTCGGTGACGATCGGCGAATCCAGAAGCTCGGCGATCACGTCGTCGATGACCGTCAGCGAGTTGTGCGAAGCGACCGGGGCATGCCACTGCAGCCACAAGGGATGCGCCTTGTGTTCCGTGTCTGCCTCCCAGGGAACCGGTCCGGTCAGGCACATCTGGTAGTCCGCCGCGCGCGGAACGGTCAGCGAGCTCGGTCGACCGCACGCCGCCGCCAGCCAGTTGACACCCGCGACGGCCGACTGCACCCGTTGATCGTCCGCCAAAGGCTGCGGATCGCTCCCGGGCGGCACAGCGACCACCAGGTTGATGAAGGCCAGCTCCTGCAGGGACGCGACCGTCACCGCCAGACTGCCGACCCCGGCTTCCGCCAACGCCTCCAACACAGACGCCGACGATCCAACGCGAGCCGGTCCGACAAAAGTGACCAGCATCGCCTGACTCGGATCACCGGCAACGGCGTCCAGCTCACAGCGCTTCGAGGCGTACCGGTCGGGTGAGTACGCCACCGCCTGCTTCCATTCGCCGCGGACCCGGCCGAGCCGACGATCACCGAGATGCAACTGAAGCCCGAACTCCCGAGCGATCCTGACCGTTTCGCCGATCAGTGCGAGCCGCCCGTCGCTGTTGTCGCCGTCCACACCGACCGACAGCCGGATCGCCGTACCGCGGGCCAGCTTCGGCGGTTCACCGGCCTCGTTCTCCGGCCAGCTGGCCCAGTTCCGGAACGGCGCCACCGGCGACTGCAGCAGAAGGATCGGCGAGGTCGTCTCCTTCGACGCCGCAGCAGCTGCCAGCCTGGCCAACACCTTCGTCATCAGCAGAGCGTCGATGTGGTCCAGTTGCCACGGCTTCTCTCCCACCGACAGCAGCAACTCGTGATCGCGGGAGGAGTCGTAGAGGAACCGTGGATTGAGCGAAGCCGTTCCCTGGTACGAAAAGCCGCCCGCGCACGGGTGAGCGACGAGCGAACCGAGACCCGCCATCGTGCTGGCGGGCAACTTGGCGAACCCGGTGTGCACCCGGAAGCCGGCCGACGGCAAGTCGAAGACGAGGGTCTCGCGGCAAACACCTGCCCAGTCCAGGTCGGCCGGCATCGCCAGCGGAGTGGTCAGATGTTCGCGAATGCGGTGGATCACCTCGAACGCCACCGCGGGGCCGCCGAAGCTCGCTGCCTGAGCCAGAACGGTCGCCAGTTCAGCTGGTCGCTGACCCGCCCTAGACATGGCCGTCACGTCCCACAGTCGAGAACTCAGTCGTCGTCCTCCACCGATGCCGGCTCGGCGCACGGCGTACGTCGGCGATCAGCCAGCGAGGCACAGCCTCCTTGTTGGGCACCAGAGCCCTGCGCCGGTAGGCCTTGATGCCGCCGTCGACCAGTACGAACATCACGACCAGACAGAGCAGCAGCAGCGCGATCACCAAGGGGAACGCGAGATCACCGGCGTCACGGGTCGCAACGCACAAAGCGAGAGCGGACGAAACCGTGACCGCGGCGTACGCGACATAGCGCGAGAAGAGCCGCAGCCGCCCGAGCACGGTCTGGTGGGACGGGATGTCGAGCCGGGACAGCAACAGGCCCGGCACCAGCAGCAGGATCGTCACCAGCGCATCCGCCGTCGAGATCGGATCCTCACCGGGAGCAGAGCCGGCCGAGTTGCCCTTCGGCCCATCGGCCAACGCGTGAGACAACTCCGAGGGACCGATCTGGAGCAGTGCTGCGAGCGCGACCACCAGAGCGACGACAGCGAACAGCAGACGCCCGACACTCGCCGCCAGCGACGGCGGATCGTCGACGAAGGAGGCATAGACGGTCGCCTTCACCGGCTCCGCCGACTGATGGCTCGGACCGAACGACCTTCGGCTCCAGTGCGTATGCCCTGCATTCTCACGAGGATCGTTGTCGACGTGGATGTCCAGGTGCAGCTCTGCCTGGTCGATCTGCGTCGCCCAGCTCACCAGCAGCTCCGGCGACAACTTCGCCGTCAGATCGCGTAGATCGTCGGTAGTCTCCGACATCTCCGAGAGCTGCCACAGCAGCTCCACTGTCCGCCCTGGCGTCCCCAGCTCCTTGCAGAGCGTCGCTGCATCCGTCGGCAACGGCGGCGGACTAGGAAACTTGGGCAGCCGATGGGTGAACGTGCGATAGCAGGCGCGGATGTACCCGTGGTACGCCGCCAGGTCGCTGTGCCGTCGCCGTCCAAGCTCAGCAGCCCGAGAGACGATCGCCTGCAGCTCCAACTCCAGTACGTCGGGCGCTTCGCCCCTGAGCGCCTCGTACTGCCGAGCCAATGCGTGCATGTCCCCGACCAGCAGCCGTACTGCGTGCGCATCGTTGTCGCTGGTCATCAGCAGCCGCCGGACTCGCAGCTCCTCCGGCACCTCGACAGTCGCGTGGTAGGAGTTCACGGCCCGCGGAATGACGGTCTCGTAGGTCACGCTGAACTCGTGCTCCAGTGAGGCCCAGGAAGGCGGCCGCCACCGGCGAGCGGCGTACCGGGAGCCCTGGGTGTCGCTCTCCAACGCGGGGAGCACAGGAGCGTCGTACCGCAGTACGGCGTGATCTTGCGACGCATCCACTTCGACCACGAGCAGGTGCTCGGACGAGACCATCTCCAGGAGACTCAGGAACGGGTTGTCGGGTGTCGCGAACAGGATGTCGACGGCCTCGTGGGCGGTCTGCCGGATCTGCACCGAACGGCTCACGCCCGGGTCCGGCACTGCCTGGTGATGAGTGGTGGTGTGCGGGCCGTTCTCGATCAGGTTCGCCAGCGCGGCCTCGATCAGCCAGCTCGATCGGTAGAGGGTGTGCCGCAGGCGCTGCAGTTCGTGCCCCGGCCGGTGCGCGTCCGGGTTCGAGTCCAGCCAGATCATGAAGGCGCGCCGCAGCCCCTGGCCGAGCGCCCGGACCGTCGCGCGGTGGGTGATCGTGGTCAGCACGGCGCCACCCGCGTCGCGCACCTGGATCGGTGCCATGTCGGTCCGCGCGGTCCGGCCGAGCGGAAGCCAGATCGACTTCGGCTTCTCGTCGGTGTCGTGCGGCGAAGCCCGGAGCGCCTTGCGCTGGGCGTCCGTCAACCGCGCGAGGTTGATGTCGACCGCCACCGAGCGGGTCATGTGCGTCGAGTCGACGAGATGCAGCGACTCCGACATCCGGTCGACGTGGTCGAGCCGCAACGCGAGCGCGAGCAGGTTCAGGCCGAGCGCCTCGCGGTACGGATCCGAGGCCGGCGGCGAACTCGGCACCGGCGTACGCCAGATCGCCTCGTGCAACAAAGTCCGCTGCTGCCCGTTCCGCCCCGGATCGCCCACGAACATCTCCCCCAGTACGCCGACTCCTACCCTCCGTCAGGGTAGGAGCCGGGTGACACTAGTGGAAGAAGTGGCGGGTGTTGGTGAAGTACATGGTGATGCCGGCCTTGGTGGCGGCTTCGATGGCGGCGTCGTCGCGGATCGAGCCGCCGGGCTGGACGACTGCCTTGACGCCGGCCTCGATCAGCACCTCGAGGCCGTCCGGGAACGGGAAGAACGCGTCCGAGGCGGCGACCGAACCGGGGGCGCGGTCACCGGCGCGGGAGACCGCCAGCCGGCAGGAGTCGACGCGGTTGACCTGACCCATGCCAACGCCGATCGAGGCGCCGTCCGCGGCCAGCAGGATCGCGTTGGACTTGACCGCCCGGCAGGCCTTCCAGGCGAAAGCCAAGTCAGCGAGAACCTCAGGAGACGCGGCTGAGCCGGCGGCGAGCGTCCACGCGGCAGGGTCGTCACCAGGCGCCTGGAAGACGTCCTTCTGCTGCATCAGCAGGCCGCCGCTGATCGCGCGGATCTCGACCGGCTGAGCCGATGAGTCCGGTCCGCAGACCAGCAGCCGGATGTTCTTCTTCCCCTGCAGCACCTCGACCGCGCCGTCCTCGTACGCCGGCGCGACCAGCACCTCGGTGAAGATCTCCGCGACCTGCTTGGCGAGCTCGACCGAGACCGGCCGGTTGGTGGCGATCACGCCGCCGTACGCCGAGACCGGGTCGCACTCGTGTGCGCGCCGGTGCGCCTCGGCGATGTCCTTGCCGACCGCGATGCCACACGGGTTCGCGTGCTTGATGATCGCGACAGCGGGCTCACTGAAGTCGTACGCCGTACGCCGGGCCGCGTCCGCGTCGACGTAGTTGTTGTACGACATCTCCTTGCCATGCAGCTGCTCGGCCGACGCCAGCCCGGCGCCACCGTTGCTGTAGAGGGCAGCCGGCTGATGCGGGTTCTCGCCGTACCGCAGGACAGCCTTCTTCTCCCATGAAGCGCCGACCCACGCGGGGAAGCCTGAGCCCTCGGAAGTGTCGGTGAGCACATTGCCCATCCAGGACGCCACCGCCACGTCGTACTCCGCCGTGTGCACAAAGGCCGCAGCAGCAAGACGCGCACGCTCTTCCAGGGAGAAGCCGCCCTCGCCCAGCACCTTGTAGATCGCCTCGTACTGCGAAGGCGACGTCACCACGGCGACATTCGCGTGGTTCTTGGCAGCACCACGAACCATCGACGGCCCACCGATGTCGATCTGCTCGACACACTCGTCGACCGACGCGCCCGAGGCGACCGTCTCGCTGAACGGGTAGAGGTTGCTCACCAGCAGGTCGAACGGCTCGACCCGCATCTCGGCGAGCTGCTCGACGTGGTCCGGCTTGCGGACGTCGGCGAGCAGACCGGCGTGCACCTTCGGGTGCAGCGTCTTCACCCGCCCGTCCAGGCACTCCGGGAACCCGGTCAGGTCCTCGACCTTGGTCACCGGTACGCCGGCCGCCGCGATCCGGGCGGCGGTGGAGCCGGTGGACACCAGCTGGACCCCGGCGCCGGCCAGCGCCTTCGCGAGCTCCTCCAGACCGGTCTTGTCGTAGACGCTGATCAGCGCGCGGCGGATCGGCCTGCGGTCGGTGCTCACTTCAGTCGAACCTTTCGTCCGGTGATGGTCCAGCCGTTGCGGACCAGCTTGCCGACCCACTCCACCAGCTGGCGGCGTTCGACGTCCTTGATCCGTTCGGTCAGGGTTTCTTCGGTGTCGTCGTCCTCGACGGGAACGACCACCTGGCTGATGATCGGCCCGGTGTCGACGCCGCCGTCGACGAAGAACAGCGTCGCCCCGGCCACCTTGACGCCGTACTCGAGCGCGTCGCGGGGGCCGTGGATGCCGGGGAACGCCGGCAGCAGCGCATTGTGCGTGTTGATGTAACGGTCGCCGAAGGCAGCGAGGAAGTCGTCGCCGACCAGCTTCAGGAATCCGGCCGAGACGACCAGATCAGGCTTGTACTCCGCGACGGAAGCCGTCAGCGCCCGATCCCACGAAGCCCGCTCGGCGTGGTCCTTCACCTTGTGCACGAAGCTGGGCACTCCGGCGGCGGCCGCCCGGTCGAGCCCGGCGATCCCCTCGCGATCCGCGCCGACGGCGACCACCTGAGCGCCGTACGCCGGGTCTTCGCACGCATCCAGCAGGGCCTGCAGGTTCGAACCCGAACCCGAGATCAGCACGACCAGGCGCGCGGGGGGAGTCGGGTCTGTCACCCGGCAAACCCTATCGCTCGACGTCGCCCAGCCCCGGATCGGCCTCCGCAACCACCGGCCGGCGCGCGGCCACCACACCGGCCGTGATCGCCGCGGCGAGCGCCATCCCGGCCGTCAGCACCCCGGCCGCGGGAACCGCGCCGGGGATCCCGACCTCGGCCATCCGCCCAGGACCGGCCGAGCCACCCGCCAGCACCATCAGGATCATCAGCGTGAGCCCGGCGAGCAGAGCGGCGATCGCACCCCGCAGCGCGAACGCGTCCCAGCCCAGCGCCTCCGACTCCACCGTCTTCAGGCCGCGCCGAGTGATCACGAGCCCGGCGACCACACCGGCAGCCAGCGGCACCAGAGCCGTCAGCACCAGGAGGTAGGTCGAGGTAGCGCCGTCAGTCGGAACGGCGGCCAGCAGCGGCAGGGCCGGCAGGTTCCCCACGTCCACCCCGGTCGGCGCGATCGACGTCCCCACGCCGAGCTGGAAGCCGGGGCCGGCGAGGAACGCCACGACGTACAGGAGCACGTTCGGCAGGAGCATCAGGCAGATCGCGAACAACACGACCGAGCCGACCGGCCCTGCGTCCAGGAGCTCCAGCATCGAGGTGACCCGGGAGAAATGGATCGCCAGGATCACGGCGTACAGGAGTGCAGCGATGGCGACGACGGACAGCACTGCGGCGGCAGCAGCCGGTACTGCGTCACGCAGGCCGGTCGGGGTCGCATCGGCGATGTCCGCGGCGGCACCGGACTCCACCAGTACCCCTGCTGTTCCGGCGATGATCGCCAGTGTCGCGGCGCCGAGGAAAGCCGACCACGGCGAAATCTTGACCGAGTTGTCCGAGGTGAGCAATGCGATGAACAGCGCGGCGAGACCGTAGGTGACCGCGAGCACGCCGGAGGCCAAGGCCAGCTCTCCGGTCTTGTCGGCGCCACTGACGCGAGCAGTGAACCGCCCGGCGCGGTACAGGCACCAGGCGAGGAACAGGGTCAGCCCGAGCGGCGCGATCGTGACCGAGCCGCCACCGAACGTGGCACCCGCCTTGTGCGCGACCAGCCACACCGCGGCACCGGCCTTGACCGCTCCGGACGCGCCGCCGAAGGACGCGGCGAGCCAGCCGACCACCGCGACGGCCGCGCAGGCCAGCAGTCCGGTCAGCAGGCAGGCCCCGGCACCGATCACGGCGGCCAGCAGCACCGGCTTCGTCGGTGCTGCTGCCGGGTCGGGCGCAGGGGGCGGTCCGCCGTCACGGCTGCCTGGGCGGCTCAGCATGTCGGTCATCTGAGCTCCATCGTCGCCCGCGGAGAGGGGACCGCTCGTGCGGACACGCCGAGGTATGGAAGACTTCGGCAGGCTGGCTCTCCGGGTGTATGCCGGGCCACCGGGTACCGTCGGTCGGAATCAGTCAGGAGGTCGAGAGCGAGTTGTCGGGTTCCCACCGCGCACCACGCGGCGGCAGTCGTGCCGCGGCTCGGCAGGCACGCCGGGCGCAGGCCCGCCGCCGTAACCAGCTGATCGGCGCCGGCGCGGCCGTCCTGATCCTGGTCGGCGGCGGTGGCATCGCGGCCGTGAACGCGTTCGGCGGCGGCGACTCCGGGGCTGCGAAATCGGCGGCCGGGGACGACAAGCCGAGCGAGGACCTGCTCTCCGATCCCAAGGGCCTGATCGACGCCCCGACCGCGAAGTCGCTGACCCCCGCCGGGAGCTGGGCGGTCAGCGCCACCGCCGACGGCAGCAGCGCGCCGGACAAGTCGTTCGTCTGCCAGCCGCAGCGGTTCGCCGATCCGGCCGGCCTGCGCACCTGGGTGCGTAACTTCAAGAACACGACCACCAAGGAGAACGCGGTCCAGTACGTCGAGGTCTCGAACGACTCGGCCGCCGCGGACAAGACTTACAACACGATCACCGGCTGGCTCAGCACGTGTTCGACCCCGCAGGTGCGGCTGGTCGCCAGCTACACCACCGCCGGCCTCGGCAAGCGCGGCGTGGTCGCCGTCTTCGGCCAGCCCACCGGCGAGAAGACCAGCAACTTCCGGACCATCTCGGTCTCCACGGCCGGCCAGGCCACCATGGTGCTCGAGTACGACAGCACCGGGACGGCGGTCCCCAAGCCCGACGCCGTGATGAACACGGCGGCCGCCGGGCTGAAGCGGATCTGCGAGCAGCCGGGCGCGAACTGCAGCACCGGTACGCCGAGCGCCTCCCCGGCGTTGCTGCCGAGCAACGAGGCCCCCGGCTTCATGGCCCCGATCGATCTCCCGGTGCTGATCTCGGTGAACAAGCCCTGGGTGAGCGCGACGACCACCACCCGCAACGGCACCGGCTGCGAGAAGATCGACCTGAAGAAGGCGAAGGCGGTCAGCTACAAGTCGCTCACCTACGTGACGCCCGACGCCCAGGTGCCGCCCGAGTTCGGTCTCGACGAGACCCTGTCGCGCTATGCCAGCGCGACCGCGGCGGGTGCGTTCGTCACCGGCATCCGCAAGAACGTGGACAGCTGCAACAAATCCGGCCTGGACGCGGTGACGGTGAAGACGACCGGCACGCTGTCGTCCGGCTCGCTCAAGGGCGAGGCCTGGAAGGCGGCGTACGACACCGGCGGCGGCAAGGTCTTCACCTACCGGATCGGCATCGCCCAGAACGGGTCGAGCGCGGTCTATCTGACCTACCCGGTCCTGAAGGGCCTCGACATCGGCGACAAGGCGTTCACCGAGGTCCTCACCCGCGCCGCCGAACGCGCCGCGGAGTACAACTGAAAAACGGCCCCGGGGAATGATCCCCAGGGCCGTTCTCAAGGTACTTACTTGCTGAGGTTCTGCATGATTTCGCGCATCAGGTTGGCGGTCTCGGACGGCGTCTTGCCGACCTTGACGCCGACGGCCTCGAGGGCCTCCTGCTTCGCGGCCGCGGTGCCCGACGATCCGGAGACGATCGCGCCCGCGTGACCCATCGTCTTGCCCTCCGGCGCGGTGAAGCCCGCGACGTACCCGACGACCGGCTTGGTCACGTTCTCCTTGATGAACGCGGCCGCCCGCTCCTCGGCGTCGCCGCCGATCTCACCGATCATCACGATCGCGTCGGTGCCCGGGTCGTCCTGGAACGCCTGCAGCGCGTCGATGTGCGTCGTCCCGATGATCGGGTCGCCGCCGATGCCGATCGCGCTGGAGAAGCCGAAGTCGCGCAGCTCGTACATCATCTGGTAGGTCAGCGTGCCCGACTTGGAGACCAGGCCGATCCGGCCGGCGCCGGCGATGCTGGCCGGGATGATGCCGACGTTGGACTCGCCCGGCGTGATGATGCCCGGGCAGTTCGGCCCGATGATCCGGGTCGTGCCGGAGGCCTGCGCGTGCGCGAAGAACGCCGCGGTGTCGTGCACCGGGACGCCTTCGGTGATCACGACGACCAGCGCGACGCCGGCGTCGATGGCCTCGAAGACCGCGCCCTTGGTGAACTTCGGCGGCACGAAGACGACCGACACGTCCGCACCGGTCTCCTTCACCGCCTCGGCGACCGAGCCGAAGACCGGGATGGCCTGACCGTCGAAGTCGACCGACTGGCCGCCCTTACCAGGCGTCACGCCGCCGACGATGTTGGTGCCCGAGGCAAGCATCCGGGTGGTGTGCTTGGTGCCCTCGGAGCCGGTCATGCCCTGGACGATGACCTTGCTGTCCTTGGTGAGGAAGATTGCCATTTTTCTTCGATCCCTTACTTCGCAGCCAGCTCGGCGGCCCGCTTGGCGGCGCCATCCATCGTGTCGACCCGCTCGAGACCGGCCAGACCGGCGTTGTCCAGGATCTGGCGACCCTCCTCGGCGTTGTTGCCGTCCAGCCGGACGACCAGCGGCTTGCTCACGTGCTCGTTGCGGCCGGCCAGCAGTTCGAAGGCCTGCACGATGCCGTTCGCGACCGCGTCACAGGCGGTGATGCCGCCGAAGACGTTGACGAAGACGCTCTCCACCTGCGGGTCGGAGATGATGATCTCCAGACCGTTCGCCATCACCTCGGCGGACGCGCCGCCACCGATGTCGAGGAAGTTCGCGGGCTTGACCCCACCGAACTCCTCACCGGCGTACGCGACGACGTCGAGAGTCGACATGACCAGCCCGGCGCCGTTGCCGATGATGCCGACGGAACCGTCGAGCTTCACGTAGTTGAGGCCCTTGGCCTTGGCCTTGGCCTCCAGCGGGTCCTCGGCCGACTCGTCGGCGAAGTCCGCGTGCTCGGGGTGCCGGAAGTCGGCGTTCTCGTCGAGGGTGACCTTGCCGTCGAGTGCCTCCATCGAGCCGTCGGCCAGCTTGACCAGCGGGTTCACCTCGACCAGCGAGGCGTCCTCGGTGACGAAGACCTGGTACAGCTTGGCGATCTCGACCGCGGCGACGTCGAGTACGTCGGCCGGGTAACCGGCCTGCTCGGCGATCTCACGGGCCTTGGCCTCGTCGACACCGGTGGCCGGGTCGATCGAGATCTTGGCGACCGCGTCCGGGTTGGTGTGCGCGACCTCCTCGATCTCCATCCCGCCGGCGGCGGAGGCGATGCAGAGGTAGTTACGGTTCGCGCGGTCGATCAGGAAGGAGAAGTAGTACTCCTCGGCGATCGCGGCGGCCGGCACGATGTTCAGCGTCCGGACGATGTGACCCTTGATGTCCAGGCCCAGGATCGCCGTGGCGTGCTCCTCGGCCTCGTCCGGGCTCGACGCCAGCTTGACGCCGCCGGCCTTGCCGCGGCCACCGGTCAGCACCTGGGCCTTGACGACCACCTTGCCGCCGATCTTCTCGGCTGCGGCGCGGGCTTCGGCCGGCGTGCTGACGACCTCGCCGATCGTCGTCCGCACACCGTGCTTGGCGAAGACAGTCTTCGCCTGGTACTCCATCAGATCCACGACTGTGGTCCCTCTCTCGCCTGTTCGGGTAGGGCCGCGACGACAAGTGACTGTTGCGGTGCACGAAAGGGTGCTGGGGCACGGTCGCCGGCGCGTTCCGTCGGGCTGAGACTAGCCACCTTCACTGCCGCGGCGACAGTCGGGGTACGCGCTGAGACGACCGTCACAGCATCCTTGCGGGCGCGTGAAAGGCTGGATGGCATGACAGAACAAGCGAGCAGACCAGTTGACGACTGGTGGCGCAGCGCCGTCGTGTACCAGGTGTACCCGCGGTCGTTCGCCGATGCGGACGGTGACGGGACCGGCGACGTGAACGGCATCCGGGCCCGGCTGCCGTACCTGGCCGACCTCGGCATCGACGCGATCTGGATCAGCCCGTGGTACCCGTCCCCGCTGCTCGACGGCGGCTACGACGTGGCCGACTACCGCGACATCAACCCCGAGTTCGGCACGCTGGCCGACGCGGACGCGCTGATCGCGGAGGCGCACGCGCTCGGCATCCGGATCCTGATCGACCTGGTCCCGAACCATTGCTCCTGGGAGCACCCCTGGTTCAAGGCTGCCCTGGCGGCCGGCCCGGGCTCCCCCGAGCGCGACCGGTTCTGGTTCCGGGACAGCAAGGAAGGTGGCCTGCCACCGACCAACTGGCCGGCCGCGTTCGGCGGTCCCGCCTGGCAGCAGATCGACGACGGCCAGTGGTACCTGCACCTGTTCGACATCTCCCAGCCGGACTGGAACTGGGACCACCCGGACGTGATCGCCGAGTTCGACTCGATCCTGCGATTCTGGTTCGACCGCGGCATCGACGGCTTCCGGATCGACGTGGCCGACTCGATGGCCAAGGACGCGTCGCTGCCCGACGTACCGCTGCAGGACGGTGAACCGACCAGGGAGAAGTACGTCGGCAACCCGTTCTACGACCAGCCCGGCGTGCACACCATCCACCAGCGCTGGCGCGCCATCGCCGACGAGTACGCCGGTACGCCGCAAGGCGCGAGAGTCTTCGTCGCCGAAGCCTGGTTGTCGCCGGCCGAGCGACTCGCGCAGTACGTGCGACCCGACGAGTTGCACTCCGCGTTCAACTTCGACGTACTGCGGTGCGCCTGGGACGCCAAGGAGCTCCGCGAGGTCATCGACCACACCACGGAGAACCTCTGGGCCGTCGGCGCTCCGGCAACCTGGGTGCTGAGCAACCACGACACCATCCGGCACCGCACCCGGTACGGGCGGAGTCAGCGGGATGCCCTGGAAGGTGCCGGCGTGGTACCGACCGATCTCGAGCTCGGCCGGCGTCGGGCCCGTGCCGCCGCGCTCCTCGAGTTGGCGCTGCCCGGCGGCGCGTACATCTACCAGGGTGACGAGCTGGGGTTGCCCGAGGTGGAGGACCTGCCGGAAGAGGTTCTGGACGACCCGACCTGGGAGCGCTCCGGTCACACCGTCCGCGGTCGCGACGGCTGCCGGGTCCCCATCCCGTGGAGCGGCAGCGAACCGCCGTACGGCTTCGGCAGTGGCGACGGCCAACCCTGGCTCCCCCAACCAGCCGACTGGGCATCCCTGACCGCCGAGGCGGAAGCAGCCGATCCGGACAGCCACTTGTCGCTCTACAAGGCGGCCCTTCGGATCCGACGCTCCGAGGAAGCCCTCGGCGAAGGACGACTGACCTGGGATGCAGACGTCCCGGCCGGAGTCCTCTCCTTCACCCGCGACCCCGGCTTCCGCTGCGTGGTCAACCTGGGCGACACCCCGATCGACCTGCCCGGCAACGTCCTGCTGACGAGCGAGCCGCTCACCGACGGCAAACTCCCCAGCGACGCCACCGCTTGGCTGAAGCTCTAGAACAAGGAGGCCGGGGCCTGATTGCCCCGGCCTACTAGAATGCCGCAGGCTTCCGCAGGCACAACTGCCTCGTTACTGAGTGTGTATACTGAGCAAGCCAAGGCGGGAGCCGCGGAAGTGAACCCGGGAGCCAGCCGGACGACTGGTCGCCCGGGTTTTGCGCGTTCACGGCAACTGCGTGACGTCCGCGACGACGCACTCCACCCGCCGTCGCCAGTCACCACCTTTGCCGTAGGCCCAGGCAGTAGCATCCGCGGCCCACAGCAGCGGGTCAGCGGAGGGCACCGAGTGAAGCCAGACGAAACCCGTCGCCGCCCGTCGATTGAGAATGGGCTGGATGACCTGTTCGTCGCGGCGGTCCTGGCTACATGACTCGATCACCAGGCGCGTGACGCCCAGGTCCAGCAACGCCCCGACAAGAACCTCCAGGCATTGATCACGGCTGTCCCGGATCGGGCGCCCAGCGATCGCTGTCCGGTAGAGGTACACCTGCAAACCCAACCCCGCCAGGGTGCTGAGAATCTCTCGGCGGCGGCTGTCGTTCTCGTCCTTCATGTGCAGCCGACGCTGGCCCGGTTTGCAAAGTTCGCGAAGTTTGCCACGCGCCACGGACAGGTCGCCGGTCGCAACCACAGCGGCGGACAGCAGGTAATCGTTGCGGATCGACTCGTCGACGAACGCATGGGCAGGCACGGAGAGTAACTGTAGATGTGCAGTCAGCGCTCACCAAACCACGCGATGCCGAAGGGCTTACAGAGAAGGAGGCCGGGGCTGGTGCCCCGGCCTCCTTTCGTCAGTTGACTACTTGACGCCACCAGCTGTCAGGCCGGCCACGATGCGGCGCTGGAAGATCAGTACCGCGATCACCAGCGGGATCGTGACCACCACACCGGCGGCCATCTGGCTACCGAAGGGTTGGTCGCGGCCCGTCGTACCGACGAACTGCTGGATGATCACGTTCGCGGTCTGGATCGACTTCTTGTTGGTCATGCTCAGCGCGATCAGGAACTCGTTCCAGGCCGCGATGAAGGTGATGATCGCGGTGGTGAACACACCCGGTGCAGCCAGCGGGATGATCACCTTGCGGAACGCCTGGGCCGGCGTACAGCCGTCGACCATCGCCGCCTGCTCGAGTTCGCGCGGCATCTGCCGGAAGAACGCGGTCAGGTTCCACACCGCCAGCGGCAGGGCGAACGACAGGCTGGGCACGATCATCGCCTGGTAGGTGTTGATCCACTTGATGTTGATGAACAGCTTCAGCAGCGGGATCACCAGCGAGATGCCGGGGAACATGGACGTGGTGATGATGATCGCCAGCACCGCGTTCTTGAACTTGAAGTCCAGCCTGGCCAGTGTGTAGGCCGCGACCATGCCGATCAGCAGGGTCAGGATCGTCACGGTGCCGGCCACGATCAGGCTGTTCAGCAGACCCCGGCCGAACCCGTTGCCCTGGCCGAAGACGTCCTTGAAGTTCTGGATCGAGAACGGTGCCGGGATGACCTTGTTGGAGAACTGGTCGCTCGGCCGCCGGAAGGCCGAGACGACCATCCAGTAGAACGGCGCCAGACAGTAGATGACGATGAGGGCGACGCCGACCAGCGGTGCCCACTTGCGCCACGGGCTCGCTTCAGCCGCGGCGACCTTCACGTTCGTGCTCATCACTGACCTCCCGCAAGGCTTGCCGCCGGACCAGCAGCCACGACCCCACGCCGGCGCCGCCTGCTACCACCACCGGGCTTTCTCGCCCGGGCCTCACCGATCACGTCGGCACCGAGCACCTTCACGAAGACGTAGGCGGTCGCTGCCACATAGAGGAACAGCACGGTCGCGTACGCCGCGGCCGGCCCGTATCTGGTGTTGAAGGCTTCGTCGTAGCCGAGCATCGACAACGTCTCCACCGAAGGCTTGTGCGGCCCGACCAGCACGAACGGCAGGTCGAAGATCCGCAGCGTGTCGAGGATGCGGAACAGCACTGCCACCAGCAGTGCCGGTTTCACCAGCGGCAAGGTGATCCGGCGGAACGTCTGCATCACGCTCGCACCGTCCACCTTCGCCGCCTCGTACACCTCGGCCGGAATCGTCTGCAGGCCGGCCAGCACCAGCAACCCGATGAACGGCGCCGTCTTCCAGGTGTCGGCGATGATGATCGACAACTTGGCCTGCCAGCCGTCGGTCGACCAGAGGATCTGGGATCCGATCAGAGTGTTCGCGATGCCGTCGGCCTGGAAGATCCACTTCCACAGCAGCGCCGACACCACGGTCGGGATCGCCCACGGCACCAGGATCGCGGCCCGGACGACGGACCGGCCCTTGAACGCCTTGTGCATGATCAGGGCCATCGCGACCCCCAGCACCGTCTCGAGCACGACGCAGACGACGGTGAAGAAAGTCGTGTTGTAGAACGCGTTCCAGAACCGGTCCGCGGTCTCGCCGGAGAAGATCGCCGAGTAGTTGTCGAGGCCGACGAACGTCGATCCCTTGACCACGAAGCCGTTCTCGTCGAGTTTCGTGCCGCTGGTGTACAACGACTCCCGCAACGCCGAGACGATCGGGTACAGCACCACGAGGGCCAGCACGATCAGCGTCGGCGAGAGGAGGACCGCGGCCAGCCGGCCGGTGCCCTCGTTGAAACTCGTGATCCGCTTGCTGGCTTTGGTTTCCGACCTGTTGTTGACCGGGGCGGACTCACTCATCGCTGCCTCCTTCTGATGCCCGGGCGACCTGGCCCGGGGGTAGGGACAGGTCGGGGCCGGCGCGCAGCGGGATCGCTACACACCGGCCCCGACCGGTTACGTCACTGAGTGATGAGTGAGCTCAGCTTGGTCTGCAGATCCGTGAGGGTCTGCTTGGGATCCTTGCCGTTCTTCAGCGCGTCGTACGCCGCCGTCTGGATCGCGGCCGTGACATCGCCGTACTTGACCACCCGTGGCCGCGGCTGGGCGCCGAGGATCGAGGCCTTCAGCGGCGCCAGGTACGGGAACTGCTTGGTCAGCGCCGGGTCGTCGTACAGGGACGCGTACGTCGGTGCCTGCGAGGTGCCTTCGATGTTCGCCTTCTGGCGCTCTTCGCTCGCCATGAAGTTGATGAAGTCGACCGCGGTCGCCTTGTTCTTGGTGAACGCGCTGATCGCATAGTCGTGCCCACCCAGCGACGAGACACCGGGACCGGTCTTGCCCGGCAGCGGAGCGACGCCGAACTTGCCGGCGATCTTCGAGGAGCCGTCGGTCTTGTTGGCCAGCGCGTAGACGTACGGCCAGTTGCGCAGGAAGAGCAGCTTGCCCTCCTGGAAGGCGCGCCGGCTCTCCTCCTCCTTGAAGGTGATCGCGGACCGCGGGATGGCGCCGGTCTTGAAGCCGTTGGTCAGCTCCGTCAACCCGGCCAGTGCCTCCGGGGTGTCGATGTTCGGCTTGCCGTCCTTGCCGACCACCTCACCGCCGGCCGAGTTGATCGCCTCGGAGAAGTTCACCGTCAGGCCTTCGTACTTCTCGAACTGGCCCGCGTAGCAGCTCATCCCCTTGGCGGACGGGACCTTGCCCTGCACGGCCAGACAGGCCGCGAGCATCTCGTCCCAGGTCTTCGGCACCTGCACGCCTGCCTGGTCCAGCAGATCCTTGCGGTAGTACAGCAGCCCGCCGTCGGAGGTGATCGGCACGGCGTACAGCTTGTCGCGGTACTTCGCGGTCTCGACCGTGGCCGGGATCAGCTTCCCCAGATCCGGCACCTTGTCCTCAGGGATCTGGGTGATCCACTGGTTCGCCGCGAACTCCGACGTCCAGACGACGTCCATGTTCAGCACGCTGAAGGCGTCGGACTTGTTCTGCGCGTTCTGGATCATCTGCTGACGCTGGGCGTCGGCGTCCTCGGGCAGTTCCTTGATCTCGACCTTCTCGGTCGGGTGCTGCGAGTTCCAGGCCTCGACCTGCTTCGGCAGGAAGCCGGAGGTGTCCTTGCCGGTGGCAAAGGTGATCGGGCCACGCCCCTCGAGCGCACCGGTCGTACCCCCGCCGGAACCGCTGCCGCCGTCGTCACCGCCACACGCGGACGCGAGCAGCACCAGGCTGCCGGCGACGGCCAGAGCCACGGCCCGGCGTGTGTGTGATCGTTCAAACCTCATCGTGTACCTGCCCTCTCCCGATGGGACTCAGTTGGCCTGCGTCGGTCCGTTCGCAGTCCCCCACCGTCCTGCGAGCGGCCCTGTCCGGACAGTAACCGAGAACGGGGCCGATGTGTCCTGAGCCACACATCTCATCCGCACTCAGCGTCATGAACAGACAAACGCATGGCTTATGCGACCGCGATTCGCGGGCCCGCACAACCAGGTGTTTCTTAACGATTCGGTATTACCGATCAGTAACCAGCCCGAACCGCTCCGGAGAGTCGCGGGGAAGCGTCAGGCGGTGGCGGAGGCGTCGCCCACGTTGGCGCGGATCCACTCGACGATCTCGGTGGTGGTCGCGCCCGGAGTGAAGATCCGGTGGACGCCGAGTTCGGCCAGCGGCTGCAGATCGGCCTCGGGGATGATCCCGCCGCCGAACACCACGATGTCGTCGGCGTCCCGCTCGGTGAGCAGCTCGCGGACCTTCTTGAACAGCGTCATGTGCGCGCCGGAGAGCACGGACAGCCCGATCGCGTCGGCGTCCTCGGCGATCGCCGTCTCGACGATCTGCTCCGGGGTCTGGTGCAGGCCGGTGTAGATGACCTCCATCCCGGCGTCCCGGAGCGCGCGGGCGACCACTTTCGCGCCCCGGTCGTGGCCGTCCAGTCCCGGCTTGGCGACGACGACTCTGAGTGGGCTCGTGGCAGACATGCTCGCAGGTTAGCCGAGCATCACCTCACGGATAAGACACGGTGCTGTGTGTTCCGGACCACGCGAACGGGGAACCGGTTACCGTGAGAAGAGATCGGACCAGTACGTCGGGGGGTCTGATTGAGTGAGGAGACCGCCGATGAGCATCTTCGACGGATTCAAGTACGGCGCGCGCTCGGCCCTGTCGCCCCGGGTCCTGCAAGGTGCGGCCGTCGAACTCGGCTGGATCACCACCCATCTGGCGATGTACCCGTTCGGCCTGGTCGGCGGTTCGCAGTACCAGGCGGACCGGCTCAACCTGGCCGGCCTCACCCCCGCCCAGCGCAGCCTCCTGGTCGGCGACGTCCAGGCCGCCGGTACGCCGATCCTGCTCGCGCACGGGATCATCGACAACCACACCGTCTTCGCCCTGATGCGCCGCCAGCTGCTCCGCCGCGGGTTCACCCGGATCCACACGTTCTCGTACTCACCGCTGACCCTCGACGTCCGCAGTACGGCGGAACGGCTCGGGACCGAGATCGAGAAGATCTGCGAGGAGTCCGGATCCGAGCAGATCCACGTGGTCGGGCACAGCCTCGGCGGGCTGATCGCGCGGTACTACATCCAACGTCTCGGCGGCGACGAGCGGGTGCACACCTGCGTGACGCTCGGCACCCCGCACCAGGGGACGGTGGCCGCCCGGCTGCTGCCGTGGCCGCTGGTGAGGCAGCTCCGGCCGGACAGCGACCTGATGGCCGAGCTGGCCGAGCCGGCGCCCGGCTGCCACACCAGGTTCATCGCGTTCTACAGCGACGTCGACCAGCTGATCGTGCCGCAGCGGCGGGCCCGGATCAGCCATCCCGACCTGTACGCGCAGAACATCCGGGTGAACGGCGTCGGCCACCTGTCGCTGCCGTTCCACGGCGAGGTGGTGCATCAGATCACCGGGGTTCTGTCACATCTCGACGAACAGGACACAGTTGCCTAACGAGATTTGCTGACTCCGCAACCGGTTTACGGCTCACGCCAGATGCACGTGCAGCCGCGCATGCAAAGGTTTCGTGAAGGTGGCCGGAAAAAAGGGGTGGCGGGGTTTGTGGGCTCGTGACCCATCCGTTATGGTGCATGCACCCCCGAGGGGAATAAACCTCGCGGGGGTGGACAGTGCCCCTCCCCTGTGACCGAAAGGCCACGTTGTGTCCCAGCACCGTGCCGCGGCTCGCCGCGTCACGCCAGGCAACGCTGCGCAGAACGTCAACGCGGCGCGTCACAGTGCAAAGCATCGTGTAGCCCGGCGTAACACCCCCAGCAGTACCCAGATCGTCGGTCTGACCGCAGCCCTCGCAGCTGCGGCCGGAGCTGTCGGCTTCAGCTACAGCTCACTGGCCTCGCCGACCCAGGCGAACTCCGCGATCAACCTGGCCGCGCTCAACCTGGGCGACAACCAGCTCTCCGAGGTCACCACGGCCCGGATCGAGCGGCGCCAGCTGGCCACCCGCGACTCCTCCCGCGTCGAACTCACCGGCGCCGACGCGAACAAGAAGCAAGCCGCGGCCGATCGGTTCGCGAAGGCCCGGGCCGCGAAACTCGACGCCACCCGGGCGCTGACGGCCAAGCGGGCCGCCGCCCTGGCCGCCGCGAAGATCGCCGCCGAGAACTCCCGCACCTCCCCGACCCGCTGCGAGATGATGATCTCCGGTTACCACATCACCGCCGGCTTCGGTCAGGCCGGCGGCCGGTGGGCCCGCAACCACACCGGCACCGACTTCGCCGCCCCGATCGGCACCCCGATCCGGACCGTGATGAAGGGTGTCGTGCTGAGCGCCGAGTTCGCCGGCGCCTACGGCCGGCAGGTCCGGATCCGGCACGAGGACGGTACCGAGACCTGGTACAACCACATGTCGAAGTTCAGCGTCACGGTCGGCGAGACCGTGTACGCCGGCGACCAGGTCGGCGCGGTCGGCGTCACCGGCAACACCACCGGCCCGCACCTGCACTTCGAGGTCCGGCCCGACGGCGGCGACCCGATCGACCCGATGCCGTGGCTGCGCAACCACTGCGGCCTCAACCCCTGATCCTTAATCGCTTGGCGGGTCTCGCTCGCTGCTGACTAGGCTGCCGCGCATGCGTCCGGCTCCTGGTGAAGTCCTGCATTTCTCCGAAGACCCGACGATCCGTCGGTTCAGTCCCCATGTCGCGCCGACCTCGACGAAGAAGGTCCCCTACGTCTGGGCCGTCGGCCACGACCGTGCGCCAGACTACTGGTTCCCCCGGCAGTGCCCCCGCGCGATGGCCTGGGTCGTCCCCACCACCACCGAGGCCGATCGGCTCCGCATCATCGGCGAGGGCAGCGGCACCCGCGTGCACGCGATCGAGTACGGCTGGCTCGAAGCGATCCGCACGGTCGAGCTCTACGCCTACCGGTTGCCGGCCGAATCCTTCTCCCCAGGCGAGGCCGCGGTCGTCGCGACGACCGACGTGGAACCACTCGGACCACCCGAGCGGGTCGGCGACCTGTTCGCGCTGCATGCCGAGGCCGGCATCCAGCTCCGGGTGCTGCCCACCCTCCATGATTTCTGGGATGCGGTGACCGGAAGCACCCTGGAATTCAGCGGGATCCGGCTGCGCAACGCCGTACCGCGTCCTGGTCCCCCGCTCGGTGACACGATTGGTCGATGACGTCTGCCCGGACACCTCGTGAGGTCGCCGAGGCCGCTTGGCGGTGGGTGCTCGACCAGGTCCGCTGGGACGACGGTCCGTGGATCCCGGACTCCGACAGCGACGGCATCCCCGACCAGCGCGACGGCACGTACGCCGGGATCGGCGGGCTCGTCCAGGCGCTGAGCGAGATCCGGTTGTCCCGGCCCTGGACGGCCGAGGAGCAGCGGTTGGCCGTTGCGATCGGCGACCGGCTGCGCGGCCAGGTCCCGACGATGACCGACTACACCTACTTCGACGGCCTGGTCAGCGCGATCGGCGTCTTCACCGCACTCGGGATCCCGGGCGCGAGCGACGCCGTACGGCGGCTGTCGGACCTCGCGCAGCCGGACGGGTGGCAGCAGACGTTCCTCGAGCCGCCACGGGCGCTTGCGGACGCACGGTTCAACGACCTCACCCTCGGTACCGGCGGAGTCCTGCTGGGCGCCTTGTGGGCCTTGCGGCACGGTGTCGAGGGGGCGCGCGAGGTAGCCGACCGGGCCGCGGACATCCTGTTGGTCGAGGGCAAGCCGGCCGCCGACGGAATCAGCTGGCCGTTCGTGCCTGATCGCTTCGTCTGCGAGAAGCCCTTCGCGCTGATGCCGAACCTGTCGCACGGGACGGCCGGCGTCGCCACCGTGCTCGCGCTTGCCGGAGCTGAGCTCAACCGCCCCCAACTGACGGCCGCAGCGGTCGACGGCGCGAAGTACCTGGTGTCTGTCGGCGTCACCGACGGGCAGGGATTCGTCGTACCGCGCTACATCCCCGACGACGACTCGGACGAGGACAAGTACACCTACAACTGGTGCCACGGGGCGTCCGGGACGTCCTTGCTCTTCCTCGCCCTGGACCAGGCGGAGGTCAAGGAGATCGCCGGCGACCCACCGCTGGCATGGCATCGCCGCTGCCTGCACAGCGTCCGTACGTCGGGGCTGCCGGCGCGCGTGCACCCCGGCTTCTGGGACAACGACGGGCGCTGCTGCGGTACGGCGGGCGTCGGCGACATCTTCCTGGATTCGTGGCTCCGCTCCGGTGAGCACGACGATCTCCGCTTCGCGTTGCACCTCGCGGACACGTTGGTCGAGCGTGCTGTCCGGGAAGGGCCGCATGCCTACTGGCGGTTCATCGAGCACCGGGCGGACGAGCCGTTGCTGCCACCGGGTGTCGGCTGGATGCAGGGGGCGGCCGGGATCGCCACGTTCCTGTTCCGCGCGAACCGGGTGCGCGACGAGGGTCCGAACGCGACGGCAGTACCCCGGATGGAGACCTGGTGGGCGCTACCAGGAGCCCGCGCGGCAGTACGCGGTACGGGCGGTTAGCGGCTGTCCGCAGTACGGCTGGTTAGCGGCGCCAGACCTCGGCGGTGGTGAGGAAGGCGGACGAACCGGGGCGGTCGGCTGAGCCGTCGACCTGGACGAAGCCGGGGACCGAGGCGCCGCCGATCGAGACGGTGGCGGCGCGGACCGGCGCGATCACCAGGCTGAGGCTGTGCACGCCGTCGGCGAGCTGGAAGTTGTCGGTCGCGAACAGCCTGCGGTCCAGCACGCCGCTCATCTCGATCTGGATGTCGGCGGCTTTGACGCTCAGCCCGTCGGCGAGGCTCATCGAGACCTGGACCAGGTCACGTTCCACCGCGGGCTCGTGCCAGGGCAGCCCTTGGACCTCCAGGAACGAGCGGACGAAGTACCGCTCCAGCCAGGAGGCCAGGTCGACGTCCTCGGAGACCACCCGGACGATCCCGTCGAACCAGAGCACGACGGCCGTCCCGGCCCCGCAGATCGACCAGTCCACCATCCAGATCGAGGCGAACGCGGTGACCTTGCCGTCCTTGTCGAACAGCCTCAGCCCAGGGTTCGCTCCCGCCAGGATGATCCGGCGGTTGTTCGCATCTGGTGCCTTGGGCATGGGCTGGGACCTTCGTCCAGGGAGGGCCGAAGCTCTGATTGTCGCAGCACGAGGTCAATTCGGCACGTCGAGAGCTAAATCTTTTCCACCGGTGCGTATCTGAGCAGCAGGCGCTTGACTCCTTCGGAGCCGAAGTCGATGTCGGCCTGGGACTGCTGGCCCTCGCCGCGGACGACCACGACGGTGCCCATCCCGAAGCTGTCGTGGACGACGCGGTCGCCTGGGTTCAGGCTGATCACGGCCTTGTCCGCGGCGGTCCGGCGGGCCGGCTCCCAGCGACTCTGAACCCCGCCGGCGCCCGACGTACCGGTCCCCGACCAGCGGGTGATCGCCGACTCGTCGCGCCGCCAGTCGAGCAGCTCGGCCGGGATCTCCTCGAGGAACCGCGACGGCGGGTTGTGCTGCGGAGCCCCGTACGCCGACCGGACGGCGGCCCGGGAGATCGCGAGGCGTTGGCGCGCCCGGGTGATCCCGACGTACGCGAGCCGTCGTTCCTCCTCAAGCTCCTTCATGTCCGTCAGCGACCGGGAGTGCGGGAAGACGCCGTCCTCCATGCCGGTCAGGAAGACGACCGGGAACTCCAGGCCCTTCGCGGTGTGCAACGTCATCAGCGTGACGACACCGTCGGTCGCGGCGTCCGGGATCTGGTCCGCGTCGGCGACCAACGCGACCCGCTCCAGGAACGCTTGCAGGTCAGCCGGTTCGGCGGCCGCGGTGCGTTCCTCGACGAACTCGCGGGCGACCGAGATGAACTCGTCCAGGTTCTCCAGCCGGGTCTCGTCCTGCGGATCCGGTGACTTCTGCAGCTCCTCGTAGTACCCACTGCGGTGCAGGGCGACGTCCAGGATGTCGTCCGGCGGAGCACCCGAGTCGACCATCGCGGTCAGCTCGTCGAGGATGTCGACGAAACCCTGGACCGCGTTGGCGCTCCGGCTGGCCATCGCCGGGGCGTCCTGGGCCCGGCGCAGCGCGGCCGAGAAGGTGATCCGGTCTCGCAGGGCGAGCGCCTCGATCGCGGCCTCGGCCCGTTCGCCGATGCCGCGCTTGGGGACGTTGAGGATCCTTCGCAGCGAGACGGTGTCTTCGGGGTTCGTCAGCACCCGCAGGTACGCGAGCGCGTCGCGGACCTCCTTGCGCTCGTAGAACCGGACGCCGCCGACCACCTTGTACGGATGGCCGGTGCGGATGAAGACTTCCTCGAACACCCGGGACTGCGCGTTGGTCCGGTAGAAGACGGCGACGTCGGACGGCTTCACTCCGTCGGCATCGGTCAGCCGGTCGATCTCGTCCGCGACGAACTGGGCCTCGTCGTGCTCGTTGTCGGCGACATAGACCGCGATCTGCTCGCCCTGGCCGGAGTCCGACCACAGGTTCTTCGCCGGGCGGCCCTCGTTGCGGCTGATCACCGCGTTGGCGGCGGACAGGATCGTCTGGGTGGAGCGGTAGTTCTGCTCGAGCAGGATCGTCTCGGCGCCGACGAAGTCCTCCTCGAACGCGAGGATGTTGCGGATCGTCGCGCCACGGAACGCGTAGATGCTCTGGTCGGAGTCACCGACGACCATCAGCTCGGCCGGCGGGCTGACCGGGCCGTCGTTCGGACCAGGCTCCAGCTCCGCGCAGAGCTCACGGATCAACGTGTACTGCGCGTGGTTGGTGTCCTGGTACTCGTCGACGAGGACGTGGCGGAACCTTCTGCGGTAATACTCCCGGACCTCGGGGAACGCCTGCAGCAGGTTGACCGTGGTCATCAGCAGGTCGTCGAAGTCCAGCGCGTTGGCCTGCGCGAGCCGCTCCTGGTAGATCCGGTAGCACTCGGCGTACGTCTCCTCCAGGTGGTTGGAGGTCTTCGAGGCCGCCGACTCGTGATCGATCAGCTCGTTCTTCTGCGTGCTGATCCAGTTCAGGATCGCGCGCGGGTTGTATCGCTTGACGTCCAGATCGAGCTCGCGGCAGACCAGCGTCATCAGCCGGCGGGAGTCGGTGTCGTCGTAGATCGAGAAGGTCGAGCTGATCCCGAACCGCTTGATGTCGCGGCGCAGGATCCGCACACAGCTGGAGTGGAAGGTCGAGACCCACATCAGCTTCGCCCGGTTGCCGACCAGCTCGACCACCCGCTCGCGCATCTCCGCGGCGGCCTTGTTGGTGAACGTGATCGCCAGGATCGAGCCCGGATGCGCGTCCCGGGCCGCCAGCAGATACGCGATCCGCCGGGTCAGCACCCGCGTCTTGCCCGACCCCGCCCCCGCGACCACCAGCAGCGGCTTCCCCGCGTGCACGACAGCGGCCCGCTGCTGCGGGTTCAGCCCTTCGAGCAGTTCTTCCGGGTCGGGCCGGTGCTTCTTGGGCTCCTCGAGCGGCATCGGGAGTTCATCTGGAGAGAAGAGCGTCGTCATCGCCCACCACCTTAGACACC
Organism: Kribbella sp. NPDC006257; assembly: GCF_040613535.1. Taxonomy (NCBI): domain Bacteria; kingdom Bacillati; phylum Actinomycetota; class Actinomycetes; order Propionibacteriales; family Kribbellaceae; genus Kribbella; species Kribbella sp. NPDC006257. The sequence goes on from NZ_JBEXSJ010000027.1 coordinate 90,923, forward strand.
CCGACCGACAAACACCGATTGCGTGGGACGAAGGTGTCTCACCCGTCCTTGCCGGAGGTGCGGATCAGGCCGGATTCGTAGGCGGCGATCACCAGTTGGGCCCGGTCGCGGGCGTCCAGCTTCGTCAGCAACCGGCTCACGTAGGTCTTCGCGGTCAGCGGACTGATCACCAGTTGTCCGGCGAGTTCGGCATTGCTCAGGCCGCGGCCGATCAGCGTCAGTACCTCGCGTTCCCGCCTGGTCAGCGCGGCCAGTGCGCCGGGTGCCGGGCCGGCCGGATCGGGTTGCCTCAGCACTCTTTCGATCAGCGCCTGGGTCGCGCCGGGGGACAACAGCGCCTCGCCGCCGGCCACGGTCCGGATGGCGGCCAGCAGGTGCGCGGGTTTGGTGTCCTTGACCAGGAATCCGCTCGCCCCCGCACGCAACGCGGCCACCACGTTCTGGTCGCTCTCGAACGTGGTCAGGATCAGCACCCGTACGCCGCTCAGGTCCTCGTCGGCCGCGATCGTGGCGGTGGCAGTGATCCCGTCCGTCCCCGGCATCCGGATGTCCATCACGACGACGTCGGCCCGGGTCGACCGGACCAGCTCGACCGCCTCGTCGCCGTCGGCGGCCTCACCGACGACGTCCATGTCCGGTGCGGAGCGGACGAGCATCGCGAAGGCGCTCCGGACCAGTTCCTGGTCGTCGGCCAGCAGCACCCTGATCATCGCGCTCCCGGAGTAGGTACGGTCGCCGCGACCCGGAATCCGCCGTACCGGCCGGCGCCGGTGACCAGCTGACCACCGACGGATTGCGCCCGCTCGTTCATCCCCGCGATGCCGTAGCCGGCTGTGCTGCCGCTGTCGGAGCTGCCCCGGCCGTCATCGGTGACCTCGAGCCGGACCTCCCCGACGTCGTACTCGAGCTGCACCAGTGCCTGTCGGGCGTGCGCGTGCTTCACCACGTTGGTCAGGGCCTCCTGCGCGATCCGGTACAGGGTGATCTCGACGGCTGGCGGCAGCGGCCGGCTGGTGCCTTTGATGCGCAGCTCGACCTGTACTCCGACTGCTGTGGTGACCGCTACGAGCCGGGCCAGGCCGGCCAGGTCCGGCGTCGGGTGCCGATCCGCGTCGACCTCGTTGCCGCGGAGTACGTCGAGGGTGGTTCTCAGCTCGGCCAGTGCGCCGCTGCTCGCGTCCGCCACCGTGTGCAGCGACTGCGAGATCGGCGCGAGGGCCGGATCGTCGGTGCGCTCGTCGAGCAGATGAGCGGCCACGCCGGCATGGGCGTTGATCACCACGATGTGGTGGGCCAGCACGTCGTGCAGGTCGCGCGCGATCCGCAGCCGCTCCTCGGCGACCCGGCGCTCGCTCGTCTCCGTGAGCAGGGCACGGTGCAGCCGCATCGCCTGGCCACCGACCGCGGCGACCACGAACCAGCCAAGAGGGCTGATCACCTCCGCGCCGATCGATTCGTCTCGCGGGACGCTCGCGCTCACCAGGACTCCGGCGACGCTGATTCCGACCATCGCGAGCGTCGAGGTGCGGGAGGTGGCCAGGGACACCGTGTAGATGAGGACCACCACTACCGGGAGCATGACTTCGTGCGTGTAGTTCAAGGCGTGGTAGGCCATCTGGACGGCTACACAGAAGAGCAGCGCCTGGATCGGGTAGCGGCGTCTGACGAGAACCGGCATGGTCGCCAGAACGAGCAGGGTGATCCCGAGAGCGTCGAGTTGCCTGTCCTCGAGCCAGTGCCACGGCAGGGCGAAGACGGCGGCCAGCGGCAGGATCAACAGCGCCCCGGTCAGCAGCAGGTCGCCCCTGCCGATCCCCCACCGCCTCGCTCCCGCCAGGGCCACCGTCCCCATCCCTCAGCTCCGTTCCTCGCCGATCAGCACCGACTCGTCCGGGACTGCTGCCGGTGGTGGGTTGTCCGTGGGGTGGCTCGGCCACCAGATCCATCGGCGCAGGCCCACCACCAGCGGCGCCAGCATCGCAGGCGCTACCAGCAGAGTCTGCAGCAGAACCCCGACGGCGACCACCACGCCCATCTCCACCATCGGCACGAACGGCAACGACGCCAGCACCGAGAAGGTTGCCGCCAGCACCAATCCGGCCGACGCGATCACCGGTGCGGTGGCCCGCACCGCCCGCCGGGTGGCGACGGTGGTACCGAGTTCCTTGCGGTCCTCGGTGATCCGGGCGACCAGGAAGATCGCATAGTCGACGCCGAACGCCACCAGGAACACGAACACCAGCACCGGCAAGGTCGGCTCCACGCCCCTGAACCCGAGCACGTTCTCGAACACCAGAGAGCCAAGTCCAAGTGCCGCGAGCCAGGAGAGCACAACCGCGGCCACGACGAGCAGCGAGGCGACCAGCGATCGGAGCAGCAGGAACAGAACCAGCAACACCACGGCGAGTACGAGGGGAATCACCAGTTTGGTGTCGGCGGCGCTAGCCTCCTGGACGTCGACGCGCTCGGCCCCTTCGCCACCGACCAGCGCCGCGGGTGGCAGATCGGCCCGCAGTCGCTTGATCACGGCCGCTTCGTCATCGCTGTCCGGCTGAGCCGCTGGTACGACCTCGACCAGCGACCAGCCGTTGCCCTCGCGCTCGGTTTCCGCTGACACCACCTTGTCCGTCGCACGGGCCACGGCGAGCACCTTCGCCACCTGGTCGGTAGGAGTCGCAACGGTGAAGGGCCGGCCACCCTCGCCCGGGTAGGCCCGATCAAGCGTCGCGAACCCCGTCACCGACTCCGGAGTGTTGGTGAACGAGTCGGCCTCCTTCAGGTCCGTCGACAGCCCGAGCACCCCGAGTCCCAGCAAGCCGAGCGCCAGCGCCGAAACCGCGGCCGACCGCAACGGCCGGGCGAAGACCCACCGCCACCAGTCGCGGCCGGCGGGCGCAGTACTGGCCAGGACAGGGACACGCGGCCAGAAGACCTTGCGGCCCAGCGCCGTCAGTACTGCGGGGAACAGCGTCAGCATGGTGACCAGCGTCGCCAGGATGCCCAGCGCACCGATCACGCCGATCCCTGAGATGTCGTTCATGTCGGCCACGAACAGGCACCCCAGGCCGAGGGCGACCGTCGATCCCGACGCGAGGATCGCCGGTCCCACGCCCTTCAGCGCGGCCCGCATAGCGGTGTGCACGTCGCGGTGGTGGCGCAGTTGCTCGCGGTACCGCGCGACGATCAGCAGCGCGTAGTCGGTCCCGGCGCCGAACACCATCACGATCATGATCGACGAACTCTGCGTGCTCACCTTCAGGTCCAGCGCGCCGGCGACGACCCGGACCACTGCCATCGCCAGGTACGCGGCTGCCCCGACGCTCAGCAGCGGCACCAGCCAGAGGAACGGGCTGCGGTAGGTGATGATCAGCAGGATCGCGACGACGATGACGGTGACGAGCATCAGGGTGGTGTCGATTCCGTCGAACACCGCGTCGACGTCCGCCCCGATCGCGGCCGGGCCGGTCACCTCGGCCCGCAGACCACTCGGCCGGTCGGCGGTGACCGCCCGGACCCGCTCGACGAACCTGGCGACACCCGGGTCGTCCGCGCTCGCCGGCTGGCCGACGGCGTACATCAGGGCCGTGCCGTCCTCGGAGGGGACCGGCGGCATGTCGACCTTGAACTCCCGTGCCAGCGCGGCGTGCTGCCGCGCCACCGCCTGCTTGTCCCCGTCGGCGAGACCGCCGTCGCGGTGATAGACGACGATCAGCTCGTCGTCCTCGGAGCCCGGGACGCGGTCCTCGGTCTGATGCACGAGCGTCGATTCCGCGCCGCCCGGCAGTTGATCGGTGGCGTCGTCGCTCTGCACATCGCTCAGGCCCGCGACCAACGGGAACACCGCCACCAGCAACAGCACCCAGACCGCTACGACACCCCACTTACCCCGCCGCCCAGCCGGCAACGTGAACATGAATACCTCCCCTGTCTGTGGACCTCAAACACTGGCCCAGCAGCGTGAGGTGAATCGTCCGCCCACAGTGGACAGTCCGCAGTACTCCCGTGGTCGACAACTGCACTCGATCGGCTGAGAGCAGACCTGCTGACAGCAGAAAAGGTGGGGTGGCGGGCGAGCGGCGTACAGGCTGAAGACATGTCTGAAGAGTCCAAAGTGCCCATGTTCAGTCCGGAAGCCAGGCAACAACTGCTGCGACAGCGGGTGATTGTGCTCGATGGGGTGTTGAACGACGACAACGGGACGTTGCTCGCGACGCAGATCCTCACGCTTGCCGCCGAGGATCCGGGGACCGATATCGCGTTATGGATCCACTCACCCGGCGGGTCGGTCCCTTCCATGCTGGCGATCCGGGACGTGATGCGGCTGGTGCCGTGTGATGTGTCGACGCTCGCACTCGGGCTGGCCTGCAGCGCGGGCCAGTTCCTGTTGTCCGCCGGTACGCCGGGCAAGCGCTTCGCGCTCCGGCACGCGCGCATCCTGATGCATCAGGGCTCGTCCGGGATCGGCGGATCGGCGGCCGAGATCGAGATCCAGGCCGACGACCTGCGGTACATCCGCGACACCGTGCTGAACCTGATCGCCGAGGACACCGGTCAGCCGCTGGAGACCGTGCACGAGGACTCCCTGCACGACCACTGGTACACCGCCCCGGAGGCGCTCGAGTTCGGTTTCATCGACCACATCGTCGAGTCGTTCGGCCAGGTCATGCCGTTGCAGCACGAGAAAGTTGGAGTTACCCGATGAGCAGCTACACGATCCCCAACGTCATCACCCAGAGCCCGCGCGGCGAGCGGATCATGGACGTCTACTCGCACCTGCTGTCCGAGCGGATCATCTACCTCGGAACGGCGATCGACGCCGGCGTCGCGAATGCGCTGATCGCCCAGCTGCTGCACCTCGCGGCGGACAAACCCGAGCAGGAGATCGAGCTCTACATCAACTGCGAGGGCGGCGACATGTCCGCGATGCTCGCGATCTACGACACCATGCGGTTCATCCGTACGCCGATCGCGACGGTCTGCGTCGGTCAGGCGATCGGCGTCGGCGCCGTCCTGCTGGCAGCCGGTACGGCGGGCAAGCGCGCGATCCTCCCGCACGCCAGGGTGGTCCTGCATCAGCCGGCCGCTCGCGGGCAGGGCACGATCCCCGACCTGATCCTGCAGGCCGACGAGCTGGTCCGGGTCCGCAACCAGCTGGAGGAGATCCTCGCCTCGCACTCCGGGCAGTCCGTGGAGAAGCTGCGGCACGACACCGATCGCGATCACGTGCTGACCGCCGAGGCCGCGCACGAGTACGGCATCGTCGACCAGGTGATCCTCTACCGCCCCGGGATGCCCGCCTTCGAGAACGCGTGAACTACCGGGGATGGCTGCCCTCGGGAACGCGTGAATTAAGGTCGGGATGTGAGCCTGCCTGCCGGAAATCCCCGTCCTGACGAAGAGATCGAGCGTGTCCTGGTCGTCGTCGCCCACCCCGACGACGTCGACTTCGGTGCCTCCGGGTCGATCGCCGGCTGGACCCAGGCCGGTATCGAGGTGAGCTACTGCCTGGTGACCGACGGCCAGGCCGGCGGGTTCGAGCCGGAGCGCGACCGGGCCGAGATGCCCGCCGTGCGCCGCGCCGAACAGACCACGGCGGCCGAGCACGTCGGCGTACGGGACCTGCATTTCCTGGGCTACTCCGACGGGGAGCTCGAGCCGTCGCTCGGGCTCGTCCGGGACATCGTGCGGGTGATCCGGAAGGTCCGGCCGCAACGGCTCGTCACCTCGTCGCCCGAGCGGAACTGGGCCCGGATGCCGGCCTCGCACCCGGATCACCTGGCCGCCGGCGAGGCGACCACCCGGGCCTTCTTCCCGGCCGCCGGCAATCCGTATGCCTTCACGGACCTGCTCGAGGACGAGGGCCTGGAGGCGTGGACCGTCGGCGAGCTCTGGCTGCAGGCGCACCACGAGAACAACCATTACGTGGACATCACCGACCACTTCGATGCGAAGGTCAAGGCGATCCTGTCGCACGTCAGCCAGCACCCCGATCCGAGCCAGCTGCCGGAGCGGATCAGGGCTTGGAACGCTCAGAACGCTGCTGCCGCAGGCTTCCCCGAGGGCCGGCTCGCGGAGGGCTTCGCGGTCATCCGGCTGGGCTGAGTCGCCGGCTGATCAGCCAGGCAGCCGCGACGAACACCACGAGGAAAGTCAGTCCTGCCCTCAGTGACGTCCGGTCGACGACGGCTCCGATCAGTGGCGCGAACAGTCCGCCAGCCGAAACCGCCAGTCCTAGCGTGACTCCACTGGCGGTTCCTGGTCGCGTCGGCAACATGTCCTGGCCGAGTGTGATGTGCAGGGAGAACGGCAGCGACAACGCAGTACCGACTAGGACTACTGCGACGTACAACGAAGGCCCTGGAACCACGACGAGCACCGGCAACAGCAGAGTCGTAGCAAGATAACCAGCCCGTACTACGGGCAGCCGGCCCCATCGCTCGGCGAAGCGGCCGCCCAGTACCGTCCCGATGGCTGCCCCGGCGTAGAGGGCGAACACGGCGGCTGTTGCGGCTCGGCCTCCTCCGCCGACGCGCTGCACGGCGTACAGGCCGATGAATCCTGCGAGACCTAAGTACGCGATGGAGCGCAGTACGACGATCAATGTGAGCTTGCCGAACGCAGGCCAGTCGTCAGAGCCCTTTGCTGCAACACGGTTGGCAGTAGTTGGCTTGTACTTCGACAGCACAGGCACTGTCACTGCTATGCCCACTAGAGCCGGTACTGCGAGCCAGGCAGTCGCGTGCAGACCTAGTTCGGACAGGACTGGGCCTGCGACGAGTGGCGCGAGTACGAAGCCTGCATTGCCCCCAAGAGAGAACCAGCTCATCTCCCGATGACCGCCGCCTGTCACTGTCCGAGCGATGCGAGCAGCAGACGGGTGGTACGCCGCTACGCCCAGCCCGACGATCGCAGCGGCGACCAGGGTCATGCCGAAGGAACTGGACGCGCCTAGTAGCACCACGCCTGTCACGCAGGCCAGCATGCTGGCCGGGAGGATCCAGGGAAGTGTCCGGCGATCCACTAGCCAACCGAAAGCTGGCTGCGTTGCAGCGGACGCCACTGTTCCAGCTAGAACGACGATGGAGACAGCTGAGTAGCTGAGACCTCGGTCGAGCACCAGGAACGGTACGAGGACGGGGATCAGTCCCTGGTAGAAATCCACGCCGGAATGACCGACTGCCATCACCAGGGTTGCAGTGCGTTTCGCCATGCTGACAGGCTGCAACCTAAAGGGCATGGCTGGCTTCCGCTAATCTGACAACATATGTCAGAAATCCGCCAGCAACCCGAAGCACCGACCGCCCTGCGCCAATTGGCCGGCGGCGAGCGGATCGACCTGCATGTCCACGACGACCACCAGATCGTCTACGCGGCCGCCGGCGTCAACTCGATCACCACCGACCAAGGCACCTGGGTAGCACCCGCCACCCGTGCGATCTGGGTCCCCGCTCGCACGCCCCACGCCCACCGCGCCTACGGCGAAACCGCGCTCCACCTAGTCGGCCTCACTGACAACCCCCTCGGCCTCAACAAGCCAGCAGTCCTCTCAGTCCACCCCCTGCTGCGTGAACTGATCATCGCCTACACCGACGACCCTTCAGACGACAGTGCACCTCGCCACCGCCTCCGCGCAGTACTGCTCGACCAACTGCAACTCTCCACCGAGCAGACAGCCCTCCGCCTCCCAGCACCCCGCGACTCCCGCCTAGCCGCAGTCTGCGCAATCCTCAACACCACCCCAGCCGACAACCGCTCCCTGTCAGCCCTGGGCTCCGCAGTAGGCGCCAGCGAACGCACCCTCTCCCGCCTCTTCCGCACCGAGTTCGCCATGACCTTCCCCCAATGGCGCACCCAACTCCGCCTCCACCACGCCCTCATCCTCCTAGCCGACTCCCACCCCGTCACCACAGTCGCCCTAACCTGCGGCTGGTCCACCCCCAGCGCCTTCATCCACACCTACAAACAAACCTTCACCACCACCCCCGGACAGCGGCGGGCTGGCGCCCCAACTCGCGGTGCAAAGTACTGAACACCCGTGCCTCGCTCTCGTCTACGGGTTTCGAGAGTGGCCGCCGGCCGCTGGCGGTATCTACCGTTTCCCGCCACCGTTTGTCGGCGGTGGAGGGGGAGGTGTACGGGGCCGCGGAGGTGCCGCAACTGTTTTCGGGCCCTTCCAGCCTTCCTGTATGCCCGCCTTGTTCGGGCTCGCTTCGCCTCTCGGACTATCGGGCACTGCTGACGCCTCCGCTGCTTCCTCCTGATGGTGGGGGCGGGGGAGGGGTACGCGGAGGCGCCGCGGCCGGCTTCGGTTTCGCGGGCTTCCAGCCCTTCTCTTCACCCGGTTGGTTGGGCCGTGCTGGCAGTCGATCGTCTCTATTTGGCATTGGTCGCAGCTCCTTTGCTGGGCCGGGGTGGCGGCGGTGGCGGAGTTCGAGGTGGTGTCGGGGCGATTGCTACCGGACCTTTCCAGCCGCGTTCCGCCGTCGTCTGGTTCTCCCCGGTGATCCGCGTTCGTCTATTTGGCACTGGTCGCGCCCCCGTTGCTTGGACGCGGGGGCACGGGCGGGATCCGCTTCCCTGCAGAATCGTTCTTGGTCTTTTGCTCAGCCTTGCCGCCTGCTGGCTTGGCGCGATACCCGCCATGGCTTGGCGGCAGTTTCTTCGACATACCTCTCCTCTCTTCGACCTTTAGCTCAGGGTCAGACGTAGCCGGCGCCGGCGGCGCGGCTCTTCCGGAGCTTCCGGTGCTCCAGGGGTTCCTGGTGCGAGCATCTCGATCAGGACCGCGCCGTCACACTGAACGACTAGGCCATAACTGTCCGGCATCGCTTTGCCGATCCGGCCGTTCTCATCGATTTCGAACCCCCACTCGAGGTAGACCTCGTGCTTCTCGGGGAACGACGACGCGTAGGACGATGTCCCGTAGTACCCGGCAATCCACTTGTTGTTCGCGGTCAGGATGCGTACGAAGCACTCCTGGCCTTCCTGGAAGGCCTTGTCCCATGCAGTTGGTGTTACGTCGTAGGAAGCCCGCGCTGTCAGTTTCCTCCAGAGCCTTGCTTCGGAGAGATCCACCAGTGCGACCGCGGCCGGGATGCCGAACATTGCCACCAACGCAATGAGGGCTCCGAGGCGAGGATGACTGATCAGCCAGCCTTCACCGTTCGCTGCCTCGACGAGCAACGAGCCCGCGATCGCGAGGTAGAGCAGACCGAAGACGGCCGACGTGACCATGGCGGTGATGAGCCGGGTGGAGAACTCGACGTCGGCGGGCCGCCGGCCCCGCATGTTGATCCGGGCGCCTTGGTAGACGAAGCCGGGTACGACGAACAACAGCAGGATCAGCAGCTGGGTGCTCGTCGATGGGATCGACACTTAGCGGCCCTCCTCTTCGTTGGGTACTGATGTGAGACTCAGCGCCGGCTCGAAGAACTTTTCTCCATCCTTGGCGCCTGACTCCGACTCAGTTCTCTCGCCGAACATCCTTGAAAGCCCAGAGCTCCAGATCGTGTCGCCCAGGAGAAGGTCCGGGCTTACTAGGCGGCTTCTTCTTCGTCCGAGTGCTTCACCAGCTTCACACCTGTCGGGTCGACGTCGTCGGCTGCTACGAGGCACGGCATCTCGTACTCGCCGCCGGCGAGTTCGACCGCTGCCTTGCCCGCCATGTGGGCGGAGCTGACGGAGTGTCCGTTGGCGATCGAGGCGTACAGGCTTGTCGCGTAGGTGATTGCGTCGATGTCGTCGACCGCGCCAGTCATTCCGATGGCAATCGGTGCGAAACGCGCGACTAGCCGTTCAGCGGCCGACGCGGTTTTGCATGCGTTCAGCACCACCAGGATGGGCGGAGTGTCGGTCGCGGCACAGGCCGAGCCGAAGCCGTCCACGGTGACAACGACACCGATGTGGCGCTCGTCGACGTCGTCCTCGAAGCCGATGATTTGGTCGGCACCGTGCCCGCTGAAGTGCACGACGTGCGGGCGGAACCTGGCGATCCCGTCAAGCAGATCGTCGGTGGTTGCGGCGGTACGAACGTCGAGTTCGATCTGCTCGCGGTGCAGGGCTCGCTCGACGGCCTTACGGATCTTGGCTTGCTCCCGGCCGACGCGCAGGTCCCCTTCGGGTGACGCTCCGAGCATCAGGACCCGTAGCTTCTCCGCCTTCGGTGCAGCAAGTTTCCGCAACGCGTGATCTGCCTTCGCTTCCGTAGCGCTGAGCCGGTTCTCGATCCGGTGCCGCTCGGCCGCGACTTCCCGAGCTTGACGCAGTTGCTCGGTCTTGCGCTGCTGCTCGTCGCGTTTGCGCTTCCGCTCGGCCTGGTCAGCTTCGGCCTGCTCCGCCTTCGCGATCTTCACCTGCAGGTCCGCGGCTTCGCTGCCGTAGCGCGCCGCCTTCTTCTCGAGCTCGGAGGCTTCCTTGCCGTACCTGTTGGCCGCAGTGAGGGCGCGATCGGCGTCGTTCATCCGCGACTTGTACGTGGTGGGACTTGTGCACTTCTGAGCCGCCCCTTGCGCCTTGTTCGCGTCCTGCCGTTTCGCGGCTTCCTTCGTGCGCGCCTCAGCCGCCTTCTTCTGAGCGTCCGCTGCTTCCTTGACCTTCTGCTGGTACTGACGTCGGTACATCGAAATGCTCATGGTTCAGGAGTCCTGTCTTGTCCTCGGGATTGCCAGACGGAGCACGCAGCAACTGGGGGACGGCGAACTGTCCCCCAGTTGGTGCGGCTACTTGCGCTTGTGCCGAGTGGCGTCGTCCAGGACGTACCGCTCGCCCTTCTGGGCCGGCGGCAGTCGGTGCCCTTCGGTGGACGTGACCTCGCGGCCACGGTCGCCACCACGGGGTCCCACAACCTTGTACTGACCGGACTTCGGTGCCGGGGTACCCGGCGTGTACTTCGGCTTCTCAGCCATGGAAGTTCTCCTTCGTCTCGCGTAGGCGAAGGTCAGAACCGGACCACTCGCGTCCGAAGTGACGCACGTCCTGTGCATCGCCCCGGAGGAGTAGGTATGGTCAGAAGCGCGTAGCCCTGGAAAGCACGCATCTGGCCCCGGTTTCGGCCTCCGACCCAGTCGGAGTGTCCGACCGGGGCTGCTTTTGTTCACCTAATGGTCTCACAGCGTGCCGACAGTACCTGCCATGGAAACAAGGGGCTACGTTGTCAACGCCCCGAAAAGCCCCCTCTGAGCGCCGAAGGCCCCATCTATTTGTCCCCCTATTAACACAGGCCCGTCATCCGCTTAAAGCAGCGTTACTCCTGAATGAACACTCAGTGCGACATTCTGTCTCTAAGTGTCACATGGGGTGAGGGCCGAGCGCGGGTTGAACGGACGTAGCGGATCGGTGACCGTCTCGGGCGCGTCGGGCGCGGGTCCAGGCTGGACTCCCCAAAGGGTCCGTGGCCGGGTCTGATCCTGGAGTGGGGTCATGCGCTGTCCAATGACTGGCAAGTTCTGGTCACGTACGTCACCGAACCCGCGCGATACCCGCGTTGCCGAGATGTGCGTCTCCGCAGCGCCGATTCGGCCCCTCGAACCGCGTGCAGCGTCGCGGGCATCACGAAGACGTCGCGCGCTGTGCCGCCAACGACGGCAAAGCAATGCAGCGGAAGGCGCTCCAACACCCCAGCACTCCCGTACATCGCACCCAGACCGCTTCACTGCACCGCCGCAGGTTGCCCTTCAATTTGAGGAGCCCCGCTGCCCGCTCCAGGTGCATTCCACTCCCCAGTCGCCTCGCCCAACGGCGCTAGTGCGGGATCGACCGCCGCGGGCGACGAGGAGCTTCCTCGCGATACAGCTCGATGGCAAGCGAAACCTCCACCATCTGTTCGAGGTCCTCCAGTTGCGGCAGATAGCCGACGTTCCGAGCCAGGCCGACCAGGTCGACCGCGAAGTACATCGCCATCAACGGGTTGACGAACAGTTCGCTGCCGCTAGTCCGGCTGGTGAACCTGACGTCGCCGAAGTCTCCCCGCAGCGCCGCGGCGATCTGACCATTCACGATGCTCGGTCGGGCCGGTGTCGCCGTCTGCGCATGCTCGACCGCCTCCCGGTACGCCGTGGCCTCGGCCGAGCTCGCCGGGATGGACAAGGCGCCGAGGTAAGCACCATCACGATCCAGCGCCGCCAGATTCTCCAGTACGTCGGCGTGGCTGACCCCGTGGTACGAGTCGATCCCGAAACCGAGGCAGACCACCAGCCGTTCGATCCCCTCGATCCCGGCGACCGCGCAGAGGCTGCTCATGTCTTCCTCGGGTGTACCGAGGCCGACCTCGTCGCCGCACATCAGGATGTCCGTGCCTCCGTCCACCAGGACGATCGCGTCCAGCTCGTACTCCGCGACCAGCCGCCGGTACGCCGTACGCAGCAGCGCCGGACCGACCCGGGGAAAGGCATGCACCTCTACAGGTATGCCATCCCGGCGCGCCAACCAGCGCGCCAGAGTCCGCTCAGGGAAATAGCCCACGTCTCCAGGACTGTCGGCGCGAACGGTGGCGACGTGGTCCCGCAACTCCAGGGCGCTCAGGTCTGCGAACGACAGGTTCGCCAGGTGAACCTGCTTGCCTTGTCCGACCAGGGCCAGCGCGAGCGGCAACCCGGCGTACACATCGAAGCCGCCGCCGGCACCGGCGATAAGCACTCGACGGGCAGCACGCAGCCGGGTGAACAGCGGTGGTTCCGCAAGGGTGAACACTCGGCGAGACTAGCTGGGCAGGAGCGCTGCCGAACAAACGATTTGCGGGGACTGGTTGGGGGGAGTCAGGGTTCGGGGCATGAGTATTCGGAGTTGGGTGGTTGGGGACGGGCCGTCGGTGGTGCTGGTGCATGCGGGGGTGGCGGATTCTCGGATGTGGGCCAGGCAGGTGAGTGATCTGAGCCGGGATCATCGGGTGATCACGGTGGATCTGCGGGGGTTCGGGGAGACGCCGGTCGAGCCCAAGTACTCCGATGCGCGGGATCTGCTGGCTGTGCTCGATGAGGTGGGCGCGGAGCAGGTTGCCGCCGTGGGTGCGTCGTACGGTGGGTACGTCGTGCAGCAGGCTGCCTGTCACTCGCCGGAGCGGTTCAGCCGGGTGATCCAGTTCTGCTCGCCGACCGACAACGTGGTGCCGACGCCTGATCTCCGGGCGGTCTGGGACGAGGAGAACCGGCTGGTCGAGGCCGGTGACCTGGACGGTGCCGCGGAGCTGACCGTCGAGAAATGGATCGGGCCCGACGCCGATGACGAGGCTCGCGAGCTTCTGCGAACCATGCAGCGGCGGGCTTACGAGCTGCAGGTGCCGGCCGGAGATGTGGACAACGAGGAGCTACCAGTGGATCCGGCCAGGCTGACGATGCCGGTGCGGATGTTCACCGGCGCCAAGGACTTCGCCTGGTTCACCGACTGCGCGAACTATCTGGCCGAGCGCCTTCCCGACGGCCAGATCGTCGAGCTCCCCTGGGCCGGTCACCTCCCGACGCTGGAGCGCCCGGAGGAAGGGACCGCGCTCATCCGCGCAGCACTCTCGTAGTACATGACAACGCCCACCTCAAGTAGCGAGGTGGGCGTTGAAAGTGGAGAGCGTCAGTCCGCGAGGGCACCCATCGGGTCCCAGGCGGGGAGGACGATCGGGGCGTCGTCCAGGCGGGCCTGGAGTTCGGCGGGCAGGGCGGAACGGCGTACGGCGATCTCGAAGACGTGTTCGGCGTACCAGGAGTCGTTCATCGTCCAGAAGCCGTCGGCGCCCTTCTCGTCGCCCCAGCTGTTCTCGACCCGCCAGCGGCGCGGCTTGCCGTCGAGCACGTCGACGCCGGTGAACAGCATCGCGTGCGTCATCAGCGTCTCGTGGTGCACCAGTCGCTCGGCCTTGTCCAGCGTGAACTCGGTGTCGTAGACGGACTCGAAGTCGTACAGCTTCGCGTCCCAGTAACCGAGGTCGGCGTTCATCTGCTTGCCGACGTCGCAACCGAACCAGACCGGCTCGCCGCCGACGATCGCGTCCTGGGTGAGCTTCTTCATCAGCTCGATGTCGACGTTCAGGTAGACCACCGGCGGCGCGTCGATCACGTTGCCGAGATAGTCCACGGTGAAGGTCTTGCCGACCGGGCTGGACGGGCGCGGGTCGTGCACGATGCAGACGTATTCGTCGACCGGCAGCGTCACGTACGCCGCGGCGAACTCGGCCGGCGTCGTCCAGCCGTCGCGGTGGAAGCCCTTGTCGCTGTCCTTCCACTGCCACAGGAACTTCTGCGGCGGCGTCCCGAGGTGAATGCTCAGCACCCGGTGGATCGTGGTCAGCAACTGCTGCTTGTGCGCCCGCTTCGCCTCGATACCGTCGAGCTTGCGCAGGTCGCGCGCGCCCTGGCGGAGCAGCCGGCGGAGCGTGTCGTTCATCTGGCCGGTCGACGAGGAACTCTCGGTCTCCGGCATCGCTGTCTTCGGCACCAGGCCGTGCTTGCGGACCAGCGCGACGAACATGTTCCACTGGCCGCCGTCACCGATCGGGTCGGACAGCAGGTGCGCCACCGTCCGGTCGTCGGCGTCGCGGTCGCCGGTCTCGATCATCGCCTCGAGGAAGAAGTTCGACCGCTCGAACTTGTCCCAGAACAGCAGGTAGTTCTGGGAGAACTCGAAGTCCTTGACGCCGAGCTTCTCGGCGGCGCCGACCCGGAGCAGGTTCAGCCCGGCGAACAGCCAGCACCGGCCGCTCTTCTTCTGGTTCGTGACCTTCCAGTCGTCGAGCAGGTTCGACACCGAATGGTCGATGCTCGTCACCACCTGACGATCGAGTGCGATCGTCGCGATGGGTGTCTGGGTGACCGCGTTCTGCATCACCCGGTACGCCGGGTGCGCCGCGAACTCCTTCTCGAAGAGTTCGAGCTGTTCGGCAGTGAGATTCCGCTCCATAGGAATCGACGGTATAACAGCGCCAAAGCCCCCGGCGCCCCTGTCGGGGTGGCGAACATGTGCCCTGTCCAAATCCCGCCACCCCCGCCCGCACTGCGGCGCGCACCGAGGCTCATTTCGGATCTTGTTGAAACGCTTGAAAGTGGGATTCCGGATGGCGGACGGTGAGGGAGGTAGGTCGAGCCGACGCACTGGGGGTTGACGGTTGACGAGCGAGGTTCTGGCACGCATCCAGCCGGAGTTGATCGGGCAGGCACTCCGCTTCCCTCGCGTCTATCAGGCCTACCAGGACCTGTACGCCGTACGGCCCACCGCCGAGCAACAAGCTGAACGCCAGGCCCAACGCCTGGACGCCCTTCTGCGCCAGGTGCTGACCGACGTGCCGGCTTGGCGTGACCTCGGCATCAACCCCACAGACGACCCCCACGAACTCCTGCGCTCCCTGCCGACGCTGACCAAGGAGCAGATCACCGACGACCTCTCCGCCCACGTCTCCGATCAGCTAGATCCAGCACAGTGCGTGGCAGTGGTGACCTCCGGTACGACGGGCCGTCCGCTCCGGATCATCCACAGTGCGGAACATCTCATCCATTCCGCCGCGACCGAGCTCGCCCGCCAAACGGCGTACGGGCTGCCCTTCGACCGCAAGACGCTGCAGCCGTTCAAGATGGGCGGCGCCGGCTGGCTGGAGTACACGGCGGTCAACACCGGCTTCACCCGCGTCGCCGAGTTCGGCTTCCTCGAAGAGATGGACAAGGCAGCCAGAGCCGAGATCGCCCGGCGCTGCGTCGCCTTCGCCCCCGATGCAGTCTTCAGCCACCCCACCCGGATCGCCGGCCTGGTGGAGTTGCTGGTCGAAGCCGGTATCGACCACCTCGCCGTACCGGTGATCCGCACCTTCGGCGAGACGCTGACCCAGCCACTCCGCGAGCTGTTCAGTGACTTCTTCGGCGGCAAGGTCCGCAACCAGTACGCGCTCAACGAGGTCAGCACGGTCGCCTCCGAATGCGACCACGGCAGCATGCACGTGGACACGCATCGCCTGTGGGTGGAGATCCTGGATGCCGACGGCGAGCCGGTCCCGGCCGGCGTACCGGGCGAGGTCACCGTCACCAACTTCTTCAACCCCGTGATGCCGTTCGTCCGCTACCGCACCGACGACATCGCCGCCTGGTCCGGCGAGCCCTGCGGCTGCGGCGACCCGGCACCGACCCTGAGCCTGATCGCCGGCCGCGACCACGGCGCGATCGCCTTCGGAGACGGAACGTCGATCGATGCCCTGCGGGTCGTCCGCGCGATCGAGCACGTACCCCTCAGCCGCCTTCAAGTCGTCCAGGACGAACAAGGCCTGACGATCCTGGTGAGCCCGCTGCCGCACACCCCCGATGAGCGCCGGCCTGACGGGTGGGTTGACGGCCCCTGCGTCGACGGGGTTGCCGCGGCCGTCGAGCAGGCGGTCCGATCGGTCGTCGGCGACCGGCTCACCATCACGGTCCGGGAAGCGGCGGAAGCCGACTTCCACCGGACCGGCCGACGGGAGAAGACGCCGAGCTTCGTCTCCCTCGTCCCCACCAGCGTCCGGTGACCGGCACCGGCGATATCCCACAGATGAAGGAGGAGAGCCACTATGGGCAAGGAACAGCTGATCGAGAGCATCGAGGAGGCCGTTCGCTTCGGCGACGCCAACCTCTGATCGACGGCGGGCCAGGACGATGACCACCGTCCTGGCCCGCCACACCACGGCCCCGGTCCGGCAGGCTTCTTCGCTCGCCCACGTCGGCCTGGCCGACCTGGAAGAACTGCCCGTACTACGGACCGCAAGCTTCTCTTCCTCGACCAAAGCCGCCCTCTTCGACGGCTTGCTGCGATCGGCCGAGGACGCCGCGGATCGCCTGGCAGCCAAGGCTCCTCGCGATCCCGAAGCAGCACTGATCCACCTGCTCACCCGCAACCGCTTCCTCAAAGGATCACGATCGAACGCCCCGGCAACGGACCGCCACATCACCCAGGCGATCGCCGCCGGCGAGCCGATTCCCCTTGCTCTGCGTGGATTCCCCTTCAAACAATGCGACAACGGCCTGAAGGCATCCGGCCCACTCCCCGACCTCGCCGAGGCGGGGGCCCTGATCAGGCTGGCCGAACTAGCGGGTGCCTACCGACAGCTCTACAGCCCAGGCGTCCACATCACCCTGCTAGCTGACGGCGGGTACTACCGCCCACGCCCCGCTAGCGACCTATCGATCTACCGGCAAGCACTCGAAGACCTGATCACGGGACTCCATCTACAGAACACAGTGACGATCGTCGACCAAGCAGCAGCACTAAAAACCGCTTCTCCCGAGCGCTGGTCACAACGCGCTTCCCTGATCGAACGTCTACACCGACAGATCGCGCAGACGATCCGGTACTGCGACGCCGCATCCGCAACCAACCGCCTGAACAGCCTGGCAGCAGTTCCCTTCGATGCCTTGTTCCGCTCGATGATCTATTCCGTACCGGTCCCCGGCGGCTCCGACCCTGCATGGACCACTGCAGTCCTCTCCGACATCTACACGACGACTGGACCGCTAGGAGAAGCACGACGTGAAGTACTGCGACGGGCATGGCAAGACACCACGCAGTACACCGCAGTAGCGACCGCGGACCACCAACTGCAACTCTTCGACACCCTCCCGTATCTCCGACTCGCCAGTGGCGCGCCCCGGCCAGGCGCCTTCGGTTTCAGCTACCTAGGCGGTTCACTGCTGCCCTGGCACGGCACGGGCTTCATCGACGAGCGTCACCGCGTCGGTGTCGACTTCGCGGTCACCCTGCGCGCAGCCGGCTACGTCGCACTCGGAACTGACCAGCCGTTCGCCTACGTCGCCCCGTCGCTCGTCGAGGAGACCCTGCGAACCGACCTGATCAGGCTGAAGTCTCGATGAGTGGAACCTTCGCCAAGCTCTGGGCCGCGGACACGGTCAACCAGGCCGGCACGTCACTCAGAACGACCTCGATCCCACTCGTCGGCGTCACCGTACTCGGCGCCTCCGCCTGGCAGATGGGCATCCTGACCGCCTCCGCAACCGCCGCCTTCGCCATCGTCGGCCTGCCTGCCGGAGCCTGGGTCGACAGGTTCCCCCGGCGCCGCGTGATGATGCTCGCCAACCTGGCCCGCTTGTTGCTGCTAGCAACGATCGTCTCAGCGGCGGCGCTCGAACTTCTCACCTTCGTCCAATTGGTGGCGGTCAGCCTGCTGATCGGCGCGATGACAGTCCTGTACGACGTTGCGTCGCCGGCGATCGTGCAATCCGTAGTACCGGCTGATGACCTGACTCGGGCGAACGGGCGGATGCAGACGACCCAAGCTGCCGCTCGTCTCGGCGGTCCGCCGTTGGCCGGGGCGGCCGCCCAGTTGATCGGCGCAGCGAACACGACCGGCCTTGCGGGGTTGAGTTATCTCGCCTCGGCCCTGCTGATCCGGCGGCTTCCTGAGCCCAGACCGGCTCAGCGCACCGGTACGTCACTGCGGTCCGAGGTGGCGGCGGGGCTGCGCTTCACCTTCGGCCATCCGGCGATCAGGGCGCTCGTCGTCTGCGGTGCGGCGTACAACTTCTTCCTCAACCTCGGCTTCGCAGTACAGGTGCTGTTCCTGGTGGATCAATTGCGGCTTCCGTCAGCTGCCGTTGGCGCGTTGCTGGCGGCGAGCGGGCTCGGACAGGTCCTGGGCGCCGCATCGGCCGGGGCTTGGAGCAGGCGGTTCGGGGACGTTCGGGCGATTGTGGTGGTGCTTTGCGTCGCGCAGCCGTTCGGGCTGTTGCTTCCGCTGGCCGGGCGCGGATGGGCGATCGCATTGTTCGCGACGGCGACGTTCTCCACCGGCTACGGGATCGCGGTCTACAACGTGCTCAGCCTGACGTTCCGGCAGCACACGTGTCCGCCGGAGATGTTCGGGCGGATGTCGGCGTCGGCCAGGATGCTCAGCTGGGGCGCGATCCCGCTGGGCGCGCTCGCCGGTGGCGGTCTGGGTCAACTCGCCGGGTTGCGGGCGACGCTGTGGATCGCGGCCGTGGGCGGACTGCTTCCGGCGCTGTGGTTGCTGTTGTCACCACTGCGCCAGATGCGGTCCCTGACGGCTGCGGGCTCAGACCAGGCGGCGATCGGTGGCCCAGCGGGTTAGCTCATGGCGGTTGGAGAGCTGGAGCTTCCGTAGTACGGAAGAGACGTGCGTCTCGACGGTCTTCACCGAGATGAAGAGCTCGCGCGCCACCTCCTTGTAGGCGTAGCCGCGGGCGATCAGCCGCAGCACCTCGCGCTCGCGCTGGGAGAGCCGGTCCAGATCCTCATCCACCGACGCGATGTCGATCGCGCCCGAGAACGCGTCCAGCACGAACCCGGCCAGCCGCGGCGAGAACACGGCGTCGCCGTCGGCCACCCGGCCGATCGCGTCCACCAGCTCGGTCCCACTGATGTTCTTGGTGACGTAGCCGCGGGCGCCGGCCCGGATCACGCCGATCACGTCCTCGGCGGCGTCGGAGACCGACAGCGCCAGGAACTTGATGTCCGGGTGCCGCTGGTGCACCTGCTTCATCACCTCGGTACCACCGCCGCCGGGCAGGTGGACGTCGAGCAGCACGACGTCGGGTTCGGTCGCGACGATCGCCTTCACCGCGGAATCGACGTCGGCCCCTTCGCCGACGATGTCGACCGAGGTACCGATCTCGCTACGGACACCGGCCCGGAACATGTCGTGGTCGTCGATGACGACCACTCGCCTCTGTGTCATCTGTCCATCTCCAGTCGCACTTCGGTGCCGGTTTCCGGGTTCGACCGCACCGTTGCGCGGCCGCCGTGCCGTTCCATCCTGCCCATCACGCTGTGCCGCAGACCGAGCCGGTCCTCCGGCACCCCGTCGGTGTCGAAACCCTTCCCGCGATCCCGGACGAAGATCTCCGCCCGGTCGCCGTCGACCTCGACGAACACGTCAATCTTGTCAGCTCCGGAGTGCTTCGCGGCGTTCACCATCGATTCCCGTGCCGCCCGCACCATCGCCGACAGTCCCTCGGTCAGCTCGCAGTCGCCGACGGTCACCACTTCCACCGGTACGCCGTGCGAATCCTCCACCTCGGCAGCGGCCCGCTTCGCCGCACCGGACAGCGTCTGGTCGGTCTTGTCGTCCTCGTCGTACAACCAGGACCGCAGGTCGCGTTCCTGAGAACGGGCCAGCCGTACGACGGCGCGCGGGTCGTTCGCCTGCTTCTGGATCAGCGCCAGCGTCTGCAGCACCGAGTCGTGCAGGTGCGCGGCCATGTCGGCCCGCTCCTGCGACCGGATGCGCTCACCGCGCTCGTTGTTCAGGTCGCGGCTGAGCCGGTGCACCCAGGGCCCGGCGATGACGCCGATGCCGACCACCGCGAGCAGCAGCGCGATCAGTACGTCGCCGACCATCGACAGCCGGCCGTTCTGCACCAGGAACACGGTCACCGCGGTGCCGAGCAGGATCAGCCCGACCGCGACCCGGATGATCGACTTCCAGCCGCCCTTGCCGAACAGCATGCCGAGCGTCGGCGCCTTGTTGGTCCAGGCAGCCTTCTGACCCTCGTCGGCTTGCCGCCAGATCAGCGCCAGGCCGGTCCCGGCGAAGACGAGCGGCCAGAACATCTTGCCGGCGATCCCGAGGCCGGCGACGTTGAGCAGCAGCAGTACGCCGATGCCGACGACGACCAGGGCGGTCATCTGTCCGCGGTTCTTCTCGCGTCTCCGCGCCTTGCTTTCGGTCATCGGCGGCGGCTGGTCCGATCTGAGGCCGCCGCGAGTGTGCGCCGCCAGCCCAGGCGCAGCCGGCACGGTCGGAGCCGCGAGCGGCATCAGAAACCAGAGCGCTGCATAGATCAGTACGCCGAATCCGCCGAACACGGTGGCGGCAATGAAAACCAGCCGGACGACGGTGTCGGACACATTCAGGTGATCCGCCACCCCACCCGCAACCCCACTGACGACCCGCCCCTCGGCCCGCCGATACGCCCGCCGAACCGGCGGCACCTCCTGCTGCCCACCCCCGTACGCCGACCCGCCAGCCCCCGGCGCACCGGCGTACGAACTCCCCGGTGCACCGCCGTAAGGCAAGCTGCCGGAGCCGTTGGTGCCCGGGGCACCGACGGTCGGCGTACCGGCGTACGGGCTGCCGCGGGGTGGGGTGCCGCCGGGGGCGCTGCTGCCCGGCGTGCCGGGGGCATGCTGGCCAGCGGGCGGGAGCC
>NZ_JBEXSJ010000028.1:0-111969 GCF_040613535.1 Kribbella sp. NPDC006257
CACACTCCCCCACCGCCACCTCACCTGCGCCGGCCCCAGCGCGCCCCCCAGACAAACGCACCCGCGCGCCTCCCTCACAACCGGCGGGCCCCCCGGTCTGGGGAGACCGGGGCGCGCGAGGAGTACGTCGTACAGGCTGGAAAAGTTAGCCGAGGCGGGACTTGAGGTTGTCCAGTTCGAGCTTGAGGGTTGCGGGGACCTTGTCGCCGAGTTTGGCGAACCACTCCTCGATCAGCGGGATCTCCGCCTTCCACTCCTCGGCGTCGACGTTCAGTGCCGTCTGGAGCGCCTCGACGCTGAGGTCCAGCCCGGTGACGTCGAGCGAGTCGACGGTCGGGACGCGGCCGATCGGGGTCTCCACGGCGGCCGCCTCGCCTTCGAGGCGGTCGATGACCCACTTGAGGACCCGGCCGTTCTCGGAGAAGCCCGGCCAGACGAACTTGCCGGCCTCGTCCTTGCGGAACCAGTTGACGTAGAAGATCTTCGGCAGCTTGGACGCGTCGTTGTCCTTGCCGACGGTGATCCAGTGGTTCAGGTAGTCACCGGCGTTGTAGCCGATGAACGGCAGCATCGCCATCGGGTCACGCCGTACGACGCCAACCTGGCCGACCGCCGCGGCGGTGGTCTCCGACGACAGCGTCGCACCCATGAAGACGCCGTGGTTCCAGTCGCGCGCCTCGGTGACGAGCGGGACCGTGGTGGCCCGGCGACCGCCGAAGAGGATCGCGGAGATCGGTACGCCGTTGGGGTCCTCGTACTCGTCGGCGATGATCGGGCACTGCTTGATCGGAGTACAGAACCGGCTGTTCGGGTGCGAGGAGAGTTCGCCGGACTCCGGCGTCCACTCCTGGCCCTTCCAGTCGGTGAGGTGGTTCGGCGGGGTCTGCGAGTAGCCCTCCCACCAGACGTCACCGTCGTCGGTCAGCGCCACGTTGGTGAAGAGCGAGTTGCCCTTCTCGATCGTGCGCATCGCGTTCGGGTTGGTCTTCCAGCCGGTCCCCGGTGCCACGCCGAACAGCCCGTACTCCGGGTTCTGAGCATAAAGCCGGCCGTCCTCGCCGAAGCGCATCCAGGCGATGTCGTCGCCCAGCGTCTCGACCTCCCAGCCCTCCAGCGTCGGGTCGAGCATCGCCAGGTTGGTCTTGCCGCAGGCGCTCGGGAACGCGGCCGCGATGTAGTGGACCTTCTTCTCCGGCGAGATCAGCTTGAGGATCAGCATGTGCTCGGCCAGCCAGCCCTCGTCGCGGGCCATCGCCGAGGCGATCCGCAGCGAGTAGCACTTCTTGCCGAGCAGCGAGTTGCCGCCGTAGCCGGAGCCGTACGACCAGATCATCCGCTCCTCCGGGAACTGGACGATGTACTTCTCGTCGTTGCACGGCCACGGCACGTCCTTCTGACCCGGGGCCAGCGGAGCGCCGACCGAGTGCAGACACGGCACGAACTTCGCGTCGGTGCCCATCTTGGCCAGTACGTCGGAGCCGGTGCGCGCCATGATCCGCATCGAGGCGACGACGTACGCCGAATCGGTGATCTCGACGCCGAACATCGGCTTCTCGGCGGTCAGCGGGCCCATGCAGAACGGCACGACGTACAGGGTCCGGCCGCGCATGCTGCCGCGGTAGAGCTCCGTCATCAGCGCCTTCATCTCGGCCGGCGCCATCCAGTTGTTGGTCGGGCCGGCGTCGGCCTCGTCGACCGAACAGATGAAGGTGCGCTGCTCGACCCGAGCCACGTCGGACGGGTCGGTGCGGGCCCAGAACGAGTTCGGCTTCAGCTTGTCGTTGAGCCGGACGATGGTGCCGGCCGAGATCAGCTCGTCGGTCAGCTTGGCGTACTCGGTCTCGGAGCCGTCGACCCAGTGGATCGCGTCGGGCTGGGTGAGTTCGGCAACCTCGGCAACCCAGGCCAGCAGGCCCTGGTGCTCAGTCGGGGCGTTGCTCAGGTCGGATGTCGGAGTCTTGACCGTGCTCTCGACACTGAGGGCAGTCTCGGTATGGGCAGGGCTGGCGGTTGTCGTCATCGGCGGCTCATTCCCTCTCGCGATCGTCCCGGCGGCGCTGGTCCCCCTCGCCGTTGAGGGGGTACGACGTCGGCCGCCGGGGTCTCCGGCGGTTCGATTCAGGTGGCTGGCGGTGTGTGTCCCTCGCAGACCAGTGTGCCCGGTGGGCATATACCAGTGTGCAAGTGGTACTAACCGTACGCGACTCGGAGGCGTGTTGAGAACCGCTGTTGCGTGAGGCCCGTCACAGATTTCCGCCGACAATCGCTTTCCACACCAAAATCGCCGGTACGCGCTGTGATCGGCCGGGTTGCCCGGGCGTTTCGCTGGTCTTGGCCGCCGCGTCGCCTACCGTGACGACATGGCGAAAGGCAGCAAGGTCGACTCGTTCCTGACCCTGGTCGTCGGCGGCAGCGCCGGCTTCGGGCTCATCGTGCTGACCTCGAGGTCGTGGAAGGCGTGCGGCGTACACCTCAACGGGGTCGGCAACGGACCCACGCTGTTCTTCGTCGGCATCCCGGTCGCCTTCGTGGTGAACCTGGTGCTGTTCAACTTCGTCTACCGGTTCTCCCGCAAAGGCCAGGGCTTCTTCACGGCTCTGCTGGCCGCCATGATCGCGATCGCCATCGCCGACCTGGCCCTCTACTCCTGGGCCGGCACCCCCAACTTCACCCCGTCCTCCCTCTGCCCCGGCAACGTCCCACCCTGGTGGCCGAAGAGCATCCCCACCTAGTACGCGGTACTACCGTCTGCCGCCGAAGGTCCAGGGGTGGGTTTCTGTGGTTCCTGGGAGGAGGGTGGCGGCTGATTGCGGGTCGGGGGCTTCGACCAGGGCTGCCTGGCCGAGTGGGGTCTGGCCATCCAGGGACAGCAGTTCGCCGTACACGATCAGGTGCGTCGACTTGGGTGGTGTCGGGATGTCGCCCAGGGCGAGGAGGAGGTAGCGGTCGTAGGTGGCGATCGCGTCGGTGAACTGCCACATCGTGCGGGCGGAGGTGTTGACGAAGGCGTAGATGTCGACGGTCTCGAAGACGCCGGCGCGGTAGTACGGCTCTTCGTAGGCGAACTCCTGAACCGCCTCGACGTCAGGGAGTTCGACGATGTGCAGACTCCCCGTCGATCGGGCGTCGTCGTCCTGGCCGGTCAGCGTCGGCCCGCGTGCGATCAGGCGATCGTCGTACCGATCCATGAACGCCCAATGCTCTTCTCCCAGACTCTCCTTGAGCCCGTCGGCGCCAACTCGATCCCGTCCATAAACGAAGTACTCCATAAGTCAGTCCTCGATCGGGTGGAGGGTTTTGCCGCCGGTGGTCCAGGCGAGGTCGGTGATGACGCGATCGACGGTTTCGTCGAGGGAGCTGGATTCCTTGATGATCTGTTCGTCCGGTACGCCGAGGAGGTCGCCGGGCTGATACCAGCCGCGCATTGTCTCGGCGTCGACGACTTTCGCCAGCGGGCGGGTGGAGTGCCGCCGGATCGTTTCGTCGAAAGGGAGCTGGAAGTAATACACCTGAGTCGGCCCGAGGTGATCCGCGATTAGTTCACGGAGCATTTCGCCGTAGTGCTTGGTGTAGAAGATTCCTTCCAGGATGACGTGGTAGCCGTGGTCGAGCGCATACCGTGCCGTCTGGTCGATCAGGCCGATGTTGGGAGCTTCGGGGCGATCGTGTTCCCGGAGCAGGATCCGGCGCAGATAGTCCTGCTCGATCCACGCGACGCCACGCCCGACGCGGTTCCGGATCTCCTGCGCCGTGGTCGACTTGCCCGAACCGGAGTTCCCTCGCAGTACGGCGAGCTTCGTACTGCTGTCCCCAACGTTCGGCATCCCGCGACCCTAACGCCGGCACCGCATCGGAGCCGAACGAATTGCCGACCCGGCGGGACCTGTCGGGTGCGCCATACGCCGAACTCCGTACTGCTAGGCGAGGGCGTCTAGGTCCCGTACTGCGTAACGGTGGTGCTCCCACTCCTCCTCGAGGATCACGTGGATGCACTGCAGCGTGGACTCCGGGTATTGAGGGGCCCAAGGGTTCTTGCGCGGTTCGGCGAGTTCCTCGGGCGTCACCGTTGCGAGGAAGTCGCGGACCAGGGCGACGCGACTCGCGCGGGCTTCCAGCACTTCGGCGTACGACGGTTTGGTCGTCGCGAAGATCGACGGGTCGAGGTCGTCCTCGTCGCCGCTACCCAGGCCGAGCGGGTGGAACGGCTGCTCGAGCTCGAGGACCGACCGGCCGAGCCAGGCATCCGTGGCGAGCACCAGATGCCGCAGCGTCTCCGCGAACGACCACTCACCGGCAACCTGTACGTCGACTGTTCCCTCCGGCATCCCCGCGACGCGCTCGATCGTCGCCGCCCAGGTCTCCTGGAGCACCTCCCAGGCGGCCCGCAACCCTTCCGGATCCTTCGCGCGCTGCTCCGACCGACCAGGGAACCGCCGATTGAGTTCAGCCTCGACAAACGGCCGCACGTCGACCCCGTTCACGTGCAGACCGCCGTCGCCTTCGAACAGCCACGGCGCGTCGATCTCCAGCCCCTCCACCTGCACGCCACGCATCACCACGCCGGACAGATCAGCCCCCACGAACCGCGCACCCCGCAGATTCGTCCCCGCAAACCCCGCCCCTTGGAGATCATCAGACCGCCCAAAACCACCCACGGCTCCTCCTCCTCATCCGTCCCCGAAACCTACCGCTCCCACAGAGCAGAATCGTCCCCCGATCGCCCTCCCCGAAGACCAGCAATCCTCAGCGCAGCGTTCGAGGATCGCCCTCTTAGATGGCCATCCCAGCCCGTCCCGCCCGCTCCCTTCACGACGGCAGTCTGACTGATGATGCTTGTCGCGTCAGGCCGCTGGGAGCGCGGCTAATTGGCGGGCGACCTGGTGCTTTCGTCGGTAGGGTTGTTGGTATGTGTGCTTGTGCTTCTGTGACTCGTTTCGGCTGCTGACGGCGCTGGGACGGGGGTAGGTCGGTTCCGCGTCGCCGGCTTTCTGCCGGGCGGCCGATTCGTGTTGCCTGGCCCCTGCGATTACTCAGGAGCAGTCATATGTCGGCACACACAATCGTTTATCTGATCGTTGGGCTTCCTGGTGCTGGGAAGACGACGCGGGCTAAGGAACTGGAGATCAGCGAGTCGGCTCTGCGGTTCACGCCGGATGAGTGGCAGATCGCCTTGTTCGACGGGGAGAATCCGCCGGAGAAGCGGGATCTTGTGGAAGGCAAGCTGATTGAGGTCGGGATGCGGGCCGCGGAGCTCGGTACCAATGTCGTGTTCGACTTCGGCTTCTGGAGTCAGGACGAACGGTCGGCTCTCCGCTGGATCGCCACGACCATCGGCGTACGGAGCCAAGTCGTTTACCTCCCGATCGACGAGGAGGAACAACGCAGGCGCATCACGAACCGCTTCGCGACCGCGCCCGAACAAACCTTCTCCATCACCAACGGCGAACTCGAAGAATGGCGAACCCAGTTCGAGGCGCCGGACAACGAAGAACTCCACAACGCCCCGATCCCACCCGTTCCTCCAACCCACCCGACCTGGTCGACCTGGGCCTCCACCCGCTGGCCTTCCTATGTGTCGTAGTCGAGCCCGTCCCACGGTTCGTAGTACGCGATGAAGTCGCCCGGCTCGATGTGGATGGAGTACACGCCTTCGAATTCGCTGCCCACCCAGCCGAAGATCACCCCGTCGACCTCCTGGGTGAACGGCTCCACCTCGATCGGCTCCAGGACGTACCTGCCGAGCTCGACCAACCGAGAGGCAACGAGTTCGTCGGCCCCTGCCGAACCAGCCTGACCTGGTGGAAGTCCCGCCGTACGCCGAACATTGTCGACTCGCACCTCGTCGAACGACCCGTCGGCTTTCCAGAGAAACAGGCCGACGTACGCCGACTCCCGGTCGAACAACTCATCACTCAGAAAGAACTTCCGCCCGTCTTCGGCGGTTCCGGCGTATGGCACGTGATAGTCGTCAGGAACAATCCCGATGCGCTTCGGTGCTTGGTTCACACCGAGAACCTACTGCGGGGCCAGTCGAAGTGTTCAAGGAGAGCTGCGTGACTGCGATGGCCCTCGAATTTCTGCCTACTCTGCTGCTTGCGTCGGCGGCTGCGTTCGGGCTGGCGGCGTTGTCTGCGGTCGCCGGGTTCGGTGGCGGCGTACTGCTGCTGCCGGTGTTCACAGCCTTGTTCGGTTTGCGAGTGGCGGTGCCGATGCTGACGCTGACGCAGTTGTCCAGCAACGGTTCCCGCGCCTGGCTGAACCGGCGCGAACTCCGCTGGTCGCTGATCGCCTGGTTCGCCCTGGGCGCTGTGCCTTGCGCTGTCGCCGGCGGTGTCCTGCTCACCCACGCACCACTCGCTCCGCTGAAACGCCTCCTCGGCGTCTTCCTGATCGCGGTCGTCGTCTGGCGACGGCTCAAACCGCATCCCCGCAAGCCCACCGATCCGACCTTTGCAGCAGTAGGCGCGGCGTCCGGGCTCGGCTCGGCGCTGCTCGGCTCCGTCGGCCCACTCACGGCGCCGTTCTTCCTCGCCTACGGCCTCACTCGAGCCGCGTACATCGGCACCGAAGCCGTCAGCGCCCTGACCATGCACATCACCAAGCTCGCCACCTACGGAGCCGGTGACCTCCTCACCCGCGAGGTCCTCCTCTACGGCATCGCCCTGACTCCCGCAACGCTGCTCGGCGCCTGGCTAGGCAAGCACCTGGTCGGTCGCATCAGCGACCACCACTTCGTCCTACTCGTCGAACTCGGCCTATTGGCAGCCGCCGCTCTCTTCCTCATCGGCTTCTAGGCTTGACTTGGTAGTCGGGTCCAGGGTTGACGATGGGGGTATGCGAACCAGCGAGCTGGCCGGTCGGGCCGGGGTGAACACGGAGACTCTCCGGTACTACGAGCGCCGCGGACTGCTGACCGAGCCGCCGCGTACGCCGGGTGGCTACCGGGATTACCCGAGCGACGCGCTTGATCTGTTGCGGTTCATCAAGCGGGCCCAGGAACTCGGGTTCAGCCTCGACGAGATCGAAGAGCTGGTGCACCTGGACGCGGGCGGCCCGGATGGTTGCGACGCAGCCCGGGCACTAGCGGAACATCGGCGTACCGATCTGGCGGACCGGATCCGCGACCTTCAACGCATGCACGACTCGCTCACCGACCTGGTCGCGACTTGCGACCTTCCTCGCGACGACCGCAGTTGCGCGCTGCTGGAAGCGATCAACCACCGCCCGGAGGCGACCCGATGAAACTTGAGGTCCTCCATCTCCCGGACTGCCCGAATCTTCCTCCGATGCTGGAACGGCTCGCCGAGATCACCGACGTACCGGTGACCACGCGCGTGATCGAGTCCGACGCGGCAGCGGCTGTTTTCGGCATGGCCGGCTCGCCGACCTTGCTGGTCAACGGGTCCGACCCGTTCGGCACCGGAAAACCCTGTGAATGCGCGGTGTCGTGCCGTCTGTACCGCGACGAAGGAGGCCGGATCATGCCCGCACCATCGACCCAGCAACTCCGTGATGCCCTCCGAGCAGTCGACACAGAGTTGGCCCCGGATGCCTGCACGCTACCGACGGCCGAGCAGCCGCTCCGCGTCGCCGAGTTCGATGACCTGTTCGCGTGCGGTCTACGGGGGTTGGAGCGGCGGACACCGACGGAGCTGAGGTTGACCTTGGATGCCGCGACCGAGGCGACCGCCCGTGCCCTGATCGCGCGGGAGTCCAACTGCTGCTCGTTCTTCGGATTCACCTGCTCGCCAAGCGAGGACGGACAACTACAACTCCTGGTGACCGTTCCCCCGGTCCAGGTCGACGTACTGGATGCTCTGGCGGCGAGGGCTGCGACAGCGGCAGGACTGTCGGAATGACCGAGCCTTTTGGCTACGCACCCTGAAATACCTTCGCAGTCATGACGTTCGCTAGGTCCATTGCCTTGTTCGTGCTGGCCGCTGTCGCCGAGATCGGGGGCGCGTGGCTGATCTGGCAGGGGTGGCGTGAACATCGCGGCATCCTCTGGATCGCGGGCGGAATTGTTGCCTTAGGCGCCTATGGCTTCGTCGCCACCTTCCAGCCCGACCCGAACTTCGGCCGGATCCTCGCGGCGTACGGCGGGATCTTCGTCGCCGGTTCTCTCGCGTGGGGCGTCCTCGTCGACGGCTTCCGCCCCGACCGCTGGGACCTCCTCGGCGCCTCGATCTGCCTGGCCGGCGTCGCCGTCATCATGTACGCGCCGAGGAGGTGACCACCCGCCGTACGCCGGATCGCGTTCGCCACGACGCTGTCCGTCCCGGCCGGGACGAGCTCCAGCGCAGCGGCGCGGGCCGATCCGGGATTCAGATGACGATGACGACCTTGCCGGACAGCGTGCCCGCAGCGGCTCGGGCATGGACTGCCGGAAGCTCAGCCAGCGGAACCCGCTCCGCGACGTCGACACGAAGCTCGCCGGAGTCGACCAGCCTGACCAGCTGAGCCAGCTGCTCGGCGTCGCTGCTGACGAACAGGTCGATGCCGCACACGTCGCGTTGCTCGTCCGATGGCGCGGGCATCCAGACGGTCGTGTTCACCAAGACCCCGCCTGGACGGATGACGGTGACCAGGGCAGCGAGTTGCGCCGGGTCGATCGGCGCGAGGTTGAGCACGACATCGACCGGCTCGGTCACCGCGGCGATCACGTCGGTGGTGGTGTGGTCGATGATTTGATCGGCGGCCGCCGTCTTGACCTGCTCGCTGTGACGGGGACCGGCGACGGCGATCACGGAGGCCCCGGCGTTCTTGGCCAGCTGCACGGCGTACCCGCCAACTGCGCCACCCGCCCCGTTGATCAGCACATGCTGCCCGGCGGTCAGCTTGGCGTGGTCGAAAAGCGCCTGCCATGCGGTGAGCCCCACCAGCGGCAGTGCGGCGGCATCGGGCAGCGGGATGCTTGCCGGCGCGGGCGCCAGGATGTTCGCCGGTCCCAGCACGTACTCCGCTGCGGCGCCGGCCTCTGCCATCGGGAGGAAGCCGATGACCTTGGCTCCGATCTCGGGACCGTCCACGCCCTCACCCAGCGCGTCGACCGTGCCGGCCACGTCGATGCCCGGAGTGTGTGGCAGCTTCACCGGGATCGGACCTTGCATGACACCCCCGCGGATGTTGCCGTCGACACCGTTGAACGAGGTGGCGGCGACGCGAATCCGCACCTGCCCGGCACCGGGGGCCGGCTGTTCCACATCCTCGAAGCGAAGGACGTCAGGGTCGCCGTACTCGTGAAAACGTACTGCCTTCATCAGAACCACCGGCTTTCGTTGAGTTTGTTTTACTTCGGCCGGTCAAGCATCACCGGAGCCGGAAATGGGGTGAAGGACGCATTTATCCACGGACAAGTTGTCCGGGGACAGCGATCCCGCCGCTCCGGTGTGCGTCATGCTTGACCAGACGGACAGAGAGGGTCGGAAGTGGATCGAGCATTGCTGGCGGACTTTCTCCGGGCACGCCGCAAGGCGCTGCAGCCGGAGGACGTCGGGCTCCCTCGGGGTACGCGTCGTCGTACCGGTGGTCTGCGGCGCGAGGAGGTTGCGGCGCTGGCCGGCATGTCGGTCGACTACTACAGCCGGATGGAGCAGCAGCGCGGCCCGATGCCGTCCGAGCAGATGCTCGCTGCGCTGGCCCGAGCGCTGCACCTCAACCTGAGTGAGCGCGACCACCTGTTCGCCCTGGGCGGGCACCCGGCGCCTCGGCGGATTCTCCGCGACGATCACATCAGCCCGACCATGATGCGGATCATGGACCGTCTTTCAGACACCCCCGCGCTGGTGATGTCGCGGTTCGGCGAGACGTTGCTGCAGACTCGTCCGGCGGTTGCGCTGCTGGGCGACTTCACCCGGTTCAATGGGTTGTCGCGCTACCTGGTGTACCGCTGGTTCACCGACCCGGCGACCCGCGAGCTCTACGCGCCGCAGGATCACTCGTTGCGCGGCCGGGTCTTCACGGTCGACCTGCGTGCGGCGTACACCGCCGATCCCGGCGGACGAGCAGGGGAGATCGTCGCAGCGCTGCTAGAGGTCAGCCCGGAGTTCGCTGCGGTCTGGGAGTTGCATGAAGTCGGCGTCAGTCATCACCACGACCTCAAGCTCTACCGACATCCCGAACTGGGCGAGTTGGAGCTGTATTGCCAACCGCTGCTGGACCCCGAGCAGTCCCAAGAACTACTGGTGTTCACGGCCACACCCGGCTCGCCGAGCCACGAGAAGCTCCAACTCCTGAACAGCATGGACGCCCGGCCCGCGCCTTGATCCACAAACGTGCGTCACCCCCGTCGGCGGGCAAATCCGATCGACGTGGTGATCTGCTCGGCGTACG
Organism: Kribbella sp. NPDC006257; assembly: GCF_040613535.1. Lineage (NCBI taxonomy): Bacteria > Bacillati > Actinomycetota > Actinomycetes > Propionibacteriales > Kribbellaceae > Kribbella > Kribbella sp. NPDC006257. The sequence goes on from NZ_JBEXSJ010000028.1 coordinate 10,333, forward strand.
GTCTGCCCCGTGACGATCGAGCTCAGGCCACTGACGGCGGCGGACGCGGAAGCGCACTGCGCAGGCGAAGACGAACTGACCGTTCGCTGGCTGACCGGAGGCTACGGAGATGTGGAAGGGACGATCGAGTTCTTCGAGGGACTCGCAGCAAATGCGGAAGCGGGTATCGGCAAGCGCGGATTGGGGATCTGGAAGTCAGGGCGACTCTGCGGATACATCGACTACACCCTTGATATCGATGACGGCATCGACGCCGACGATGTAGCCCTGGCGTACGCGATCTACCCGTGGGCGCGCGGCCAAGGGGTCGCCGTCGAGGCCGTCCGGCTGCTCTGCGACGTCCTCCGGACCAACAAGATCGGAACGCGAGCCGCCATCCGGGTAGAGCCGGAGAACACGGCGTCGGTCCGGGTGGCACAGAAGGCCGGCTTCACCTACCTCCGGGACTTCCGCTCCAACCGAGACACCCACCCTGACGGCACACCATTGACCTTCAGCCTCTACCTCCTGGACCTTTGAAGATTCGGGAGGTAGTGGTCTGGAGTTCGCCGACGAGCTTCTCCACGCGGGCGCGGATGTCGTCGCGGACCCGGCGGACGACCTCGATCGGCTGACCTGCTGGGTCGGTGAGTTCCCAGTCCTCGTAGCGCTTGCCGGGGAAGAACGGGCAGGCATCGCCACACCCCATGGTGATGACGACATCGCTTCCGCGAACCGCCTCGGTCTCCAGTAGCTGTGGCACAGCGCCGGTGATATCGATGCCGACCTCGCGCATCACCTCGACGGCGACCGGGTTGATCTGGTCGCGCGGTTCGGATCCAGCCGAACGCACGTCCACGCTGCCTCCCGCCAGCTGACGGAGCCAACCAGCGGCCATCTGTGACCGGCCGGCGTTATGCACGCAAACAAACAAAACAACAGGCTTGCTCACCTGGCTACTCCAGTGCTTGTCGGCGGGTTGAACTGCGACGCCCGGTCAGGCGAGCGCTGAGGTCGGCGCGGCCAGGAGGGCGGAGATCCACTGCAACCGCTCGCGCACGGGCCAGTAGTAGACCCAGGTCCCGCGGCGCTCGCAGTCCACCAGCCCGGCTTCCCGGAGTACACGCAAGTGGTGCGAGATCGTCGGGCCGCTCACGTCGAACTGCCCGGTCAGGTCGCAGACGCAGGTCTCGCCCTCGGCGGACGCGATGATCGACATCAAGCGGAGCCTGATCGGATCCGACAGTGCCTTGAAGACCGCCGCGCCCTCCACCGCTCCGGCGGGATCAAGGGCGGCTTCGGAGATCGGCGTACAGCAGCCCCCGACGGCCTGGATCTTCTGTTTCGACATGTGTCTATCTTGACGTCTGTCGAAACAGAAGGCAAGCTGAGCCTCATCGCTGATTAGATGAACGTCGAGATAGTGGGGATCAATCGTGAGTGAGCAGAACATCGCGGGACCGGTTGTGGTCATCGGGGCGGGACCGGTCGGCCTGGCTGCCGCCGCCCACCTCGCCGAGCGCGGCGCCGACTTCCTGGTCCTGGAATCGGGACCCGGCGTAGCGGCGGCGATCGAGGAATGGCGGCACGTGAAGCTGTTCAGTCCATGGCGCTACGACATCGACAGCGCAGCTCGTCGCCTGCTCGAACAGGCCGGCTGGGTCGAACCAGATCTCGGCAAACTGCCCACCGGCGGCGACCTGGTCGACTCCTACCTCGAGCCGCTGACGAAGACTCCCGAGCTGAACGACCGCATCCGCTACAACGCGCCGGTCGTCGCGGTGACCCGAGTCGGCTTCGATCGAGTCCGTACTGCGGGCCGCGAGCTGGCCCCGTTCCTGATCCGCCTGGCCGACGGCACCGAGATCCTCGCCTCAGCCGTCGTCGATGCCGCCGGAACCTGGCGCCGCCCGAACGTTCTCGGCGGATCCGGTATCCCGGCTCGCGGTGAGGCCGAGATCGCCGACGGAATCGCCCGCGCGCTGCCCGACGTACTGGGACGTGATCGTGACCGGTACGCCGGACGCCGTACTGCGGTGGTCGGCGCCGGCCACTCCGCTTCGACGACACTCCTCGACCTCGGTGAGCTGGCCGAACAGGTTCCCGGCACCGAGATCGTCTGGGTGGTCCGCGGCTCCGACCAGGCCCGCACGTACGGCGGTGGCGACGCCGACGAACTCCCCGCCCGTGGCGCGTTGGGTAGCCGCCTGAAGAAGCTCGTCCAGTCCGGGCGCGTCGAACTCGTGAGCAGCTTCCGGATCGAAGCCGCCTCCCGTACTGCGGACGGCCGGGTCGAGCTCGCCGCCGGAGACCAGCGCGTCGTCGCCGACACGGTGGTCAACTCCACAGGCTTCCGCCCCGATCACGACATGGTCGGCGAACTCCGCCTCGACCTGGACCCGATCCTGGGATCCACCCGGACCCTCGCCCCGCTGATCGACCCGAACCAGCATTCCTGCGGCACCGTCCCACCGCACGGCGTCGACGAGCTGACTCACCCCGAGCCCGGCTACTACGCAATCGGCGCGAAGTCGTACGGCCGAGCGCCCACCTTCCTGCTCGCCACCGGGTACGAGCAGGCCCGGTCCGTCGTCGCCGCGCTCGCCGGTGATTGGGAAGCCGCGCGCGACGTACAACTCAACCTCCCCGAAACCGGCGTCTGCTCCTCGAACCTCGCGTACGGCGACCTCAGCGGCGACGAGGCCGGCGGCTGTTGTGGACCTGTTGGGATCTCCGGCCCGGTTGGGCACGGCCTCGCCACCGGGATCAGCGGCGACCTGCTGACCGTCATTGACGACGCTCCCGCAGCAACCCAATCAGGCTGCTGCAACTGATGAACCACACCGCTGCGGCGATCACCACCTCCGGTCTCGGTGATCGCCGCAGCCCTCAGCGCCGCGATGTCGTCGCCGCGCTCGCGATCACGACGACCATCGGCTACGGCGTCCTGTACTACGCGTTCAGCGCTCTCCTCGCCCCGATGAGCCAAGACCTGCACATCTCCACCACCACGACAACCGGCGCACTCACCATCGCAGTACTCGTCAGCGCAGCCACGGCAATCCCCGTCGGCCGCTGGCTCGACGCCCACGGCGGCCACGGCGTCATGACCACCGGGTCTGTCCTCGCCGCGATCGCAGTGCTCGCCTGGTCGCAAATACAGACAGCAACACACCTGTACGCCGTATTCGCGCTGATCGGCGTTTCCTCGGCGATGGTGCTCTACCAGCCGGCCTTCGCCATCATCGTTGCCGTCACCGCACCCGCGAAGCGCACCAACGCACTGCTCGGCATCACCCTCGTGGCAGGCTTCGCCAGCTCCATCTTCATCCCACTCACCGGCCAGCTCATCAACGCTTACGCCTGGCGCAAAGCGCTGATTGTCCTGGCGGCTGTCGTCGCCGTGATCACCGTGCCCCTGCACGCGATCTGCCTCCGCCGCACTCGCCCACAAGCCCCCAGGACCAGCCACCACCCACGAAGATCTCGCGTACTACGCGACGCTGGTTTCTGGCTGATCGCCTGCGCCTTCATCCTGCACAGCGCGGCCCTCGCCGTCATGGCAGTTCACCTGGTCACCTACCTGACGTTGCTAGGTCACTCGCCAACCGCCGCAGCCACCCTGACCGGTCTGTTGGGTCTTCTGTCGGTTACCGGCCGCGTGATCACCACCGTAGCCAGGCGATGGCTCCCCATCACTCTCGTTGCCGCAGGCATCATTGCCCTGCAGGGCGTGGCCATCGGCCTACTCCCCTTCATCGGCAGCTCGACCGTCGGCGCGGCAACCAGCCTGGCCCTCTTCGGCCTCGGCTTCGGCGTCGCCTCGATCGCCACCCCAGCCATCCTCCTGGACCGCTACGGCGACCAGAACTACGCGACCATCGCCGGCATCCTCAGCACCCCCACCACCGTCGCCCGCGCAACAGCCCCACTAGCCGCAGCCGCCCTGGCCTCCACCACCGGCTATCGGCCCCTAGTTCTCACCGCCGCCACCACCTGCCTCACCGCAGCCCTCTTCCTCTACCTCGCCCAGCAAACAACCCGAGCTCGTACGGGTGACATTTCGCAACGGCGTACGGATGCTTGACGGCCTCGACGTGTAACCGCACAGTTTCGGACATGAGTGACAACCCCACGCCCGCAGTCCAGCCAGGATCATTGCTGCTCGAACTGATCCTCGTGCCGGTCACCGACATCGATCGCGCCAAAGCCTTCTATACCGACCAAGTCGGCTTCACCGTCGACGTCGACGTCAGCCCGAGCGAGGGAGTCCGGATCGTACAACTCACCCCACCAGGCTCCTACTGCTCGATCACGCTCAGCGCAGGTCTACCGCAGGCCGACATGCCGCCCGGCTCCCTGCGCGGACTACATCTCGTCGTCGCCGACATCGAGGCCGCCCGCTCGAGACTCATCGACCGCGGCGTCGACGTCGCACCCGTAGAAGACTTAGGCGGCGTCCTCTACGCCTGGTTCACCGACCCAGACGGCAACACCTGGACCCTTCAACACATGCCCTGGCGCCAATGACCAACGACCGACAACAGCGAGACCCGTCCAGCCCGGACAGCCCTCGCCCAAGACCGAGAGGGACCTGACGTTGTCGGATCAGCCTGGCATTCTCGGCCGCATGTCGATTCCAAGAGCAGCCGCTGTAGTTGTAAACGGTCAGCGTGCACTCGTGATCAAGCGTTACCTGCGACAGGAAACAGCCAGCGCCTGCGTCATGTGCGAGGCCCGTAACTGGGACAGTCCAGGCTGCCCTGGCCATCATTACGCAGTACTGCCTGGCGGGCACGTCGAGGAAGGCGAGACCGCCGAGACCGCCGCCTTACGGGAGTTGAACGAGGAGACCACACTCATCGGCCGAATCGACCGACTGCTGTGGACCGGCAAGCACAACGGCAGGCCCGCGTCCTACTTCCTGGTGACCGAGGTCATCGGCACACCAGTCCTATCCGGCGACGAAGCGGACACCCAAACCCCGCAGAACATCTCCGAACTGATGTGGGCCGGCCCTGACGAGTTCGACGAGCTGGGCCTCTACCCCGCCGACATCAGATCACCCCTGACCGAACTGCTGGCCAACAGCACGTCGTAGCCCGCTGGTGGCTCATGCGAACCCTCAACCTTCTCGACCGTAGGAGTGGAGCTCGTGAGAATTTCTGCCGGTGACCTGTCGGATCTGGAGTGGGGCGTTCGTAGTAGGGGTGACGGGCGGCCGGCGAAAGGGCCGGTGGACTGGTAGGAAGGCAGGGGGTCATGCGGAAACTGATCTACGGCATGAACTTGAGCGTGGACGGCTACATCGCCGCGCCCGGCGACGACATCGGCTGGGGCGTGCCGAGTGACGAGCTGTTTCAGTGGTGGCTCGACCAGGAGTTGGCGATCGGGCTGTTGATGTACGGGCGCAATTTGTGGGAGGGGATGAGTTCCCATTGGCCGACCGGCGACCAGGAGCCCGACGCGACCCCGGCGCAGATCGAGTTCGCGCGGAACTGGCGGGACACGCCGAAGGTGCTGTTCTCCTCGACGATCGACAAGGTCGACTGGAACACCCGCCTGGTGACCGGCGACGCTGTAGCGGAGATCACCCGACTCAAGGCCGACGACGGCGAGCCGATGAGGATCGGTGGCGCCACGCTCGCCGGGGCAGCCATGCGGGCCGGGCTGATCGACGAGTACGACATCGTCACCCATCCGGTGCTGGTGGGCGGCGGCACACCATTCTTCACCGCGCTCGACAACTGGGTGAACCTGAACCTGCTGGAAACACGGACCTTTCCCGGCGGCGTGGTCCTGACCAGATACGAGACAAGGCGCTGAGCGCTTCACTAACGCCTAAGACGCCGACACAGTGCGGCGATTCTGCATGAGACAGCTGAGAGCCCCCCACCCGCTCTCCCTGATCACTCCCGGGAAACACAGAAGCCCAGGTCATCCACCTGAATGACCTGGGCGTGTGCTGTCCGCGCTCGGAGGGGGCCTGCCAACGGGAGCCGTAACCCTGCGGCGACCGGTGGGGAGGGTCATGCAGGTGGGACGGGGACCTGCCAGACAGTGATCGAGGGGCCCGTGCTGACGTTGGTGATGGCGAGTTCAGGCAGCGCGGGGTAGCCCAGATCCAGCGCGCAGGCGCAGTTGGGGCTGGAGCGTCGGTTGCTGCGCCAGAGCACCTTCCCGTTCGGAGCCTGCACGAGAAGTTCGCCGAGCGTGGTGATTGCTGCACGCGAGCCGGGCACGCTCGTCCGGGTCTGCCAGACAACCTTCGACCCTTGGCGCAGTACCAGATTGCCGTTGGTCTGCATCGCGAGCACGCGCCAAGGACGTGTGCCCGAAAAGGTGTACCCCACGCGAATACTGTGGTTGCTGGCCAGCACGGCGTTGGACCTCATCCAGCACTGTCCGGAGGCCGACTGCCAGAGGATCTTCCAATTGGCTGTGTACAGGACGAGGTCGCCGGTGCGGGTGAGCATGAGGTATTTGCCGCCCCGTCCGGCAGTGTTGGAGTGCCACACCACGCCGGCGCCGGGGACGACTAGCTGGAAGTCTCCGGCGTTGGTCAAGCCCACGTACGACGAGTTTGTCGACGGATGCGGAGTGTTCACTTCCCAGCAGGAGCGGCTGGTGACGACCTGGCGTGGGCCGTTCAAGGTCCCCTGCTGGTCCACAGAGAACGAGCCCGGCCCGACCACGAACGAGTAGTCCCCGTTCGGCACCCAGGAATCCACGCCCCGCTTCTGGCCGGCACTCATCACCAGCACCGACGTGGTCGCTGCCGAGGCGGGCGCGGATTGGACAACCCCGCCGGCCAGCGCGACAACGCCCGCCACCACCAACGCCCCAAGTCGTGTACGTCGCATGAACGTCCCTCCCCATTCTCAGCCGGAACGTAGCACCTCCAGCCGGTCAACGGAGGCTACTGCGATCTGGCGGTCAGGGGACTCTGCTGTCGACCTGTGCCACAGTGGCGCTCACGTTGTTCCGCGCCACCGCACCGAGCTTGAGTCTCAACTCAACGGCGCCGGGGCAACACAAAAGCCCAGGTCAACCACCTGATTGACATGGGCTTTGATGCGCGCGCTCGGAGGGATTCGAACCCCCAACCTTCTGATCCGTAGTCAGATGCTCTATCCGTTGAGCTACGAGCGCCGGACAACGTCGAAAACGATACATGGTGGGACGGATTTGGTGGTAATCGGGGCTGGGAGGCGCTGGCGGGAGGGAGGCTGTGGTGAGGGGCCTCGCTTTCGGTGGGGGTGTCGGGGAGGGCGGGCGACTGGTTGGGCGGCGCGTCTTGGGGGAGTCGGGGGTGGGGGCGGGGGTTGGGCCCTAACATCCGGGCATGGGTATTGAGGATTTGCTGGGCGGGCGGGATCTGGGGGATGTGAAGAAGGCGGTCGGGTTCGTGATGGAGAACTCGGACGACTTCGAGAAGGTACTCAAGCTGGTTCGGGGGTTGCCGGACAACGCGCTGGGGCTCATCGGGCAGTTGCCGGAGCTGCTGAAGGCGATCGGGTCCGGGCTGGCCGAGGCGGGTGAGCAGGCGGCGAAGGCGGCCAATGCGCTCGTCGGGGACGACGGCGAGGGTGGTGCGCGGCGGGCGTTGAGCGGGAGTGCCGACACGATGAACTCGGCCAAGGACAAGCTGAAGGACGCCGCCGGGATGCTGGCGGGGCTAGCGGGGGAATTGGACAAGATTCCCGGTATCGGTGACGCGGCGGCGAAGCGGTTGAACGACGGGAGCGGGCAGATCGGTGGGGTCGCGACCGAGATCGAGAGTCTGGCGGGCAATCTGAACGATCTGTCCGGGATCCTCGCCAATGTCGGCGAAGCGCTCGCCGGACTCGGAGCGAAACTCACCGAATCAGGCGGCTCAGTCAAAACCCTCATGGGCTGACCCGCACCCGTACGCCGGCCTCCGCTGCAGCAGGTCGGCGGACCGGCATGGGATAGCCACACCACCCCGCACCCGTACGCCGCCTCGGCGCCGGCAGGTCGACGTACGGGGATGGGCTGGCCCCGCATCCGAAGCGCCGGCCTCAGGCACGGCAGGTCGGCGTACGGGCATGGGCTACCCGTCATCCGAATCGCCGGGCTCAGCCACACCTGGTTGGCGTACGGGGGTCCAGGCCAATGTCGGTTAGTAAGGCGGGTCAGGTGCGTCAAGGGCGTGTGGAACGTGGAGCAGGGAGGCAACCACAGTTTCAGGGGTTGTCCCCTCAACATGTGGGTTGGCACCTGGTATGCACGCAGGCAACCCACAGTTTGAGAGGACAACCCAAGGCCGGTAGTTAAGGCGGACCTGTCACGCGGACGCCGATCCGTCGCCGGCCCCGGCGGGGAGGCAGCCGGCCCTTCGGCATTCGAGAGATACCTCGGCCTGGGGTTTGGGGGTGCGCCCCTCGTCTGATGCTTAGCCCCCCGCTATAGCAGGGGGCTAAGCCCAACTGGAGGAGGTGAGCCGCCTCTTCGGCGCAAGACATTGCCGTGCACTGGGCTGCGTGCTGGGCGACTGGGGAGTCCTGCTGCCCGTTCCGGGTAGGTAAGGCTCCACCAGCGCATTCCAACTCCGAGACACCACGGTTGACAGCAACCGGCTCGCCTCAACTGACCGGCTTCGGGGTTAGGGCCACGGGGTTGTGTGTTGTTTGGCTCGGAGTTCGTTGAGAAGTTCGGGCGTGATCGGGGTTCCGGCGGCGGCTTCGGCGGCGATTTCGCGGAAGTAGGTTTCGTAGCCGGCGGGGGTGAAGATGGTGGTGAGGGTGGCCGGCGATGTAGTCGCGTTGCGGTAGCCGTGCGGGCGGCCGCGGGGGACCGAGACCGAGCCGCCGGGGCCTATCGCCAGTTCGCCGTCGGCGGTGTCGAAGGTGACTTCGCCGGTGGTGACCAGGAAGTACTCCTCGTGCGCATGGTGGATGTGCGGCGCCGCGCCGAGGGCTCCGGGCGCGAGGACCGAATCGACGACCGAGAGCGCGCCGGCCGTCTGCTCGCCGGAGATGCGGACGGTGAAGACGCCGAACGGCAGATCCAGTACTTCGCCGGTCGGGCCGAGGACGATCTCGGGGAAGGTGGTCACCCGCGCAGGATAAGCAGGAACCAGATCACCGGGATCCTCGTCCAACGCGCCATGTCGAGCGCGCTGGGAGGACCTCTTCGTGGCTAGGGTCTCGGGCATGGCGAGTCGATTGGTACGGCGTACTGCGATCGCGTCCGGGATCGCGGTGGTCGCGGGACTCGGGCTCGGGTTCGCGGCGGGAAAGCCGGTCACCCCCAACGACATCCTCCCCGCGCGCCAACTCCCGGCCGACCTGTGTACCCGGCTCGGCGACGTCTCGAGCTTGTTGCCAAAGGCATCCAACGGTGCGCCGCCGAAGGTTGTGAAGACGGGAAGCCTGGCGATCCGTTGCTCGGTCAAGGCGGACGAGGGGGCGCAGACCAGCTACAGCTCGGCGTCGCTGGAGGTCACCTTCACGCCGTACCCGGGCAAGGACGGCGGCGCCGGGAATCCTCCGCTCAAGCCCGACCAGACCGCGCGGCAAGCCTTCGAGCGACGCGCGATGAAGCCGTCGCCAGACCGCTCCACGGTGAAGCTGGAGACCAGGGCTGCCGCTGGCGGGCAGAGCTGGACCGTGAGCCTGATCGAGTTGCACGCCGACGTGATCGTGCAGGTCGACTACACCGCCCAGCCGATCGAACAGCACGCCGCCGAAGCCGCCGCCCTGGTGATCGCGGACCGGGCGATCTGGGAGTCGCAGTGAACAACCAGCCGCAGATCCAGGGGTACCAGTTCGACCAGCTGTTGCTGGAGCATCCACTCGCCGAGATCTGGCACGGGCGTTCCTTCACCGGCATGGAGGTCGTCGGACTCTTCCTCAGTACTACGGGCGCCGCCGACCCGCAGGTGCGTGAGCGGCTCGGGGAGTCGAGCCGCGGCGCCGCACTGACACCTGGAGACCAGGAGACTCCGCTCTGGGCCGCCAACTTCAACAGTGATCGTCCGTACGCGATCACGCAGCTCATCCCAGGGCAGTCCGGAGCAGAGCGTCTCCTGGACCCACTGGACGGCCTACTGGGCAACGATGAGGAGTCCCTGGCCGCAGTGCGCAGCCGACTCACGCAGTACGGCGCAGTGCCGCTGCCTGTCGACAGCCCTCAACCAGTGTCGGGAAAGGTCGAGCTGGCTCGTGAGTACAGCAAGAAGCTCGGCACCTGGGTCTACGCGGTCGTCGTGCTCGTAGTGCTGATCGTCTTCACCGTGACCTACTCCATCGGTGCCGCAGTCGGCAGTGCGGTCAAGAAGGACTCGTCCAGCGAACCGGTAGCGGCACCGGTGAAGCCTGCCGCGCTTCCTAGTCAGGTGCTGCTGCCTGGGATCGCCAAGGTCAGTGCAGCTCCTCACCGGGAGTCCAACGGAGGGCCGAGCTTGGTGGGTGAGACGTATTCGCCAGGTGTTGATCTCCAGATTGTCAGCGGTATCGACCTGCCGTTCTCGATCGGCTGGCCGCGGCCGCCGGAGACGCGGAAGATCAGCAACTCGAGTACGACGCTGTACCGGCTGATCCAGACCCAGCCGCCGCTCGACCAGTCCTCGGGTTCGGATCTGATCGCGCGGATCGCGGTCCGGCAGTGCAGCAGCCTCGGCGACTGTCTGGCGAAACGTGCGGCCTTCGACCAGGACTGGACGAAGGTGTTCAGAGTTCAGACGCCGCGCACGGCCAAGGACGCGCGCACGTGGTTCACGGTATCCAACACCACGCCGTACACGCTCACGATGACTACGACCTACAGCAACGCCGGCCGCTGGTGGCTGGTCGGCGCCTCGGTGACGTCGACCCCGGACGAGGTCCCGTCGGCCCAGCAGGTCCTCAACGACATCTGGCACCAGACCACCTGACCCGTACGCCGGTACGCCGACCCGCCACCCCGTACGCCGGTACGCCGACCCGGCGCGCTCGAGCCCGCCGACCCCACGCCCCGACCCCCGGATTCCCTACTCCGGAGCCTCCAGGCGTTTGCGCTCCTTGCGTTCAGCTTTGAGCCGTTTGCGCTCGGCCTTCGTCACTTTGCGCTCGATGCTGACCCCACCCCAGAAGGCGAACCCGGTGACGACCACCCGGGGCGCACCCGGCGCCCCGACGCCCGCCTTGCTGTGGTCGAAGCCACCCATGATCCCGACGCCCCGAACCTCCACCTCGACGTCCGGCGGCACCACGACGGTCACCCCGCCCATCACCGCGAACGCCCGGATCACCGTCACCGGTGCCTCGAACCGCGCCTCGCGAAGATCGATCCGGCCGCCACCCATGATCGCGACGGTGAGGAAATCGCGCGCGATCGTCCAGACCCCCTTGCGGTCGAACGCGCCGAGGATCGCGATCCCGTTCCGCGACGTCGGCGTACCGCCGATCAGCTCCGACTGCGGCCGGGCCGGCAACACCGCGCTCGGCACCCCCGGCACCGGCAGGTCGTGGATGATCCGGTCCAGCTCGCCGTGCGTCCGGGCGGCATGCGTCTCGTCCATTCGCGACTCGAACTCGGTCAGCTGCAGCCGCCCTTCGACGAGTGCATCCCGCAGTACGTCGGCCACGGCCTCCCGATCCGCGTCGGACGCCCGGAGCTCAGGTCGCGGTTGCTCAGCGGGCACTCCAGGGTCCGAAACCATGCCTCAAGCCTAGGTGCTCCGAAGTCCGCCATAAGGTGCGAAGGAGAGGGAACATCGGCAGGCCAGGCCGGGTTGAACGCGAAGTCAGCGACTACGAGGGAGCACAAGTGAGTATTCGCATCGGGTACAAGGCGTCGGCGGAGCAGTTCGGGCCGCGGGATCTCGTCGAGTACGCGGTCCGGGCCGAGGAGCTCGGGCTCGACAGCGTCACGGTGTCAGACCACTTCCTGCCGTGGCGGCACGAAGGCGGCCATGCGCCGTTCGCCTTGGCATGGATGGCGGCGGTCGGCGAGCGGACCGAGCGGGTGCTGATCGGTACATCGGTGCTGACGCCCACCTTCCGCTACAACCCCGCCGTGATCGCGCAGGCGTTCGCGACGATGGGCCTGCTCTACCCGGGCCGGATCATGCTCGGCGTCGGCAGTGGTGAGGCGCTGAACGAGATCGCCGTTTCGGGCCGCGAGTGGCCCGAGTTCAAGGAGCGGTTCGCCCGGCTGCGCGAGGCGGTCGACCTGATCCGCGACCTGTGGACGAAGGAAGGCGTGAGCTCCGAGGGGCCGTACTACAAGACGGTCGATGCCTCGATCTACGACCGCCCGGAGACCCCGGTCGAGGTGTACGTCGCCGCCGGCGGGCCGCTCGTCGCGAAGTACGCCGGACGCGTGGGCGACGGTTTCATCGCGACGTCGGGCAAGGGCATGGATCTCTATACCGAGAAGCTGATGCCGGCCGTGCGCGAAGGTGCCGAGAAGGCGGGCCGGTCCTTCGAGGACGTGGACCGGATGCTCGAGGTGAAGCTCTCCTACGACCGCGATCCCGCGCTCGCACTGGAGAACACCCGGTTCTGGGCGCCGCTGTCGCTGACGCCGGAGCAGAAGCACAGCGTGGACAGCGCAACCGAGATGGAGCGCCTCGCCGACGAACTCCCGATCGAGCAGGTGGCCAAGCGCTGGATCGTCGCTTCGAACCCCGACGAGGTGATCGCCCAGCTCCAGCCGTATCTCGACGCAGGGTTCAACCACCTCGTCGTCCACGGCCCGGGCCACGACCAGGAGCGGTTCCTCACCCAGTTCACCTCCGACGTTGTGCCGCTGCTCCGGAAGCTTGGATAACTAATCAAGGTCTTGCAAAAATGCAGTCGGCGTTCCTAAGATCGGGGAGTGACGACTGCTGCCCTTATGGATGAGCTGATGTACCGCGCCTGGCCGGTCGCGGATGTGGTGGACTTCGACGGCTGGGTGGCTCGGCGAGCGGCCGGCGTCACCCAGCGAGCGAACTCGGTGCTCCCCTTCGGAGCGCCGGACGACCTGCAGAACACTTTGGAGAAGGTGGAAACCCACTACCTGAGCCAGGGTCTCGCGCCCAGGTTCCAGGTCGGTCCGGCGTCCCGTCCGGAAGGATTGGATGAGCTGCTGGCGGCCCGTGGTTACGAGGTCGGTTCGCCGACGTTGGTGCAGACCGCGGAGATCGCGAAGGTCCTGGAGTTGATCCCCGATGACGGCTGGCGAGTGAATATTTCCTCGGTGCCCGACGATGCCTGGATGGATCTGTGGTGGCGCGAGGACGGCCGCGGCGGTGCCGAGGAGCAGGAAATCGCCCGCGGCATCCTCACCGGCGGACGCGCCCGGTACGCCTCGATCCACGAGCAGGGCACGATCACCGCGGTCGCGCGGCTCGCCCTCGTCGACGACTGGGCCGGCCTGTACTGCGTGGTGGTGGATCCCGCCTATCGCCGGCAGGGCCGGGCACTCGCGCTGATGCGCGCACTGTTGCTAGAGGCAACCATCGTTGGCATCGACCGGGCCTGGCTCCAGGTCGTCGCCGGCAACGAACCCGCGCGGGCGCTGTACGCCCGGCTCGGGTTCGAAACCGTCTCGCAGTACCACTACCGAATCCGCCCCTGAGCCAGCTCAGAACAGCCGCTCGGCCTTGACTGCGGCGGGCTCCTCCAGATCGAGCAGGAACTGCTTGCGCTTGAGACCACCGGCGTACCCAGTGAGCTTGCCGTCCTTGCCCACCACCCGGTGACACGGCACGACGATCGACAGCGGGTTGTGCCCGACCGCCTGCCCGACCCGCTGCGCCAGCGCCTTGTCGCCGAGTCGCTCCGCGAGTTCCCCGTACGTCGTGGTCTCGCCGAACGGGATCTCGTCGAGCATCGCCCAGACCCGCCGCTGGAACTCGTCCCCGCCAACCGCGACCGGCAGATCGAACGCCATCCGCTCACCCGCCAGATACTCCGCCAACTGCCGTGCGACCTCGGCGAGCAGCAGATCGTCCGCCAACTCGACCTTGTCGCCGAGCGCGGCCGGGTCCGGCTTGACCCAGTGGTGCGGAAAGTAGATTCCGGTCAACGCGCCGTCCGACGCCACCAACGTGAGTTGACCCAGCTGCGTGGCCGCGACCGCATGACGGTTGTACATCTCGACTCCTCTGTTCTGTGCTCTCCCGGATAGAACGCAACGGAAAACGTTTGTGTGAGTGCTTCAGTAGGCTCGGAGGATGGGCATCGAGGCGGTACCGGTCGAGATCGTGGCGCTTGTCGTCTCCACGGTGCATGCCTATGAAGGGCGGCCGCAGGACGGCCCGAAGTCTGATCCGGAGCCGGCCGCTCGAGAGCTGGTCACGGTACGGGCGGGTCTCGGACTGGTCGGCGACCGATACTTCAATCGGCCGATCCACCGGCACGCCGCGGTCACGGTGTTCGACGCGGACGCGCTGGACGACTTCGCCGCCGAGGCCGGGCTGCTGGAGGTGCCTGATCCGCACCTGACGCGCCGCAACATCGCGCTGCGAGGGTTTCCGGTCGATCAGCTGGCCTCACGGCGCCGGCCGGACGGAGGCAGGAGCGCGGGTGCGATCTTCAGCCTGGACAGTGGTTCCGGGGCGATCAGGTTCCAGGCGCATCGGCCGGCGAATCCCTGCGCCTGGATGGATGTCGCGGTCGCACCAGGGGCGTTCAAGGGACTCCGCGGGCGAGGCGGTGTGCGCTGCGAACCCCTCGACGACGGGGAACTCCGGCTCGGCCCGGCGGTGCTCAAGGTTCTCAGCCGCTAATTGCCCTCCTAGGGCGATGGGTTCGGAAACTCAGAAAAACGTTTTCCGGTTTTGCCGTGGTGCGGGAGGATCGCAGGGATGACCATCGAGATCGTGCGCGACGACGACCCGCGGATCGCTGCGCTGGAAGCGGCCGGGTATCAGCTGGTGGGCGAGTCCTGGGCGGCCCGGCTACGGAACCCGGATCCCGAGCAGCTGGCTTCCGCCGTACTGCGTGCTTCGGCTGCCGGCCTGGTCGTGCGTGAGCTCGATCCGTCGGAGGCCGGGGCGATGTTCGAACTCGAATCGGCGAACGAGAAGGACTATCCGTACACGCCCGCGAGCCATCGCGTGGTCGGCGACCTCGCCCGGATCGAGGCGCTGTGGACGGACGGAGCGCGCATTTTCGGTGCGTTCGACGGGTCGTCGCTGGTCGCCGCGACGGTGATGATCGCCAACCCGGACCGTGCCGAGACGATGTTCACGTCCGTACTGCGTGACTACCGCGGCCGCGGAATTGGTCAGGCAGTCAAAGCTGCCTCGATCCTCGCCTTCCTGGCCGACGGTTTCGAGGTCTTCGGAACCGGCGGCGCCGGCGTCAACGAAGCCAGCCTCGGCGCCAACCGAGCCCTCGGCTACGTCCTAGAAGAACGCTGGCGAAGCTACGCGCCCCCCACCTCGTAGTACGAACCTCGCCCCTCCTCCTCGCGTTCCCAGCGGCCGGCACCCCGCGTCTTCCTCGCCTTCACCCGACGCCTTTCCTCGCCCTCATCCCACGCCTTTCCTCGCCATTCACCCGGCGCCTTTCCTCGCCTTCGCCCGGCGCTTCCCTCACCTTCACCCCACGCCTTTCCTCGCCTTCGCCCGGCGCTTCCCTCACCTTCACTGCGCGCATTTCTCTTCCTCACGCCGTGCTTTCCCTTCGCCCGTCTTTCCGTTCAGGTAGCGATGGTGACCGGGCGTTGAGGTTTGGCTAGTGGGTCGGTGAGGAGACGGGCGTGGCGTTCCACGTCGTACCGGGTGCCGTCGTAGGTGAGGCGTTCGCGTTCGACGCCTTCGCGGAGGAAACCGGCGCTGGCTGCCACGCCGCACGAGGCAGGGTTGTTCAGGCGATGACCTAGCTCGAGGCGGTAGAGACCGGCGTCGTGGTGGGCCCAGTCGACGAGAGCTCGGAGCGCGTCCCGGGCGACACCCTGGCTGCGGACGTCGGCGATCGTCCAGTACCAGGTCCAGCCGACCTGGTGCCGGTCGATGTTCGTCACTGCG
Organism: Kribbella sp. NPDC006257; assembly: GCF_040613535.1. Lineage (NCBI taxonomy): Bacteria > Bacillati > Actinomycetota > Actinomycetes > Propionibacteriales > Kribbellaceae > Kribbella > Kribbella sp. NPDC006257. Next base: position 26,279 of record NZ_JBEXSJ010000028.1, read on the forward strand.
ACGCAGCCGACGGGGTGATCGTCGGCATCCGCAACGGCGTACACATGCCCGTTGTCCAGATCGGCGACCCGCCCGATCCAGTCCACCGCGGTCGCCCGGTCCCGGATCCCGCCCTGGTTCGCCATCTCCGGATCCTGATGCGCGGCCGTCAACCGCAAGGCATCAGCCACCCGCCACCGCCGCAACTCCAGCGTCGACACGTCATACCCCATCCACCGAATCTACCGCCGCTTCACCACCCGCAAACCCTCCCTCGGCGCGGCTCCACCAACCCCGCGTACGCCATACCGCCTTCCAAACCAACCACCATCCAACCAAACCAATCCCTCCGCGACCGCTCCCACCGGATCAGGCCCGGCAGGCCGGCGGTGGTCGGCGTGTCCTCACGGTGTGCGCCTGTCGGAGTACAACCCGCCACGGGCGCCGCCTCCGGCCACCGCTCACCGGGTGGCCATGTGGTCAGCCCGGCCCGGTCCAACCTGGCGGCCGCGCCGGCAAGATGTGCCGATGGACAGGTAGTGCACCTTGAGACGGTGTACACGAACGTCCGACTCACGCTCAGGTGCACTAGTTGCCCTCGGCTACCTCCTGTCGGTCGGGACAGAGTTGCCGGCAAAGGAGTGTTGGGGTGGGGGAGGATGAGGCATGGGCTTTATCGACTTCACGGATCAGGTTGTTCTTGTTACCGGAGCGAGTAGCGGGATCGGGGCTGCGGCTGCGGTGGGGTTTGCCGAGGCGGGGGCGACGGTTGCGCTGCATTATCACCAGAACGCAGAGGGTGCTCAGCACACGTTGAACGCGGTCAGTACTGCGGGTGGCAGCGGCTCGGTCCACCAGGCCGACCTCGCGTCGCCATCATCGGCTGCGCTGATCGACGAGGTGCTGGCGCGGCACGGGCGGATCGACGTACTGGTGAACAACGCCGGCGATCTGGTCAAGCGATCGCCGGTCACCGACGTACCGGATGACGAGTTCCACCGGATCATGGATGTGAACCTGACCTCGGTGTTCGCGCTGTCCCGGCGGATCGTGCCGGTGTTCCGCGCCCAGGGCGGCGGGGTGATCGTCAACGTCACCTCGATCGCCGGCCGGCACGGCGGAGGCGGCGGCTCGGTCGTGTACGCGACCAGCAAGGGCGCCGTCAGCACCTTCACCCGCGGGCTCGCCAAGGAACTCGCCCCTGAAGGAATCCGCGTCAACGCGATCTCGCCCGGCGTCATCAGCACCCCCTTCCACGACCGCCACACCGGCGCGGATCAGCTGGCCGCCATGCGCAGCACCATCCCGATGGGCCGCACCGGCACCCCGCACGAATGCGTGGGCACCATCCTCTACCTCGCCTCCGACCGGATGAGCAGCTACGTCACCGGCCAAATCATCGAAGTCAACGGCGGCCAACTCATGCCGTAACCGGGCCACCCCGCGTACGGCGTACCAGGCCACCCCACGTACGCCGGACCAGTTGGCCCTGGTACGCCGTACGAGGCTTCCCCCGGTACGCCGTACGAGCAGCCGCCTTGTCAGCCAAGCCTGCGACGCGCCACCGGTGTCGGCCGCATCAGCAGTCCGACACCGACCAGCAGCACAGCGCCGCCGGCAATCGACCAGCCGATCTGCCCGGTGCGATCCGGCCGGATCCCGTTCTCGCGAGCAATCAGCCCAGCCCCGTCAGGCCGGTACTGCACCTCGATCCGCCCGCCCTTCTTCGGCTTCGGGAGGTCGTAGAACTCGGAGATACTCGTTCGTACCGTTCGTCCGTCGGGAAGCGAGACGTCCACCTCGAGATACGGTCCACCTTTGGCGAACCTCGTGACATCGACGATCGTCGCCGGGGCAGTCGGAGCCCCCTCCAAATCCCGGTCGATGTCGTAGCCGAGATAGGCACCGAGCAGAGCTGCTGCTGCGAAGCCGAAGCACCCGAAAGCCCACCGCCGATCGAACACCCACCCCACCCAAGCGCTCACTCTCACCCTCCTAGTGTGCGCGCCCGACGCCGTACCCCAAGAGCGTCTTTGTGCATGAGCTGAGTGCTCCGACGGCGAGCCGGTACTCAACTCATGCACAAAGACGGCCGAGGCTGACGGAACGGCATGGCGGCCCGGGGGCGTCGTAGCGGGGTGGATGAGGATGGAGTGGCGGCGGAGGTGGATGTCAGGCTCAGGCGGTCCGGGTGGGTCGAGTGGGTGGACTCGACGTTGGCCGACGAGCCGATCCTGTGGCCGCTGCTGGCGGTCGGTTATCTCGTGAACCTGGTCGTCCACTGGACCATCTGGCGCGGCGGCTGGGTCATCAAGGTCTACGCCCCCGACAAATGGCGCGCGGTGAGCAAGACCCGCTACCCCTCCAAGCCTGCCGCCCTCGCCGCCCTCGACCGCCAGCGCGCCCTCGCCCCGAAGTTCCCGCCTCCCGAGGCGCCGGCCTGTCTCCCCACCCGAGGCGGCACGCTCCGCCGACCTTGGTGATCACGCACAAAGATTGAGTGAAACGACGACCCAAGGGACTGGTTTGGGGGCCGTCGTGGCAGGTTGCGAGAGCATCCAATCGCGCACCCGTTCAGCGTCGCGGTGGTCGTCGAAAAGACCGAGCCGGTTGACCCTGACACCGAGTTCGCGCTCGGCTTCGTGCAGATAGTCGTGGCAGTGCCAGGAGTGAAACTGCAAGGTCGCCTCGGCTCCGACGATCTCGAAGCCAAGCAGCGTCGAGGAGGGCACGGGCAGCCGCTGGTCGAGGAGCGAGTAGACGAAGGCCGCGCTGCTTTCCGCCCCCGCGCTGCTTTCCGTCCCCGCGCTGCTCTCCGCGCCCGACCTGAGCTCAACCGCCTCCTCCTCGGTCAGACCGACCGCGATCAGGTCCAGCGGATCGCGCCACCCGGCACGGACGGCCGCGGCTTCCTGCCTGTCGGTGTACCAGTCGATGAACTCCGGCTCCGGCACGTGATCCTGCAGGCAGCTGCTGATGGTCAGATAGGGGTCTGGGAGCGAGCGGCTCTGCCGACGCTCACGAGCGGTCGGAGTACAGAGGACGTATCCGCCCAGAAAGTTGATCATCAGGAGCCGGTGGTGCCGTCGATTTGTTCTCGGAGGAGGTCCAGGTGGCCCAGGTGGCGGGCCGTCTCTTCCAGCAGGTGGGAGACGATCCAGCGGAGGGACACCAGTTCGAGGCCGGGTGGGGCCGAGGCTTCCAGCTGGTCCAGGGGGTGAGCGGCGGTGATTTCCCGCGAGCGGGCGCACTGGGCGTCGTACTCGTCCAGAAGTTGAGCCAGCGGTACGCCGGGGACGCGGAATTCGGCGTCGGGACCGGTGGGTGATTGGTTGGGCAGTCCCAGGAAACCGGCTTCGAACCAGCCGTGTTCGACCCAGCGCAGGTGCGAAACCAGGCCTGCGATCGTCATCGTCGGTGACGTCGGCAGCAGAACCCGGTGCGCGTCCTCATCCGAGACACCGGTGCATTTGAGTCGGACGGTCGCCCGCTGCCAGTCGAGCCAGCCGCACAGCATGGTCCGTTCGTCGGCGTCGGCAGGTGGTCGCTGTCGTGAGCTCACGACAGCGATCATCCAACACTCGAGGGTCTCAGCCGTTCAGCAAGTCCTCGAAGGACACCGGGTTGGCGTAAGGATCCACCTGAGTGGGCCGATAGTTGCTCATGGCATCGACCAGTTCCAAAGCGGCACGCTCGACCCGGGCGCGCAGCGCAACTGCATGCGGTCCCCAGTCCGATGACGCCGCATACACTCCAGTCGGAACCACAATCGCTTGTAAATAAGCGAAAAGCGGCCGCAGGGCGTAGTCCAGGACGAGCGAATGCCGCTCGGTCCCGCCCGTCGCGCCGATCAGTACCGGCTTGCCGACCAGCGCCTTGTCGTCGATCACGTCGAAGAACATCTTGAACAGCCCGTTGTACGACGCGCTGAATGTCGGTGTCACCGCGATCAACGCATCAGCCCGTACGACGTACTCCAGCACCTCACCGAGCTCCTTCGAAGGGAACCCGGTCAGCAAATTGTTGGTGATGTCCTGAGCCAGTTCGCGTAGTTCGAAAACCTTGACCTCGTACTGCGTTCCTCGGCCGTCCAGGTTGTCCCGGACAGCCGCCGTGAGCTGATCCGCCAGCAAGCGCGTCGACGAGGGAGTCGTCAGCCCTGCGCTCACCACGGCAACGGTGCGCTTCATCAGTTCGTCTCCTCAACACCGACGACCGAAGGGCTGACAGTCTCGAGTGCCTCGGCGCGCTCAGCAGCAGCCTTCAGTGAAGCATGGGTCGGCGCCTCCGGGACGTGAGCCGGCCGCATCGCGTCGAACTCCTTACGCAGTACCGGAATGACCTCCTCGCCGAGGATGTCCATCTGCTCCAGCACCGTCTTCAGCGGCAGACCGGCGTGGTCCGCGATGAACAGCTGGCGCTGGTAGTCGCCGAACTTCTCCCGGAAGGTCAACGTGCGCTCGATGATCTCCTGCGGCGAACCGACCGCCAGCGGCGTCTGCTCCATCGTGTCTTCCATCGACGGACCGCCGCCGTAGATCGGCGAGTGGTCGAAGTACGGCCGGTACTCCGTGCGCGCGTCCTGCGAGTTCTTCCGCATGAACACCTGGCCGCCGAGCCCGACGATCGCCTGGTCCGCCGCGCCGTGCCCGTAGTGCTCGAAGCGCTGGCGGTAGTAGTTCACCAGCCGGGCCGTGTGATCGGCCGGCCAGAAGATGTTGTTGTGGAAGAACCCGTCACCGTAGTACGCGGCCTGCTCGGCGATCTCCGGGCTGCGGATCGAACCGTGCCAGACGAACGGGGGTACCCCGTCCAGCGGCCGCGGCGTCGAGGTGAACCCTTCGAGCGGCGTACGGAACTTGCCTTCCCAGCTGACGACGTCCTCGCGCCACAACCGGCGCAGCAACGCGTAGTTCTCGACGGCGAGCGCGATGCCGTCGCGGATGTCCTGCCCGAACCACGGGTAGACCGGGCCGGTGTTGCCGCGGCCCATCATCAGGTCGACCCGGCCGTCGGCCAGGTGCTGCAGCATCGCGTAGTCCTCGGCGATCTTCACCGGGTCGTTGGTGGTGATCAGCGTGGTCGAGGTGGAGAGCAGGATCTTCGAGGTCTTGGCGGCGATGAAGCCGAGCAGGGTCGTGGGGGATGACGGCACGAACGGGGGGTTGTGGTGCTCGCCGGTCGCGAACACGTCCAGGCCGATCTCCTCGGCCTTCAGTGCGACCGTCACCATCTGCTGGATCCGCTGGCCCTCGGTCAGGGTCTTACCGCTCACCGGGTCCGTGGTCACGTCCCCGACGGTGAACACACCGAACTGCATCTGCACTCCTCGATCGCTGGTAATTCACGATTAAACTACCTCGTTCCTCCCAACGCCAATCCCCGGCGAGTCATTCCACCCGCCACACCCCGCCAGTCTCCCCGCACACGAAAGCCGCCCGGCAACCCTCGCCAGGCTAGTGCCGCCACCAGCAAACTCGCGGCACCCCACAGCACCGCCCCACGGGTCACCCACAGCACCACCCCACTGCACTGCCTCACGGCTTCACCCCGCTGCACCGCCTCGCGGGGTTCGCTCCGCGCTGAGGGGTTCGCCCCCTGCTATGGGAGGGGGCGAACCCCGAGAGGAGGAGGTGGGCCGCCTCTTCTCGGCGCGGTGTCGGCGACGCAGCGTTTCGTCGCACGGTGGGTGCCGCGCGGAAGCTGAGGCGGCGAATCCGGCGGCCACTCCGGGTGCTGAGCTGAGCGCCCGGCGTACCGCGTCGCGGGGTTCACTCCACCTTGGCGGGTTCGCCCCCTGCTATAGGAGGGGGCGAAGCCCGCGAAGAGGAGGGTGGGCCGCCTCTTCGCGGCGCGGAGCGTCACCTCGCAGGGCGGGGCGGCGCGTCGGGTGCGGTGGGGTGGGTCAGGAGGCGTTGAGGGTGGCGACCTGGTCGGGGGTGAGGGTGAGGTCGACGGCGGAGTAGGAGTCGCGGATGGTTTCTGGGCGGCTGGAGCCGGGGATCGGGATGACGACCGGGGACTTGGCGAGCATCCAGGCGAGGGTGAGCTTCTGCGGGCTGACACCCAGTTCGGCAGCGAGCGAGTGGAACGTCGGGTGCTTGCTGCCCAGCTCACCCGCGTTCGAGATGCCGCCGAGCGGCGACCAGGGCAGGAACGCGATGCCGAGCTCGTCGCACAACTCCAGCTCCGGCTCGCTCGACCGGAAGGCTGGAGAGAACTGGTTCTGCACGGAGACGAGCCGGCCGCCGAGGATCTCGTTCGCCTGCCGGATCTGCTCCGGGTTCGCGTTGGAGATACCCGCCATCTGGATCTTCCCCGCGTCGAGCAGGTCGCGGATCGCGCCGACGGAGTCCTCGTACGGCGTCTTCGGATCCGGCCGGTGGAACTGGTACAACCCGATCGCCTCGACCCCGAGCCGCTTCAGCGAGTCCTCGGCCGCCTGCTTCAGATGCTCCGGCGAACCGTCGAGCGTCCAGGCGCCGCCGCCGGGACGCAGGTGGCCGCCCTTGGTCGCGACCAGTACGCCGGACGTGTCACCGCCGTACGAGCTGAGCGCCTTCGCGATCAGCGTCTCGTTGTGACCGATGTCGGAGGAGTCCAGGTGGTACGCGTCGGCGGTGTCGATCAGCGTGATCCCGGCGTCGAGCGCGGCGTGGATCGTCGCGATCGACCGGTTCTCGTCGTCCGGCCGTCCCTCGATCGACATCGGCATGCCGCCGAGCCCGATCGCGCTGACCTGAACTTCGCCGATCCTGCGGGTGGTGTTGGTAGCCATACAACCAACCTCCCGCACGCCGACTCAGCTTTCCAACAGTAAAAACCACTGAGAGCCAGTACTGCGGCCACTGAATGCCGGAGACTGTCGGACCCGCTGGCTAACTTGAATTCCGTGAACCGGACCGATCGGCTGTATGCCCTCGTCGAGGAGTTGCGTGCCGTCGCGCCCAGGCCGCGGAGCGCGCAGCGGCTCGCTGAGCATTTCGAGGTCAGCGTGCGGACAATCGAGCGAGACATCAGCGCGCTGCAGCAGTCCGGCGTGCCGATCTATGCCGAGACCGGGCGCACCGGCGGTTACTGCCTGGACAAGGCGCGCACGCTGCCGCCGGTCAACCTGACTCCTGGTGAAGCGGTCGCGATGGCACTCGCCTTGCGTCGATTGGACGGTACGCCGTTCCGCTCGGTCGCGGGATCCGCGTTGCGCAAGCTCGTCGCCGCAATGCAGACCGACGATGCCGCCGCGGCGGAGGAGCTGGCCGCACGAGTTCATCTCTTCACCGATGAGGACGAGCCGACGACCGCAGTACCGCGGCCGGTGGCCGATGCGCTCTCCACCCGTCGCGTCCTGCGGATCGCGTACGCCGATCGCGAGGGCGCTCTTACGACCCGCGAGATCGAGCCGCTCGGCTACGTCGGCAAGGCGGCCCAGTGGTACCTGATCGCCTGGTGCCGGCGACGCGACGCCGTACGGGTCTTCCGGACCGACCGCATCACGTCGGTCACCGTCACTGCCGAGACTCCTCCGCACCGCGAGCTGCGGCAGGAGGATCTCGACATCCCGGCGGGAAAGATCAGACAGCTCGTGTTGGTGGGGTGAAGACCGAGAACTGGCTGCCGGCCGGATCGAGCAGGTGCGCGAACTTCACCCCGGACGGATTGACCTCCGGCCCGCGCAGGATCTGACCGCCGGCGGCGACGGCCTTGCTGCAGGCCGCGTCGACGTCCTCGACCAGCACGGTGAAGATGGCGTAGTTGGGCACTGAGCCCTTGGTCGCGAAGAGCCCGCCGCGCAGGCCTTCCCCGTCACCGGTGGTGAAGAACTGGTACGCCGGGTCGGTGCTCACCGCGTCGTCGTGCGCGACCTTCCAGCCGAACAAGTCGCCGTAGAACTGCTCGGCCGCCGCCGGGTCATCGGTCCCGACCTCGAACCACGCGATGCTGTTCATTACTGGCATTTCGATCCTCCGTTCCGCGCCGGGCCCGTCCCGACTTCCTCCACCCTCGCGCCCGCCCGCGACAACCCCCTGTCGGTGTTTACAGGCAGGATGTGCGCATGCAGACAGACGACCGAATCCGCCGCGCCCAGCCGGCCGACGTACCGGCGATCGTCGACCTCGTGTACGGCCTGGCGTCCTACGAACGAGCCCCCGATGAGTGCCACCTCACCGCCGACCAGTTGACGACAGCCCTCTTCGGACCCACCCCCGCCGTCTCCTGTCACGTCGGGCTGATTGAGGGTGAGGTGGTCGGCTGCGCCCTCTGGTTCCTCAACTTCTCCACCTGGCGAGGCGTCCACGGCATCTACCTGGAAGACCTCTACGTCTCCCCGGAACACCGAGGCTCCGGCCTGGGCAAAGCCCTCCTCACCGCCCTCGCCCAGGAATGCGTCCGCAACAACTACGAACGCCTCGAATGGTCAGTCCTCAACTGGAACACCCCCGCCATCACCTTCTACGAGTCCCTAGGCGCCCGTCCCCAAACCGAATGGACCACCTACCGCCTGACCGACGACCCCCTCACCAAACTCGGCTCATGATGCCGACCGCCGCGGACTACACCTGGTTCAAGCACACCGGACTGACCGAGAGCTACTGCTTCACGATGGTTCGCGGCCTGCGTCGAGCCGAAGCGCTGGCGGTCGGCACCGATGTGATCTCGCATTGGGGCGGAGTCGACGGCGAGGATCGGTTTCTCTGGCTGGTCGACGGCGAGGTCCGGTTGGACTTCGAGCCCTGTTCGCCTTCCGTCGGTCGGGGAGTGACCCCGATGGGCTGATCGACGTCATGCAGCAGGTCGGGTTCGACCTGAGCGACGGCGAGGATCGTGACTACGCACTACACACCGAGGCGACACTCGCGTTGACCGAGCACCTGACCGGCGTACGGCTGACGGCTGAGTTGCTGGATTCCGCGGAATATCTCTGTGGGTTGGCTGAGATGAAGCGTTGACGGACTGGGGTTTCGGGCCGACTGAGAGGATGAGTGGGTGGAACTGAAACCGCTGTTGGTGACTCGGATTGCTAACGCTCTGGTTTGGCCGGTGTTGGGCGTTGTCGTGGTGGTCGAGTTGATCAGCAATGGCGCGCGGGTGGCGGTCGTGGTGGTGGGCGCAGGGGTTTGTCTTGCGGGGGCGGCCTACTTGGGGTTGCTGGGGTGGCGGTTGGGGGTGGTTTGCGAGGAAGCGGCTCTTGAGGTCCATGGGCTGTTTCGTCGGCGGCGGATTCCGCGCGAGGAGATCATCGCGATCACTGACTTCCCGGCCGTTCGGTGGAAGGCGCCGGGTGGACGGGTGCGGTGGAGTCCGATCTTTGCGTTTGCCAACCCGGGCAGGGTGGTGCCTTTTGTCGAACGGCACAACGAAGCGGCTGTTGCGATCATGCAGGACTGGCAGACGGACGCAAGGCGTGAGCGGCCCAAGAATAAGCGGCGTCAGAGACCGGCTCGGTAGGTCCTCTTGGCTTCGTACATGGCGTTGTCGGCGGTGCGGAGGAGTTCCTCGAGGTCGGCGGCGTACGGGCTGACGATGGCGGTGCCGATGCTGGCGGTGACCGGGACGTCGATGCCGTCGAGGGGTTTGCTGATGGACTCGTCGATGCGGTGCATCAGCATGTCGAGGGCGTCGCCGTCGATGTCTTCGGCCAGGATCGCGAACTCGTCGCCGCCGAGCCGAGCCACCGTGTCACCGTGCCGTACTTCGGTCAGTAGGCGATCCGCGATCTCCCGCAGCGCCCGGTCGCCGGCCTCGTGACCGTACTTGTCGTTGACCTGCTTGAAGTGGTTCAAGTCGCAGAACAACAGCACTCCACGCCGCCCGGTCTGCCGAGCCCTCTGTAACGCCGCGTTGAACCGGTGCTGCAGAAGCCGCCGATTCGGCAGCCCCGTCAAAGGATCGTGGGCCGCATGATGCTGCAACTCGCGCTCGGCATCCTTGCGCGCCGTCACATCGTCGATCTGGATCAGCACGATCCGCCGCTGATCCTTGCCTTGGTCAACGATCGCGGCGGTCCCGCCGAGCCAGATGTCGTTCCCGTCGGTCCGCCGGAAGACCCGCTCGAATCGATACGGCCCATGTCCGGCGGTGAGCAGCTCGATCTCCCGCTGTGTCTGACCCAGGTCCCCTTCGCGCAGGTAGTCGACCAGGATCGTCCCGATCAACTGCTGCGGCGTGTACCCGGTGATGTGGCAGAACGCGTCGTTGACCCGCAGGATGCGACCCGCCTCCGGACCGTCGAACGCGATCGTCGCCATCCCGTTCCCGGCGCCCTCGAACACCAGCCGGAACGTCGTCTCACTCGCCTCGAGCCGCGCCTTCTCGGCCAGCAGCTGATCGGTCAGCCGGGCCTTGTCGATCGCCAGCCCGGCCTGGGTGGCGAAGATCTCCAGCAGCTCGCGATGGATCGGCCCGGGCCGGCGCTGGTCCTCGGGCAGATCCACCGACAACATCCCGACCAGCTCGCCGTCGGACGATTGCAGCGGCGCGAACAACGCATCGAGCGGGTGCCACGCATCGGGCTCGGTCGGCACCGGGATCTCCGGCACCCAGCCGACCACGTCGCCCTCGGGCAGCCGCTCGTGCGGCACGAACCGCAGCGCACCCCACTTGTCCGCGATGTCGAACTCGGCGTCGAAGATGTCCGCCGCGCTGACGGTGCCGAGTAGCGCCTCCTTGGCCTCGTGCGAGCCGGCCACCGAGATCACCTCGAACTTGCCGTCCGGTAGCCGCAGGTTCAGCACCGCGATCCCGAAGCCGAGCCCGTCCACGACCCCGTCGACCACGGCCTGCAGAGTCTCCGCCAGGCTGCGCCCGGCACCCATCCGGGCGCTCACCTCGTAGAGACGGCGGACTGCCGTCATCCGTACGGTGGGCTCGTTCTGCACGCGCGATCTCCGCTGTCACGGCATCAGGGGGCCTGAAGTGGGCTCCCGCCGTGGAGAGAGCCCCTTACAGAGTGACAGATCCCGCCAGTCTCGACACGCCGAGGCACCCTCCGCGACGCAGCGTCACGGTCACCGAGCGTCAGTACCTGAGTTCATTGAGAGACCGGTACGACGTACGCGCGGACTCCCATGCGTCAGTGGGAGCGTCATGCTCCACCAGCCACTGCCGCACTCCACCCGCCTCGGCATGCGCGAAGATCGCCGCGAAATCGAGGGTGCCGGTGCCGACGTCGGCAAAGGTTCCGTCCTCGGCCATGTCCTTCACGTGCAGCGCTGGGAAGCGGCCCGGGTGCGCCTCGAAGTACTCGATCGGGTCCTTCCCGCCGTTCACCACCCAGTACAGGTCGAGCTCGAACCCGAGCAGGTCGGGATCGACCTCGTTCAGCAGGATGTCGAACAGCACTTGGCCGTCGACTTCCTCGAAGTCGTGCCCGTGGTTGTGGAAGAGCAGTTTGAGCCCCTCCTTCGCCGCCACCTGACCGGCCGCGGTGAACGCCCGCGCCGCCTCGCGGAAACCGTCCGGATTCCTTAGCTCCTCCGGCAGTGACGGTACGACGATCCACTCGCCGCCGAGCATTTTCACGTCCGCGAGCGCGCCGGCCCAGTCGTCGGTCAGCCGCGGATAGCCGACGTGTTCGAGGACGATCTTCAGGCCGGCCGCGTCGGCGTACGAGCGGATCTCTTCGGCCGAGTGACCGAACCGGCCGCTCACGCCGATCGTCCGGTAGCCGATCTCCGCCAGTCGCTGCAGGGTGCCGGGGTAGTCCTCGGCGAGCGCCTCGCGCATCGTGTAGAGGTGCATGCCGATCCCGTCGGCGGGAATGTTCCGGTCGCTCATGGGGAGGAATCTCCTTCGAGTGCTGGATCCTGAATCAGGCGACGTGCTCCAGATAGCGTGCCAGGGCCAGGTCGAAAACCTCCTGGCCGGGCGCGTCCCACAGCTGCTGGTTGAAGATCTCGACCTCGACCGGACCGTCGTACCCGGCCGCGTCACAGGCCTCGCGCAACCGGCGCAGCTCGATCGAACCGTCGCCCATCATGCCGCGGCCGAGCAGCGTGTCGGCGGGCAGCGGGACGACCCAGTCGCTCACCTGGTACGAACAGATCCGGGCGCCGGCCCGCTCGATCTGCCGGTAGATGTCGGCGTCCCACCACAGGTGGTAGGCGTCGACGACGACACCGACCTGTTCGACCGGGAACTGCTCGGCCAGGTCGAGAGCGCCGCCGAGCGACGAGACCACGCAGCGATCCGAGCAGAAGATCGGGTGCAGAGGCTCGATGGCGAGCCGGACGCCATGTTCCTGTGCGTACGGCGCCAGCTCGGCGAGCCCGTCGCGGACCATCGTCCGGGCGCCGTCGAGATCGCGCGATCCGGGTGGCAGACCACCGCTGACCAGGACCAGTACGTCGGTGCCGAGCGTCGCCGCCTCGTCGATCGCGCGCCGGTTGTCCTCGATCTTCCTGGCGCGTTCGACGGCATCGGTCGAGGTGAAGAAACCGCTTCTGCATAAGGAGGAAACCCGCAGACCGGCATCGGCGACGAGCTTCGCCGAGCGCTCGACGCCGTACTCCTGAACGGGTTCGCGCCAGAGGCCGATCCATTGGAGCTCGGCCTTCGCGCTGGCCGCGACGACGTCTTCCAACGACCAGTACTTCGTGGTCGCCTGGTTGAGGCTGTAGCGGTTCATGCGTCGATCCCGCCGGTGCTGAGCAGCTGCCGGAAGCGGGTGACGGCGAGGTCCGGATCGGTCAGTACGCCGGCGGCGTCGGCCAGCCGGAACGTATCCGCGAGATGCGGGAGCGACCGCCCGGTCTGGAGTCCACCGACCATGCCGAAGCCGGGCTGATGCCCGTTCAGCCAAGCCAGGAAGGCGATTCCGGTCTTGTAGTAGTACGTCGGCGCCGAGAAGATCTGCCGGGCGAGCGGCACGGTCGGCGCGAAGATCTGCCCGTACGCCGTGAGGTCGCCCTCGTCGAGCGCCTTCAACGCTGCCGCGGCGGCGGGCGCGATCGCCGCGAAGATCCCGAGCAACGCGTCACTGTGGTGCGTCTTATCGCCCCGGATCAACTCGGGATAGTTGAAGTCGTCCCCCGTGTAGAGGCGTACTCCTTCGGGCAGGCGCTTGCGGAGAGCAACTTCCTTGCTTGCATCCAGCAACGACATCTTGATGCCGTCAACCTTGCCGGGGTTCTCGTTGATCAGCTCAACCACTACATCGGCAGCCCGATCCAGATCGCCACTACCCCAATAGCCTTCGAGCGCCGGATCGAACATCGACCCCAGCCAGTGCAGAATCACCGGCTGCGACGACTGCGCGAGCAGGTGGTCGTAAACCTTCCGGTAATCGTCCGGGGAGGTGGCTGCTGCGCACAGGGCGCGACTCGCCATCAAGATCGGCTGAGCCGCCACCTCCTCAGCCAACGCGAGCTGCTCCTCATAAGCCCCAACCACCACATCCAACGGATGCACCCCAGCACCCAACTGATCAGTCCCCACCCCCACCGCGATCCGCCCGTCGGGCGCTTCGGCAGCAGAGCGGCGGATTAGTTGTTGGGTGGCTGGCCAATCCAGGCCCATGCCGCGTTGGGCGGTGTCCATGGCTTCGGCTACCGACAAGCCGAGGGACCAGAGGTGGTGGCGGAAGCCGAGGGTGTGTTCCCAGTCGATGACCGCGGGGGCACCCGGTGAGTTGTCGCCGAGGGGATCGGCGACGACGTGGGCGGCGGCGAAGGCGAGTCGGGAGCGGGCCGGCGAATAGGTGCCGTGGGCAACCGGCGTACCGGTCAGTGTGTACGTCTCCAAGCCGCCGTCGCGCGGCAACCGTAGTGACAAGCTCATGCGCGAGCCTCGATGTCGAGTGCCGGAACCTCCAGCTTGCGCCCTTCGCGCCACGACTGCAGCCCGAGCTCCGCCAGCTGCACACCCTTGGCGCCCTCGACGAAGTCCCAGGTGAATTTTGAGTCGTCGGCTGTATCTGTGACATGCCGCAGGAACATCTCCCACTGCACCTTGAACCCGTTGTCGAACACCTCGTTGTCCGGCACCTCGGCCCACTGGTCGCGGAACGAGTACGCCGCCGGGAGATCCGGGTTCCAGACCGGCTTCGGCGTCGCGGAGCGGTGCTGGGCGCGGCAGTTGCGCAGCCCGGCGACCGCGCTGCCCTCGGTCCCGTCGACCTGGAACTCGACCAGTTCGTCGCGGAACACCCGGGTCGTCCACGAAGAGTTCAGCTGCGCGATGATGCCGCCTTCGAGCTCGAACACGCCGTACGCCGCGTCCTCGGCCGTCGCCGCATAAGGCTGTCCCTGCTCGTCGTACCGGGTCGGGATGTGCGTCGCACCCTGGCAGTAGACCGACTTGACCGGGGCGAAGATCTGGTCGAGCACGTACCGCCAGTGGCAGAACATGTCGACGACGATGCCGCCGCCTTCTTCGGCCTTGTAGTTCCAGGCGGGGCGCTGCGCTTCCTGCCAGTCGCCCTCGAACACCCAGTAGCCGAACTCGCCGCGCACCGACAGGATCTGCCCGAAGAAGCCGCCGTCGACGAGGCGCTTGAGCTTGCGCAGGCCGGGCAGCGAGAGCTTGTCCTGGACGACGCCGTTCTTGAGGCCTGAATCGCGGACCAGCCGGGCCAGGTCGACCGCCGCGTCCAGCCCTTCGGCGATCGGCTTCTCGCAGTAGATCGCCTTGCCGGCCTCGACGGCAGCGCGGACGCCCTTCTCGCGGAGCTGGGTCAGCTGGGAGTCGAAGTAGATCTCGACGTCGGGCTCGGCGAGTGCCTCGGACAGATCCGTGGTCCAGCGGGTCAGCCCGTAGGTGTCCGCGATGTTCTTCAGCTTGAGCTCGTTGCGGCCGACCAGGATCGGCTCGGGGATGATCATCGTTCCGTCGGCGGCCGGGATGCCGCCCTGCTCGCGGATCGCCACGATGGAGCGCTCCAGGTGCTGGCGCAGGCCCATCCGGCCGGTGACGCCGTTCATCACGATGCCGACGTGTCGATCGTTCACTGTGCAACCTCTCCTCGGCGCTTCATCTGCGCTGGTCAGCCTGATGTGAGCGCTTGGAAAGGGCTTTCCCAGGCTCGTGGAGGCAACCTTAGGTGGGCCGTCACGGGGAGTCAACCTGTCGCCGGAGGCAATTGGAAAGCGGTTGCAGACCAGTCGTACCGGTGGCATCCGCGACCGCCGTTTGGGTACGGCGTACCGGCGCGCGTTAGCGTCGTTCCCACCGCTCCCGATTCACCCGATCAGCCGATACGGGAGCCGGCCGAGCTCCCACCCACGAAAGGACCCAGGTGCCCGAGGCCCCCGAGCCCACCCCCGAACTGGACGAGACCTCCCCACCCGCCCAGCCCTCCCGCACGCCCGCCCTCCGCGCGGACGACGAGAGTCCGGCGAGGAAAGGCGGTCGCGCTGGGTCGACGGACGATGCGTCGGGGGAAGGCGTTGACGCCGGGCCGGGCTCGGAAGGTGCTGCGAAGGACGGTAGAAGCGCCGCGCCGAGCGCGGATGGTGTGAAGGGGGCTGGCCGTAGCCAGGCGTCTCGTCTGGCCGCGGCAGGTTCGGGTGACGGGTCTGACGAGCGGCGGCAGGAGCGGGCGGGGCGGCGGCGGGAGGATCGGGAGCGGGGGGTGCAGCGGGAGTTGTATCGGGGGCTGGATCTGGCGCTGCGGATCGGGGAGGTGGTGTTGTCGAGCGGGGCCGGGACGGCGGATGCGACGGCGACGATCTTGTCCGTGACTGCTGCTTGCGGGTTGCGGGGGTGTGAGGTGGATATCACCTTCACCTCGATCGCGATCTCGTACCAGGCGGCGCCCGATGTTGCACCCGAGACGCACATGCGGGTGGTCCGGTATCGCGGGCAGGACTTCTCCCGGTTGACCGACGTGGATCAGCTCGTACGACGGTTCGCGGGTGGCGAGGTGACGCGCGAGGACGCGAGCCGGGAGCTGGCGCGGATGGTGAGCGCCGGCCCGCCGTTCCCGCGCTGGAGTTCGGTGCTCGCATGGGGCGTGATGGCGGGCGGCGCGACCCTGCTGCTCGGCGGTGGCTGGCTGATCACCCTCGTCGCCGTCGTCACCGCGATCCTGATCGAACTCAGCAACCGCTGGTTCAACCGGCAGCGCCTGCCCGCCTTCTACCAGCAGGTGGCCGGCGCCTTCGTCGCCACCGCGGTCGCGTTGATCCTGTACGCCGTGCACGCACCGGTGAAGCCCTCGTTGGTAGTTGCCGCAGGCATCATCATGCTGCTGGCCGGCATCGCCCTCACCGGTGCCGTCCAGGACGCGATCACCGGGTACTACGTGACCGCGGCGGCCCGCAGTCTCGAAGCGATGCTGCTCACCGGTGGGATCATCGCCGGCGTCAGCCTCGGGCTCGCGCTGGGAATCCGGTTCGGTCTGCCGGTCGCCATCGAGGCGCAGACCATCCAGCTCGCGAACCTGCCGATCATGGTCGGCTCCGGCGCGCTGATGGCGGTCGCGTTCGCCTTCGCGTCGTACGCGCCGTTGCGCTCGCTGCTCCCGGTCGCGGCGGTCGGCGCCGCCGGGTCGCTGGTGTTCACGATGATGGCGCGGGCGCAGTTCGGACCGGCTTGGTCGACCGCGGCCGCGGCGTTCGTGGTGGGGCTCGGCGGATACTCGCTCGGCCGGCGCTTCGGCGTACCGCCACTCGTCATCGTCGTCTCCGGAACCGTCCCGCTGTTGCCGGGACTGACCATCTACAAGGGTTTGTTCGAGGTGATGAGCAACGGCAACCTGACCGGCATCGTCAGCCTCGCCACCGCCGTCGCGATCGGCGTAGCCCTCGCCTCCGGCGTCATCCTCGGCGAATACGTAGCCCAGCCCATCCGCCGCGAAGCCCGCCGCCTGGAAGACCGCCTCGCCGGCCCCCGCCTGGTAGGCCCCCGCCGCCCCATCCGCCGCCGCGGCCAGATCTCCCACCACCGAACCCGCCGAACCCGCCACCCCTCCCGCTAACTCACCCCCACCTCGCTCACACCACCCCACGCCGCTCACACCACCCACGCCGCTCACACCACCCACGCCGCTCACACCACCCCACGCCGCTCACACCACCCACGCCGCTCACCCGGGGTGGGAGCACCGCAGCCGCCTGCCGCGATCTTCACCCACTGCCGCGTTATAAACCCTCTAGCGGGCGAGCATCCCTCCACCGGCCGAGCATCCCGCCACGGGCGGAGGCACCTCCCCATCTGCTGCGCTGGGCCGGGCCGCATTTTGTCGGTGGGGGTCGTTAGCGTTCGGAGGTATGAAATACGGGTTCGTGATGGCGTTGGGCGATGCGCGCGATGCGGCGGAGTTGGCTGTGATCGCGGAGGAGCACGGCTGGGACGGGTTCTTCGTCTGGGAGTCGATCTGGGGGATCGACGCCTGGGTGATGCTCGGGGCGGCCGCGATGACGACGGAGCGGATCCGGCTGGGGACGATGCTCACGCCGCTTCCGCGCCGGAAACCGTGGGACGTCGCGGGGCAGGTCTCGACCGTCGACAACCTGAGCAACGGGCGGGTGATCCTGTCCGTCGGGCTGGGGGTGACGGGCGAGGACCGGTTCTGGCTGTTCGAGGAGGATCCGGGGCGGAAGGTGCGCGCGGAGCTGATGGACGAGTCGCTCGAGATGCTGCCGTTCCTCTGGCGCGACCAGCCGTTCGAGTACTCCGGGAAGCACTACACCGCGCGCAGGATCCCGGAGCTGAACCAGCCGGCGCCGCCACCACCGGTGCAGCAGCCGCGGGTCCCGACCTGGGTCGTCGGCGGCTGGCCGCGACCGAAGTCGATGCGCCGGGCGGCGTTGCAGGACGGATGGCTGCCGGCGTACGTCGGCGACGGCCAGGTGACGCCCGAGGTTGTCGCGCAAGGCGTCGAGTGGATCCGCCAGGAGCGCGAGAGACACGGCCTGACGATGGACGGGTACGACGTGGCTGCCGAAGGCGTGACCCAGGCAGATGATCCCAACGCCGCGGAGACAGTCCGTCCCTGGGCCGACGCGGGCGCCACGTGGTGGATCGATGCCGACTGGTCCTCGATGGACCCGGCCGCCGTCCGCCAGGCCGCCGAACGGCGCCTCAAGGCAGGACCGCCCCGCGTCGACTAGGGAGAAGAAGACGAGACCGGAATCCTGGTCGAAACAGGGTTGCCGGCAATTCAGCGCCTACCGCCGGAGACCTGCCGCTTGCGCAGTAGCAGCGCCTACCGCGGGAGACCTGCCGCTTGCGCAGTAGCAGCGCCTACCGCGGGAGACCTGCCGCTTGCGCAGTAGATCGTGCGATCAGCGGAGCTCCTCGAGGGTGAGGTCGTCGGCCTGGAGCCAGACGTCCTGGCCGTGGCCGAAGAAGCCGGTGTAGAGCTGGATCAGTGATTCCCGGCCGCTGTCGAAGTCGAGACTGATCTTCGTGTACGCCGAATGCGCGCCCGTGCGACGCTCGGCGATCTGCTGACCGCGCAAGGTGCGGACGCCGAGCATCGTCTCGGAGTTGTTGTCGGCGGTCCGGAGCCAGGCGGAGAGACGATAGCGATGATGGGGGCGGACGGCGACGTTCTGCTGGAGTTGGTGCGCACCGATCGAATCCCGGACGTAGGCGTTGTTCTGACCGCTGTGGCCGAGATTCGTCCGATCGATCCCACCGCGTCCGCTCAGCTGCCACGGTGCGGTCGGAGTGGCGCCGGTCTGCGCTTCGAAGCCGGGATCCGTGACCAGGTTGGTTGCCGAGTCGTCGTCGGTGAGCTTGGTGTGCATGAGGAAGACGTTGTACGGATCCCACTGCGACATCGTGAAGTAGAGATCCGGTCCGGACGACCAGGGGTGCATGAAGGTTCCGTAGAGGCCGGGATATTCGGTGCCTCGGGCAACTACCTGTTCACCGCTCCACGGACCGGTGAGGGACGCGGCAGACCGTAGTACGACGGATGCTCGTTGTTCGTCGAGGTACATCATCAGCCACTTGCCGAGATAGGCGTTCCACTGAACGGACACCTCGCTGATCGGGCCGACGGCGATCGGTGCTGCGGAAGTCTCGCGGGTCGACCAGGTGCGTCCGTCCCAGTAGCGCCACGCGTTCTTCTGGAGCACCTGGCGCTCGGGTACGCGGGCGAGGTGGGCGTTGCCGAAGCGGCCGTTCGGCGTACCGATCATGTAGACGAAGCCGTCGGTGCGGACCAGGGCGTTCATCTGGAAGTTGTCGTCCCAGGACTTGGTGTTCGGCCAGATCGCCTTCGGGTCCTTTGTCCAGGTCTCACCGTTGTCGTCGGAGTACGCGAAGCCGGAGTGGTTGGTGAACCAGCTGCCGGCCGGGCCCCAATAGTTGACCGACATGTACTGCACGTACTGCCGTTTCCCGACCGAGATCCCCGCGGTCGGGATCACCGTGTGCTCGTCGCGGTCGATCTTCTTGCAGTCCAGAAACTGTTTGGCGTGACCAGGGCTGTCCTCGGCGGCGCTGTCGAGCGTCATTCCGTCGGTCAGGTCATGGTCCTTGCTGCGGAGGAGCAGGTTGCAACGCCAGTCGAGGGTCGCAGGGTCGCCTGCTCCGCCGCCCGGCCCGGTCCAGCCGCTGCCGTAGCTGTCGCCGAACGCCGAGAGGATCTCCCCAGCGCCGTTGTCCCAGAGAATTCCAAGATCCGTCGCCTTCAGCTGAAACCGCCCCTCGGTGTCGTTGATCGCCCCCGGCCCAGTCAGCTTCGCCACCCGCTCAGCAGCCGAAGGAACGGCGGCCTGTACTGCGGGGTGCTCGGCGACCGGATGTGTTGGCGAGCCGGCGCTCAGTGGAAGGAGCGCGGCGCCGACCAGCGTCGGCAGGATCAGGGCTAGTCGCTTCTGCATCTGGGACTCCTGGGCGGGCGAAGAGATCTGGGGCTGAGAAATCGATTTCCCGCCACGGTATCGGCGGTCGTCGAGAGGGTCAACGGGTGGTCGCTGGGAGGGGTGACGGGTGGTCGCCGAGAGGGGTGATGGCGAGCTTGGTTGACAGGATTTACACAAGCGGATAACTTTTACACATGCGGATAACTCAAGCGGGGAGTACGGCGGCTCGGCGGGATCAGATCGTCGCCGCGACCATCGGCGTACTGGCCGAGCGTGGGTACGCCGCCACGTCGTACGACGCGATCTGTGCGGTCGCGGGGCTGAGTAGCAAGCGGCTGATCTCCTACCACTTCACGTCCAAGGACGAGCTCCTCGCGGAGGTGCTGCATCGCGTCACCACGGACGCCGGCGAGTACATGCGCCCGGCGATCGAGGCGGCGGAGAGTCCGGCCGCGAAGTTGGCGGCCTATATCCGGTCCAACGTCGAGTTCATCGCGGCCAAGCCGGATCACGTCCGGGCGGTTCAGCAGATCGTGTCGAGCCACGTGCCGGTCCCGGACGAGGAGGCGGACGGCGCGATCGCGCGGTTGATCGGCCTCTTCGACAGCGGACAGCGGACGGGCGACTTCCGGCCGTTCGATTCGACGCTGATGGCGGTGACCCTGCGCGCCGCGATCGACGCCGTCGCCGGCCGCCTCGTCGGTGGATCGGATCCACAGCTGTGCGCCGACGAACTGACCGACACCTTCAACCGAGCCACCCGACCGGAGACACCGTGAGCACCACGAGACCGCACGACCTGAGCGGAGATGCCGTGAGCACCGTGAACAAACCGAAGGCTCGGTGGGGTGCTGTGTTGGCTCCGGTGCTGATCGATCTGGTGGTGCCGCTGTTGATCTTCTACGGACTTCGTCAGGCCGGCGTCGGCGTGGTGGGTGCGACGCTGGCGGGCTCGGTGATCCCGGTCGCGCGTACGGCGTACAGCCTGATCAAGGGCGCTCGGGTGGACTGGCTGGCGATCTTCATGATCAGCGCGCTGGCCGTCGGGACGATCGCCTCGCTGGCGATGGACAGTCCACGGATGTTGCTGGCTAAGGACGGCGTGATCACCGCGCTGTGTGGGTTCTGGATGCTCGGGACCTTGTTCGCCGGTAAGCCGTTGCTGTTGTCGATCGGGCGCGGCATCGCCGAAGCCAAACGAGGCAAGGGCGGCGGCCAGGTCTGGGCGAGTCGCTGGGACTCCGAGCCCCGCTTCCGGCATGGGATCAGGTTGATCACCGCGGTCTGGGGTGTCGGGCTGGTGCTCGATGCCGTGGTGCGAGTGGTGATCGCGTACGCACTTCCGCTCGATGCGGTGCCAGGCGTGACGACGGCGCAGTGGATCGCGCTCTTCGTCGTGCTCTACGGCTTCATGATGATCTACTCGCGGAAGAATGATCTCCTCGCATGAAGACTGAGGTTCTGATCGTCGGAGCCGGTCCGACCGGTCTCTTGCTGGCTGCCGAGCTCCAACTG
This sequence comes from Kribbella sp. NPDC006257, assembly GCF_040613535.1. Classification (NCBI taxonomy): domain Bacteria; kingdom Bacillati; phylum Actinomycetota; class Actinomycetes; order Propionibacteriales; family Kribbellaceae; genus Kribbella; species Kribbella sp. NPDC006257. Next base: position 47,530 of record NZ_JBEXSJ010000028.1, read on the forward strand.
GCCGGAGTATCGATTCGCCTTGTGGATAAGACGATCGAGCGTTCGGGCCAATCCAAGGCATTGACTCTGCAGCCGCGATCGGCTGAGATCCTGCACTCTCGTGGGTTGTTGGATCCACTGTTGGAAAAGGTCGAGCGGTTGCCGGCCGGGCACTTTGCCGGGCTGCCGGTGCCGCTGGAATATTCGGCGTGGGAGACGCGGTTTCCTTACCAGCTGGGGATTCCGCAGGCTCGGATCGAGGCGCAGCTGGAGGATCATCTCCGGCTGCACGGCGTACGGGTCGAGGGCCGCACGCTCATCGGACTGGATCAGGACGACCAGGGGGTCCGTGCCGAGTTCGAGGATGGAGCGACGATCCGCGCCGAGTGGGTGGTGGGGTGTGACGGTGGGCGGAGTGCGGTGCGCAAGCTGAGTGAGATCGCCTTTCCCGGCAGGGATGGACGGTTCTCGGCAGTGGTCGCCGATGTCGTTGTCGAGGGCAACGAATCGACAAGTTGGGCTTTGCCGTCGCTGGTGCCGCGGGACGGGGCGGTGATGACGATGCTTCCGTTGGCGGACGGTGTTCATCGGGTGCTCTTCACCGGACCGGAGCAGCAGGGCCTGGACAAGGACTTGCCGGTCGGGTTCGACGAGGTGTCCCGGGCTTTGACCGCTTGGTACGGCGAGGGGGTGGTGCTGCGGGAGCTCCGGTGGGGATCGCGCTTCACCGACGCGGTGCGGCAGGCTTCGCAGTACCGGAAGGGGCGGGTGTTCCTCGCCGGCGATGCTGCGCACATTCACTCGCCAACGGGTGGGCAGGGGATGAACCTCGGGCTGCAGGATGCGTTCAATCTCGGGTGGAAGCTGGCCGCCTTTGTGAAGGACGGCGTCGATCTGCTGGACAGCTACCACGAGGAGCGGCATCCGGTCGGAGCTGCGGTGCTGGCGAATACCCGGGCGCAGGGTGTGCTGATGGTGCCCGACGACGATGTCGCCTGTCTGCGTGAGGTCTTCGTCGGGTTGATGCGGTTGCCATCGGCAAACAAATGGCTGGCTGGACTCGTGTCCGGTCTTGGAGTCGCGTACTCACCCGGTGATCATCGGCTGATCGGGCAGCGGATGCCAGACCTCGACCTCGGTACGACGTGCGTCGCGGAGCTGCTCCGGGACGGTCGGCCCGTGCTCCTGGAGTTGTCCGGCTGGGCGGAGGCGGCGCGCGTCGTCGTACGGCCAGACGGGTACGTGGCATGGGCCTCGGACGACCCGGCTGCGGAATGGCCGGATCAGGCTTTCACGGTGCGTTCGAAGGCCTCGGCTGCCGTGGTGACGCCGTCTTCGGAGCGGAGCTTGGCGGCCAGTTGACGCGCGCGTTCGGCGAATCTGCCGGCCAGCAAGGGTTCGAGGGCCGCGAGCAAGGTGTCCGGGGAGAGGTCTGAGAAGGCGAGAGTGTTGCCGACGCCGAGTGCGGTGATCCGGGCACCCCAGAACGGCTGGTCGGCGAAGACGCCGCAGATCACCGTCGGCAGGCCGGCCCGGATCGAGCTGCCCGTCGTACCGGCGCCGCCGTGGTGGACGGCCGCGAGGCATCTCGGCAGCACCGACTCGTGGTCGAACTCGCCGACGACGCGGATCCGCCCGCCGGTGGCAGTACCGAGGTCGAGGTCGTTCCAGCCGGCGCCAACCAGGGCGCGGACGCCGAGCTTGCCGCTGACCTGCTCGATCAAGGCCAGCGCGGCCTGCGGATCGAGGATGGGCATGCTGCCGAAGCCGAAGTACACCGGCTTGTCGCCCGCGTCGAGCCAGCGGTCGAGCTCAGGATCCACCGAGCCGTTGAGCGCGGCCTGTTGCTCGTCCGAGGGAAAGGGGAAACCGGTGATCGGGCGGCGCGGGCCCCACTCGGTCAACTCCGGGACGAGGTGCTGGCTGTAGATCTGCAGCTCGAGTGAGCCGGCCTGCTCCAGGCGCGCGGCTGTGCCGAGGGTCGCTGGTTCCAGACCTACCTTGGCGCGCAGCTCGTTGACGAACGGGGCGAAGACCGGACAGTTGGCCTTCTCGACTTGCTCGTACGTCTGCAGGTTGCGCTCGGGGGAGAAGACCTCGCGCGACACGACCATGTGCGGATAGGCGCTGTTGCTGCGCATCGGCGCGTAATGCACCGCGACGTACTGCGCTCCGGCGGCCTCCGAGATGACCGCCGCCTCGAGTTCGGTGACGGAGCCGGAGATCACCACGTCGGCGTCTGCCGTGTGCTCGATCAGCTTTGCGTGCAAGAGATCGGCAATCCGGCGTTTGTAGTCGAGCAACCAGCGCACGTACGACGCCATGTCGCCGGACGCGAGCCATTTGCGGCCCTGCTCGGACTCCATGAACTCGCGCGCGTTCAGCTCCAGATCAGACGTCCGTACGCCGAGTCGTTGACCGAGCCAGCGCAGATCCGTGTTCAACGCGAGGTCGACGTCATGCCCCCGGCGCGCGAGCTCGGCCGCCAGCACGACCATCGGTTGCGCGTCGCCCCGGGTCCCCATCCCTACCATCGCTACCCGCATGACTACTCCCGGCGTTGGATTCGTCGCAGAAATTCTGATGCTAGGGCGGGGTGGGTCGCGACTGGGTGCGTCAGCGGCGCGCCTCTGCTAGTTCCGCAACTCGGCCTCCGGTCAAGGGAACGTTTGATGTGGTTAACTGCTGGCGGTGCGATTCCAAGGTGTGACGGCAGGGAGAGCTCCCGGGCCCGTCGGCTCCGTGCGACTGGCGGAGTGACCCGGCTGCTGACCGGGGCCACGCGGTGATACCCCGCTTCTGCTCGGATCCGACCGGATCCCTGGCCTACCTCCACTCTGGCTGAGTGGTGTCGGCAGAGGAGCATGAAGCGTGTTCACAGGAAGAATCGAGCGGACCGCCACGGTCGCCGAAGTCACTGACGAAGCGTTGCGGGTCACGCTGGACCCTTTGGTGGAGCTGGTTCCGGGCGGCGCGGTCTGCCTGGACGGCGTACGGCTGACGATGGAGTCCGCGCGACCCGGCTCGCTTGTCGCCAGCGTCACCGACGAGACTCGGCGCAGAACGACGCTGGACCGGATCACGGCCGGTACGACGGTGCATTTCGAACTGCCCGTCGCTGCCGGTGACCGGATCGACGGTCACCTGGTGCAGGGCCATGTCGACGGGGTCGGCAAGGTGCTGCGGATCGATGACGAACCGGCCGGGCGACGGGTGTGGATCAAGCCGGGTGAGCGGCTGCTGGCCAGGCTGGTGGCTAAGTCGTCGGTCGCGGTGAACGGGGTCAGCCTGACGGTGGCCGAAGTACTGAAGGACCGGTTCTCGGTGGTGCTGGTGCCGAACACTTTGAAGTTGACGCGGCTGGGGGCGTTGGAGTCGGGGGACCGGGTCAATCTGGAGAGCGATCTGCTGGCGCGGATGGCGCGTTCTGGGCATGGGCCCTCGTTGCTTCGGGCGGTGCGTCGGTTGCCGTGGGCGGGGCATTTGAGTGGGGCGGTCGGCGTACAGAAAGTCGTTGCTCAGTTGGCCGCTGGTGGTGGGGTCGTGGTGTGGGATCCGACCTTGGAGGGCGAAGGGGATGTCGTCTTCGCGGGGGAGCGGTTCCGGCCAGAGGCGATGACGTTTCTGCTGACGCAGGTTTGTGGGCATACGACGATTCCTTGTGCTGCTGGGGTTCTGGAGCGGCTGGAGATTCCGAAGATGCCGGGTGAGGGGGATCGGCAGGGGACGTTGATGCATGTGCCGGTGGATCTTGCGTCGCTGCCTGGGACTGGGGTGAGTGCTGCTGATCGTGCGGCGACGATTCGCCGGTTGGCTGATCCGTCGTCGGTGCCTGGGGACTTTCTGCGGCCGGGGCACGTGTTTCCGCTGGCGGCACGGCCGGGGTTGTTGAGTGAGCGGCGGGGGCATACGGAGGCGACTGTTGCGCTTTGTGTTGCTGCTGGGCTTGCGCCGGTTGGGGTTTGTTGCGAGGTGATGCGGCCTGACGGGGTGATGGCGGATGCGGCGGACCTGGAGGAGTTCGCGTTGCGCTGGGAGTTGCCGATGATCGACGTTCACGATCTGGCTCGGTGGTTGTGATGAGCGTCTATGACGACCCGGTGTTCCTGGCGGGGTATCGGGGCTTGCGGCGGGACGGTCTGGGGTTGAACTCTGCGCTGGAGATTCCGGCGCTCACTGCGATGCTTCCGCCGGTTGGCGGGTTGCGCGTGGTGGATCTCGGGTGCGGGGAGGGCGAACTCGCCGTACGGATTGCTGCGGCCGGTGCCGCATCGGTCACTGGGGTCGACCTGTCGGCGTCTATGCTCTCGCGAGCTCGGGAGCATGTGTCGGTGCGCTATGTGCAGGCGGATATCGCTGACTTTGATCTGCCGGCTGGGAGTGTCGACCTCGTCGTCAGCAGTCTGGCTTTGCACTATGTGGAGGACTTCGATGGGTTGGTCGCGCGGATCGCACGGTGGTTGTCGGCCGGTGGCCGGTTCGTGTTCTCGATCGAGCACCCGGTGATCACGGCGCCTTTGGAGGCGGCCGACCTGGTGATCGATGACTATTTTGATGAGGGCCTTAGGCAACGGAGTTGGTTCGTTGACGGCGTACAGAAGTATCACCGGACTGTGTCGTCGTTGCTGATGACGTTGTGCTCTCGCGGCTTCTCTTTGCTCGCCGTCGATGAACCTCAACCGACGGCGACCCAGGTCGAAAGCCACCCCCACCTGGCAATCCACCGCCGCCGCCCGGCACTCCTCCTGGTCGCGGCCGCCCGCGTCGCTTGAATGCCCGTGATCCCGGTCAGTTTCGTTGTTCCTGCGGCCGTTCTGGCTTTGGCGTTCCTCGCCTGGGTCGTCGTGCGCTTGATCTGGCCGAGCCGACGCGGCGAGGGTCCTCAGGCCGCCCTCCTGGCTTGGCGAGCAGGCGTGCTGTGGGTGGTCGGACTGCTGCTGGTGACACTTGGCGGACGGCCTCGCGCCCCTTCCGGGTTGGTGTTCTTCAACTGGGTTCCGTTCGGCGCCCAGAGCGCAGTCAGCAGGCCCGAGATCGTCCTGAACCTGCTCCTCTTTGCGCCGGCCGGGCTGCTGTTGCCCTGGATCCTGCTGCGTGTTGGTCGCTGGGGGCTGGCGGCTGGGGGCTGGCGGCTGGTGCTCGTGTCTGTCGGCGGTGCGTTTCTGCTGTCCTCGTTGATCGAGATCACCCAGGCCTTCACGCCGCTTGGCACTGCAGGGGACCTCACCGACATCCTTCTCAACACCACGGGTTGCGCGCTCGCTGCTGTCGTCGCTGGGAAATTGTCGGAGGTGGTGGGTAGAAAGAGGTATGAAATTCGGAGTGATTCTGCCGGGCGGGTCGGCGGTTGAGCAGCTGGAGCAGGCTGTGCTGGCTGAGGAGTCCGGCTGGGACGGCGTGTTTGCGTGGGAAGCGGCCTACGGGGTTGATCCGTGGGGATTGCTGACGGCGGTCGCTGCCCGGACGTCGCGGGTCCGGCTGGGGACGATGTTGACGCCGTTGCCGTGGCGGCGGCCGTGGAAGGTCGCGAGTCAGGTGGCGACGCTCGACCAGATCTCCGGCGGGCGGGCGATTCTCGCGGTCGGGCTCGGGGCGACGGAGACCGATCTGCCGCGGACCGGGGAGGAGCTGGATCTGCGGACCCGGGCGGCGATGCTCGACGAGGGCATCGATCTGATCCGCGAGTTGTGGGCCGGGCGTTCGCAGTACCACGGTGTGCAGTACGACTACGAGTGCGCGCGGGACGACCTGGCGAAGGTCGGGCGGCCGGTGCAGGAGCGGATCCCGATCTGGGTGGTGGGCGCCTGGCCGCGCCCGAAGTCAATGCGGCGGGTCTTGCGCTGCGACGGGGTGCTGCCGCAATTCGAGTCGGGCGGCCCTGAGGAGATGCGCGTACTACGTACTTGGCTGACCTCGCAAGGCATGGCACCGGGCTTCGACGTCATTGCGGAGGGCGAAACGAGGCCGGGCAACCAGGAGGACGTCGTACGGGTTGCCGGCTGGGCCGAAGCGGGCGCTACGTGGTGGCTAGAGACCCGATGGGAGATGCCGCACCACTCGCCTGAACGAATGCAACAGGTCCGCACCCGAATCGCCGCCGGCCCACCAACAAACTAGCCCCGCCTCTTCAGGCTGGCGCCGCTCCTCACGCCAGCGCCGGCTACATCGAGCGAGCGCCGCCTCTCTGAGCGAGTGCACGAGGCCCGCAAACGGCCCACCGGCAAAGTAGCCCCGCCTCTTCAAGCTGGCGCTTCTTCACGCGGCTACTTCAAGCGAGCACCGCCTCCTCGACGAGCGCACGAGGACCGCAAACGGCCCACCGGCAAACTAGCCCCACCTCTTCAACCTGGCGCCGACTCTTCACGCTAGCAAGGGGAGGTCGGAGCGGATGGCTTCTGCGTGGGCGGCGAACCAGTCGCCGTTGGCGGCCAGTTCCCACTGCATCGCCAGGAGGGACCAGGTGATGCGGTAGAAGGTGAGGATGCGGTCGAGCTCGGGGGTGCGATCGAGGCCGTAGCCGGCGAGGAGCGCGGTGGTCGGTGCCGATCCTGCGCACGAGAAGCGCCCGAGTTCGAACAGCGGATCCCCGAAGGCTGCGTCGCCCCAATCGATGATTCCGGTCAGCTTCCCGTCCTGCGCATAGATGTGACGAGGGTGCAGATCGGCATGAAGCAGCGCGGGTCTGGACGGTTCTTGAGCGAACGGTTCGAGTGCGCTGAGCTCCGCCGCGAGATCAACCGGCAGAACCCCTGCCGCCGTCAACTCGCCGATCCGCTCGAATGGTTGCCGGATCACCTCATTCCAGGTGTCCTTCAACCCTTCGTGCAGAAACCCATATCCGCTGCCCGTCACCCCATGCAACCTGCGAAGCTGCTCGCCAACGGTCGCCAGCACACCCTCGTCCGTGGCGGAGATGGGCTCGCCCGGAACAGCCCGCTCAATCAGGTAGGCCGTCGGCGACTCGACTTCGACCTTGAGGACCTCAGGCGCCAGTACGTCGACCCGCCGCGCTTGCTCACACGCCCAGCCTTCCGCCCTGACCGCCTCCGCCGCCCCCGACTTCAGGTAGAACGTCTCGCCGGCGCCTGTTCTTAAACGAAAGCACTCGTTGCCGGCGAACCCCTGAACCCGCTCGACCTCAGCAACCGACCCCACCACCGGTCTCGCCAGCTCTGCAACCAATCGATTCCCCAGCACCCCCCGAACGTTACTGCGCAACCTCCCTCGCCGCTCTCCTTTATCCACAACCTGTGGGCAATTGTGCATAACTCGACCTGTTCCCGCGTCTCCAAAATCCCTTATCCACAAGGGGTTCTGGGATTCAGAAACTGTCGGTGGCGGGGTCTAGTGTTGTCGGCATGGACCTCTTGGAGGCGCCGCGTCCGGCGTACATGTTGAGTGGCGAGGAAGCACTCGCCACTCTCGACGCGCTGCACGCCGAGATGTCGGTCCTGCAGACCTACCGCCTGGAAGTCCTCGCTCGTCTGGACGAAACGGGTCACACCAAGCAAATCAGCGGCCAATCCACCGCCGGGTTCGTCGCGTCGAGACACCGCCTCAACCCACCCGAAACCCAACGCGACCTGAAACTGGCCTTGGCGCTGCCCAAGTACCCGGCCGTGTCCGCCGCCCTGCCCGACGTCTACGCCCCACCCGGCCCCGACCCAGCGGTCCAGTACGCCGACCCTTCCGCCGAGGCCACCGAAGTCACCGATGCCGGTGACGTCCAGGCCACGGACATCCTCTCCGATGACGCCGTGTTCGATGATGCCGTGTTCGATGACGCCGTGCCCGATGACGCCGTGCCCGATGACGCCGTGTCCGATGCCTTGTCGGATGACCGCGTGGCGGCTGACGGCTTGTCTAGTGATGAGTTGCCGGTGTTGCTGCACCCGAGTCAGGCCGAAGCGATCGTGGCTGCGTTGGAGGCGGTCCCGGCCGCGGCGATGGTGCCTGTCGAGGACCTGCAGGCCGCCGAGGACCAGATGGTGAAAGCGGCCCGGAACCTGTCCCCGTGGGACCTGAAGAAACTCGGCAAACGGGTCCGTGACGTTCTGGACACCGATGGCCCGGAGCCGGCCGAGGACGCCGCCCGGCAGCGTGAAGCGCTGCGGATCACGAACGCGGATCATGGCGTGAAGTTCTCCGGGTTCTTGGCTGCCGAGAATGCTGCACTGTTCAAGACGTCGATCGAGGCCGCCGCGAAGCCCCGCCCGACCCTCGACGGTGAACGCGACCCCCGCACCCTCGAGAAGCGCCAAGCCGACGCCCTGTCCGACACCCTCGCGATCGCCGCGGCGGCGGGTGAGCTCCCCGGCCACGGCGGGATCAAGCCCCACATCACCATCACCATCGACTACGACGACCTCAAAAACAAAGGCGCCGACGCCACCGGCGACCTCCACTTCGGTGACCGCCTGTCCGCCGCAGCGGTGCGCCGGCTGGCCTGCGACGCCGAAGTCATCCCGGTCGTCCTCGGCTCCGAATCCGAACCCCTCGACGTCGGCCGCGGCCAGCGCTACGTCACCAAAGCCATGTGGCGTGTCCTGGCCCGCCGCGACAAAGGCTGCGTCGTGTGCGGCATGCCACCCCGGTACTCCCACGCCCACCACATCATTCACTGGATCGACGGCGGCCCGACATCGGTCGAAAACCTCGTGTTCCTGTGCGGTGTTCATCACACCGCCGTTCACCACGGCCATTACACAATCACCATCACCAAGGGCAAGGTCCACGTCACCAGACCGTCCTGGGCCGACCCACCCCGCACCACCGGCCGCAGGGCCTGGTTCACCACACCCCGCACCGGCGCAACCACCACCGCCCCCACCGCCACCAACACCACGCCCGGCACCGGCACCAACACGTCGAACACCGGCACCGGCACGTCGGACACCGGCACCAGCACGTCGGACACCGGTACCAGCACGTCGGACACCGGCACCAGCACGTCGGACACCGGTGTAGCCGCCAGTTCCCGCGCCACCGGGCCCACCACATCCGGTACCAGCGCACCTGCCAGTTCCCACTCGGGCGTGCCTACCGCGTCCAGCACCGGCTCAGCCGCCAATTCCCGCGCCGCCGGGTCCACCACGCCCGGCACCAGCGCAACTGACCGCTCGCGCCCCGGCGGGTCCACCACATCTGGCACCAGGCCAGCTGACAGCTCCCGCACCAACGGGTCCACCAGGTCCCGCGCCGGCAGTAGCAACATCGCCAGCACCAGCGCAGCTACTGCCGTCGACTCCAACCGATCCACTGGAGCCGGTTCCGACGGGTCCACCATCGCCGGGTCCGGCGGCGTCAGCACCTCCTTGTCGGGCGGGTCTACCTCCCGGCCTGCCTGGGCCACCACGCCCGCAACCAGCGGCACATCCCCGGCCGCCTCCCACGCCGGCGACGGATCACCTGCTCTACCAGGCGAAACCACGCACGCAGACACCACGCAGGCTGCCTTCGGAGTTGGCAACGACCCGTTCTGGGGCGAAGGACCACCAGAACAGACCCTCCGCCCGGTCCGCGCCTTCCCGATGGTCGGCGATCCACCCCCACTGGCAACACTCAAGCCTGCCGACTTCGACCCCTGGGGCCTCGAAACCCAAGACGCCGGCTAACCACGCCCGGCTCGCGCCGGGTCGAATCGACCTGATCACCCGGTAGAACGACAGCCGTCGACTGCTGGCTACTCCGGTTCACCGGGCCAGGCGGGCTTTCTGCGTGTCCGACTTGTGTCCGACTTGGAGACGTCGGCGTCGTGACGCTCGGTGTCGGCCAACGATGCCTTGCGCAGTCGGCCGAGGTGTCTTGAGCGCGTCATCCTTCAGAGGCGGTGTCGGCGGCTGCGCGGGATCTCGGGGTGATATCCCCTGACGCGCTGCTCCTTTGCGACTTGACCTCACACAGATCGAGCTCGCGTCTCGCGTGGACCAACCGAGCCAGATGGCTCCGGTCGACCTCGGACAGTTCCAGCCGACTTCGGCAGTTCGGGCCTCGGATCCGCCGCGACGGGTGGGGCGGGGCCGTTCGGCGTCGTTAGGAGGGGCCTGACGCGGCTGCGGGAGGGGCGGGCGGTGTCGCCTATCGCCAGCAGGAGGTGGTTACCTGGTGCTCGGCCTCGGCGACGTCCTTCTCCTTGGCGTCGAGCTTCGCCAGGGTGTCGGCGCAGCGCCGGGGGCGGGTTCGGGGCGGTGAGGAGGTGGTCGGTGACCTCTGGTGGGGTTGGGCGTTAGAGTTACTGACTGGAAACATCGGCTGATCGCCGGAGGATGCCCGGCGGGCTCGGAGGATCGACGTGGCACTGGGTAGGACGTCCCCGCTTGACCTGCCGCTGTTCGCGGATCTGTCCGGCCGGGAGATCAAGGACATCTTCCGGGCCGGCGAAGAGGTCTCGGTACCGGCCGGGTGGTCGCTGATCCTGGAGCAGACGCCGCCGGATGCGGCGTACCTGATCATCAGCGGTACGGCGGCGGTCCGGGTCAAGGGTGAGGAGATCGCCGAGCTCGGGCCGGGTGATATCGCCGGTGAGGTCGCGGTCCGGCAGAACCGGTTGCGGACGGCAACGGTGACGGCGAAGAGCCGGCTGCAGTTGCTGCACTTCACCCGGGAGAAGTTCGACGACCTGACCAACCGGCTGCCGAACTTCCGCGACGCCATCGACGCGACGATCGCCGAGCGACGTGGTGACAAACCCACCACCTGAGTCGTCCTCGTCCGCCACGCAGACGGCTGAGGTGGATGTGCAGTCACCGGCGTGCGCCGCGCAGAGGGCTGGGCTGGGTGTGCAGTCGCCCGGGTCCGCCGCGGAGACGGCTCACCTGGCTGTCCAGTTGCCCGCCTCCTCCGCGCAGACGGCTGGGCTGGGCGTGCAGTCGCCCGGGTCCGCCGCGGAGACGGCTCACCTGGCTGTCCAGTTGCCCGCGTTCTCCGCGCAGACGGTTGGGTTGGGTGTGTGGTCGCCCGGGTTCGCGGCGGACAGGGCTGAGCTGCGTGTGCGGTCGTCCGGGTCCGCGGCCGAGACGGCTCACCTCGGTGTCCAGTTGCCCGTGTGTGCCGCGCAGACGGCGGAGCTCGGTGTGCAGTTGCCCGCGTACGCCACGCGGATGGCGGAGTTGGGTGTGCGGTTGCCCGCGTACGCCGCGGAGAGGGCTCGCCTGGGTGTCCAGTTGCCCGGGTCCGCTACCGAGACGGCTGAGTTGCTCGCGTTCTCCGCGGAGGCGGCTGCGCTGGGGTGGCGGAGGCGTCGGGCGGGATGCGGACGGTATTTGCGGGTGGGCGGGTGGGTGGGGTGAGCGAGTCGCCTGGGGAGGTGCCTGGGTTGCGGGAGGTTGAGGCTGAGTTGGGGGTGGGACCGGATCTGGGGGCGTTGCAGAGGGACTTCGAGCAGGCGTTGCTCGGTGGTGAGCGGAAGTTCACTCGGATCGAGGTGTCGGCGCGGGCCGGGATCTCGATCGAGCGGGCCGAGCAGATGTGGCATGCGCTCGGGTTCGCGACGGTGCCGGATGATGAGGTTGCCTTCACCGATGGCGATGTGGAGGCGTTGCGGCTGGTCGCGGCGCTGGAGGACGACGGGTTCATCGATCCTGCGGTGGAGTCGTCGCTTGCGCGGAAGCTCGGCCAGACGCAGTCGCGGCTGGCGTCCTGGCAGTCGGCGATGTTCCTGGAATTTCTGGCTAATTCGAAGCTGGCGGCCGATGACGCGATCGAGGTCGCGTCTTTGTTGCTACCGGCAATGGAACGGTTGCAGACATATGTCTGGCGGCGGCATCTGGCGGCCGCGGCTGGGCGCGCGGTTGCCGGGTCCGATGAGTTGGCTCGTGGTGTGCGGGTGGTCGGATTCGCGGACATCGTCAGTTACACGCGGTTGACTCGGCGCTTGTCGGAGGTTGAGCTGGGGCAGCTGATCGAGCGGTTCGAGGGGATGGCGGCCGATGTGGTCGCGCTGAACGGCGGGCGGGTGATCAAGTCGATCGGCGACGAGGTGTTGTTCGTGACAGATACGCCGGCTCAGGGGGCGGCGGTCGCGCTCGCGTTGCAGGACAAGGTCGCTGAGGCCGGCGACATGCCCGAGCTGCGGATCGGGCTCGCCTACGGCAGCATTCTGATCCGCCTCGGTGACGTCTACGGCGAAGTGGTCAACATTGCGGCGCGGCTCACCTCGGAGGCGAAGCCCGGCCGGGTACTCGGCGACCGGGAGATCGCGGCCGCGCTGGACGGCCACCCGGCGTACCGGATCCGCAAACTCCGCCGCGTCTCCGTCCGCGGCTACCACCACCTCAGCCCCTACGCCATCCAGCGTGCAGAAACCCCCTAGCCCGTACGCCGCGCCCATCCCGTACGCCGCTCCCGCGCCAACCCGTACGCCGCCCCGCCGTGCTCAACCGGTACGTCGTTGCCGTGCTCAACCGGTGCGCCGTGCTGCCGTGCTTAACCGGTACGTCGTTGCCGTGCTCAACCGGTGCGCCGTTCCTGAGCTGACCGGTATGCCGTGGTGCCGTGCTCAGCTGGTGGGGTGGTGTCGCGTCAGCTGGTTTGCCGTGGGGGCATGCACAGCCGTTTCTGCGCCAGTCGGTGTGCCGTCGTGCCGGTGCGTCGTGGGGCCTGTGCCCAGTCGGTGTGCCGTTCCGGGTCGATCGGTGTGCTGTGGTGTCGTGCTCGGCAGGTGTGCCGGGGTGCCCTCCTTGAGCGGTGTGGGGGGTCAGGTGGGGGTGGTGAAGTAGGTGGCGGTGCGGGTGTCGGCGGGGTAGTAGGACTCGATGGCTAGTTCGTCGAGGGTGATGTCGAGCGGGGTGCCGAAGGTCGTGATGGTGGAGAAGAGGCGGAGTTCGTGGCCGGCGTGGCGGATGATCATCGGGATTGCGATCTCGGAGTCGAGGGCCAGGGCGGTTTCGTCCGGGCCTGGGGTGAGTAGCTCTTCGTAGAGCGTGGTGAGTTCGGGGTCGGGGGCGGCGCCTAGTTGGCGTCTGATGCGGGTTCGGAACATTGTGCGTACGTCGGCGAGGTTGGTGATCAGAGGGGCGAAGCCGCGTGGATGTAGTGCCAGCCGGACCAGGTTGATCGGGGGCTGGAGCAACGAGGGGTCCACGGTTGCGAGGAACGGGTCGACCGCGCGGTTGGTCAGGACGATGTTCCAGCGGCGGTCGAAAACGACTGCGGGGTAGGGCTCGTGGGCCTCGATCACTCGCTGGACCGCGGCCAGGGCGACCGCCATCGCGGCGCCGTCGAGCGAGCGTTCGTCGTACCGGGGGGCGAAGCCGGCTGCGAGGAGGAGGCGGTTGCGGTCACGCAGCGGTACGTCGAGTTGGTCCGCTAGCCGCAGGATCATCTCGGCGCTCGGGTTGGACTTGCCGGTCTCGATCAGGCTGACGTGCCGGGCCGAGACGTCCGCGGCGATCGAGAGGTCGAGCTGGCTGAGTTGGCGGCGGTGTCGCCAGTGCCGCAGGAGCTCTCCGATCGTCTGCACGAGGTCGACAGTACTCACCGCCTGAGTACTGCGCGATGAAGTCAGAGTTCATCGACAAGCTGGTCGTATCGCGGAAACACTGCGGGACATGACGACGACAGACAACAAGACAATCATTCAGCAGGCGCTTGGCGAGCTGCTCGCGACCAACAGCACCAAGACGCTGGAGCCCTTGCTGAGCAGGGATTTCATCCATCACCGGCCGGATAGGACTTCGACGAAAGCGGAGTGGCTTGCGTCGCTGGAGAAGGCGTTGGTGCCGTTGGCAGAGCAGGAAGTTGAGATGTTGCATCTGCTGGCGGATGGCGATCAGGTGGTGATGCATTCGCGACGACGGCTACCGGGCGGTCCGGAGATCGTGGTCGTCGACATCGTGCGATTCGCCGACGGATTGATCGTCGAGGTCTGGGAGACCATCGAGCCGCTGAGCGAAGCCGAAGCCCACCTCACCTGGTGGGACGCCGCCGATTAGCATCACACCAGGTCGCGGCGGCCGCCGGGTGGTGGTCCGCCAGCTAGCCCGGGCGATCGGCGATCCGCTCCGGGATGGCTGGTCCGGGAGGTCGGCGATCCGGGTGGCGCTCCAGGGCGGCTAGTCGGGGAGGTTGGCGATGCGGGTGGCGCTCCAGGGCGGCTAGTCGGGGAGGTTGGCGATGCGGGTCGCTACCCGTTCCAGGACGGCTAGCTCCTCGGGGGTCAGGTGATCTAGGAAGCGGGTGCGGACGGAGTTCAGGTGGCCGGGAGCCGCCTTGGCGAGGATGGCGAAGCCGTGGTCGGTGAGGTGGTAGATCGAACCGCGGGCGTCGGTGGGATCCGGTTCGCGGTCGATCAGGCCGCGGGCCTCCATCCGGGCCGCGTGGTGCGACAGCCGGCTGCGGGACCACTGCATCTTCACCGCGAAATCCTTCAGGCCCCAGCGCCGGTCGGGTTTCTCCGAGAGCGTGCTCAGTACTTCGTAGTCGGCACTCGACAGCTCCAGCTGATTGAGATCGCGGGCCAGCCGGGACGGCAGCACGGTCAGCAGGCGCCGGACCGCTCGCCAGGCGCGGTCCTCATCGGGTTCGAGCCATCGGGTCACGTCCCCGATCGTACTTCTTTGACATGTCGAAGAACAGCGCTACCCTCTTTGACATGTCAAAGAAAATTCTCGTAGTGGTCGCGAGCACCCGGCCGGGACGGCTCGGGCCCGCGGTGGCGGACTGGTTCGTCCGGGCGACAGCCGGTACTGCGGCCGCCCGCGGTGTCGACGTCGAGATCGCCGACCTGGCCGAGGTCGGCCTGCCGTTCCTCGACGAGCCCGAGCATCCGTCAACCGGGATCTATCTCCACGAGCACACCAAAGCGTGGAGTCGCCTGGTGGGTTCGGCGGACGCGTTGGTGTTCGTGACGAGCGAATACAACTACTCGATGCCCGCGACGTTGAAGAACGCGTTCGACTATCTGAGTTCGGAGTGGGCCTGGAAACCGTGCCTGTTCATCGGGTACGGCAATACCTCGGCCGGCACCCGCGGCGTACAGATGGCTCGTAGTGTCGCGGCCACGATGCGGATGCTCTCGATCGGCGGCGACATCTTCTTGCGGATCGCGGAAGCCTTCATCGATGGCAAGGTGATCGAGACGGAACGCCTGGCCGCGCGCGCCCAGGAGGCGTTGTCGGAGCTCGATCACGTTGCCGATGTACTACGTCCGCTCTACCGCGCGGAAGAGGAGATCATGCCCGCGGCAACAACCGACGTAGCCGAGTTGCTGGTCCTGCAGCGATGCTGCTGGGTCGACGAAGCGCTGGCGAACGACAGACTCGACTTGCCCGCGCTGCAGGAGTCGGAGCACGAAGTACAGGAAGCCTTGCGGGATTGGACGACTTGGGTTGTCCGCAAGAGCGGGCGGCTGGTCGGTTCGGTGCGGGCCAAGCGGGTCGGCGACAGCTGGCACATCGGGCGGCTGATGGTTGCCCCCGATCAGCGGCACGGTGGGCTGGGGCGACGACTGCTCGCGTACGCCGAAAGCCAAGCACCCGCAGGGATTTCGGAGTTCACCCTGTTCACGGGCGAACGGAGTGAACGGAACATCGCCTTCTACCAAAAGGCGGGCTACGCGCTGTCGTCCGACGAGGTACCGCCGGGTGCGGTGGGACTGAGCAAGCCCCTCTAAGCTGGCCGGGTGCGTGAGGTCTCGACAACAGCAGAGCTGGCAAGGATCACTGCCGGCGATCCGATGATCGTGTGGTGCGGGCAAGGGCAGCTCGGCGGGCGGGTTCGCGCCTGGTCCGCCGGTGACGCGGTCGTGGTGGTGTCGCCGCAGCTGTCGATGCACGATCGGTTGGCGGTCTACGGTCCGGCGGATGAGGTCGCGCGGCTGGTCGAGTACGTGCTGGCCGAGATCAACCCGAGCCTGCGGGCGTTCGGCGACGAGGAGCTCATCCGGGAGCTCGTCGAGCGGGTTCCGAGGCTGGACTTCGCCGCGTCCTTCGGCTGGATGCATACGGCGGTGGCGCCCTCAGAGGTGACGACCGCTGCGTGGCTGGAGAGTGACGCCGGCGTCGAGGAGTTGCTGGCGGAGGCGTCGCCTGACTCATATGCGTGGCCCGGGCGGTACGGCGTACTGCGATGGGCCGGTGTGAGCGGCGAAAATGGCGAGCTGCTGAGCATTGCGGCTGATGCTTGGAGTGCCCCGGAGATCGGGTTCCTGGCCGGTGTCGCCACCAAGCCGTCGGCGCGCGGTCAGGGGTTGTCGCGGCAGGTGTGTGCGTTCGCGACGGCCGAGCTGGTCAAGCGCTACGGGCAGGCCGGGCTGATGGTGCACGGCTACAACGAGGCGGCGATCTCGGTGTACCGGAAACTGGGCTACACGTACCGCAAGGTCGCCGCGGCGCACGGGTAGCCCAGCTGCGCGCTACCTGCTCGGCGGGACCGACGGGGGCGTGCCGGACTTCGACGGGTTGGCGGAGGTGCCGGCGGTCGGCTTGGTGGAGGTCCCAACAGTCGGCTTGGTCGTCGGTGTCGGCGTCACGGAGGCACCAGGCGTCGTCGGGGTGGCCGGGGCCGGCGGCGGCACGAACGGCGGCTTGTCGCTGTCCTTGCAGATCGCCACGCCGTTGGCGTCCACGGGCGCGTTCGGGTCGTCCTGCACCGAGACGAGCGGGAAGAAGTTGGTGTACTCGTCCTGCGGCCGGTTGCCGTTCTGCATCGCGCAGTCCTGCCGGATCAGGCTGATCGGCTTGCCGCTCTGGTCGTACAAGCGGACGTGGACCAGCCGGCCCTGGTCGTCGAACGGGTACACGTTGACGATCGGGTTGCCATCGAGGTTCAGGCCGTTCGGCGTGTAGTTGCTGTTGTTCGTACTGCGGTAGTCGTTGTAGTTGTTGAAGATGCTGCCCGGTCCGCCGACGAAGCTGGTGGCCAGCCAGGCCGGCACGATGATCGTGGCGACCACGTTCAGCGGTACGACGTACCAGAGCCAGCGGGCGTCCTGCTGGGTGCGGCGGCCGATCCAGATCGACGCGGCGGCGCCGGCCAGCGCGCCGACGACCGTGACGGCGTTGGCGCCGAAGACGAGGAAGAACGCCGCGCCGCCGACCGCGCCGCGCGCCACCCACCAGACCGGCTGGCCGATGGTGACCAGCTCGCTCCGGACGTGCGGCGGGATCTGGTCGATCGACTCGCGGATCCAGGCCGCCGTACTCGCGCCGCGCGGCGTCTCCAGGACGATCCGCGGCGAGTACCCGCGCAGGGCCCGGACGCCGAGGTAGGCAGTGACCGCGAGCAGGATGAGACCGAGGAAGCCGAAGCCCGCGGTGATGTCGCGGCCGGTGCCGAGCAGGGCGATGATCAGGAAGAACGGGCCGACCAGGCAGGCGATGACGCCCCAGCGCAGGGCCGACTCGCCGGCCTTGAGCTCGGCCGCCTTGGCGCCTGACGGTTTGCCCGACGAAGGTGGGTAGCCCGCGGCGGTGCGCAGCTCGTCGGCGTACTGGCGGGGTGTGCCGAGGCGCTCCTGCAAGGTCTGCGCGGTGGGCTCGTGCTCGAACTCGCCGGCGACCTCGGTCAGGTGGCCGGCGACGTCGTCCAGGACGTCCTCCAGCTCACCCGGCGGCAGGTCGCTCAGCTCGGCCCGGACCTGGGCGAGGTAGATCGCGACCGCTCCGGTCAGGGTGCTGTTCACGCCGCCTCCTCTTGGAGCAGCACCGACATCGTGTCGGCGAAGTGGTTCCAGGTCTTGGTCGACTGGGCGAGCAGGTCGAGCCCTGTCTTGTTCAGCCCGTAGTACTTGCGGTGCGGGCCTTCTTCGCTGGGTTGCACGTACGACGTGAGCGCGCCGGCCGCGAACAACCGGCGGAGCGTGCCGTAGACCGAGGCGTCCGCGACGTCCTCGAGCCCGGCGGCGCGCAACCGGCGGAGCACGTCGTACCCGTAGCCGTCGGTGTCCCGCAGGACGGCCAGTACGGCGAGGTCCAGGACGCCCTTGAGCAGCTGACTGGTGTCCATCGCCATCACCCCCTCGAAGTCGTTGGGTGCACCGCAAGGCCCGGACCCCTCAGACCGGGCCTCACGGTGCTCTGCCGAGCAGACTACTACACATCATGGAGTACTACGCAATGCTGTTTGACCGCGCGCCGACTCGGTGAAATCGATCAAGTCCGCCGGGCGGCTTCGCGGGCACAGTAGAGCCATGAACTCCACGGACGTGTTCGCCGGCTTCGTCACCGCGGTCGCCGACAGCCTCGACGACCCGGAAACCACCGGCTGCGACCTGGCCCGCCGGGTGCACATGTCGCGGTCGAACTTCGATCGCGTCGTCCCAGCCGTGGCAGGCGAGTCGCCCTCGGCGTTCCGGCGGCGGCTGCTGCTCGAGCGGGCGGCGTACCGGCTGCTCGCGGAGGACTCCGGCGTCCTCGACCTCGCAATCGATGCGGGCTACGGGTCGCATGAAGCGTTCACGCGGGCCTTCACGAGGGCGTACGGGATGCCGCCACGGGAGTGGCGGCGCGAACCGTCACGACGGTTCTTCCTGGCGGCGCCGAGCGGAGTTCATTTCCAGCCACCGGCAGGCCTGCGCCTGCCCGCGACGAAAGAGGCGAGAGGGATGGATGTACTGGTACGGATGGTCGAGCACCACGTGTGGCTCACCGGCGAGATGATCGAACGGGCCGACCGGCTGCCGGCCGCTCAACTGGACGATCGGATCGAGTTGTCGGTGGAAGGGATCGACGACGACGTGTCGATCCGCTACCTGCTGGATCGCCTGGTCTGGCAGGAAGAGATGTGGCTGGCGTCGGTCGAGGACCAGCCGTTCCAGGTACCCGAGTGTGGTATCCAGGTGACGAC
Organism: Kribbella sp. NPDC006257; assembly: GCF_040613535.1. Lineage (NCBI taxonomy): Bacteria > Bacillati > Actinomycetota > Actinomycetes > Propionibacteriales > Kribbellaceae > Kribbella > Kribbella sp. NPDC006257. The sequence continues at coordinate 66,292 of NZ_JBEXSJ010000028.1, forward strand.
GCCGATCGCCGAACTGCGGACCAGGCACGCTGCTGCCGGCTCGCGATTCGTTGCCCTGGTCAACCGCTTGAACGAGGAAGGCCGCTTCGACGAGACCTTCGTCGACACGACCTGCGAACCGCCGCGGGTCTTCACGTACGGCGGGATGGTCGCGCACGTACTCACCTTCGCCGCGCACCGGCGGTCGCTGCTGGTCGGTGCGTTCCACTCGGCCGGGATCACCGATCTCGGCTCCGGTGATCCCATGCACTTCGTGGCCGAAGCTAGTTCGTGATCCGAACCGTAGTACCGGGGTCGATGGTCAGCTCGATGACCTCGTCGCCGAGGCGGACATGCAGCGGTTCACCCTGTCCGCCGCTGATGGTGGCGCTGGTCATGCGGTTGGCGTCCCAGCTGACGTCGACGGTGTAGCCGCCGCGGGCCCGGAGGCCTTGGACGGTGCCGGCGGACCAGCTGGTCGGGAGGGCGGGGAGCAGTTCGATCTCGGTCTGGGTGGACTGGACAAGGAGTTCGGCGAGGGCGGCGGTGCCGGCGGAGTTGCCGTCGAAGGAGTAGATGTTCTGTTCCGCGCCCGCGATGCCGCCGGCGGAGTACGACATCAGGTTGTGTTCGCTGGCATCGCCGATCAGGCCGCGCAGGTGCTGCAGGGCGCGATCGCCTTGCAGCAGGCGAGCGGAGAACGCCATCAGATTCGCCTCGACCCATTCGGTCTGCTCCCAGCCGTCGGCGGCCTGGCGGCGTTCGATGACGACCTCGGCCGCGCGGGCGAGGTCCGGGGTGTCCCGCGGGGTGATCTGGCGTTCGGGGTAGACCGCGATCAGGTGGCTGGTGTGCCGGTGGCTCGGCGCAGCCTCGTCGAAATCGATCAGCCACTCCTGGAGCCGGCCGTGCTTGCCGATCTGGAAGGGCGGCAGCTTCTCGCGGGCGGTCGACAGGTCGCGGCGAAGCTCCTCGTCGATGCCGAGCAGTTCGGAGGCCTCGATGCAGATCCGGAACAGCGCTTCGATCAGCACGCGGTCGGTGGTGTTGCCCATCGAGATCGAGCACTCTTCACCGTCGGGCGACAGATACCAGTTCTCGGGTGAGTCCGACGGGCCGCTGAGCAGCCGGCCGGTCGATGGGTCCTCGACCAGGTAGGCGAGGAAGAACTGCGCCGCCTCCCGCAGGATCGGGTACGCCTTCCTGGCCAGGAAGGCGAGGTCCCGGTTGTATTCGAAGTGCTCCCACAGCTGCAGGGATATCCAGATCCCGCTCGTCACATGAAGGCCCCAGCCGAGTCCCCAGCCAGGTGCCGTGTATCCCCAGGCATTGGTGACCGTGTGCGAAACCCAGCCCGGTGCGCCGTACAGCTCTTCAGCGGTACGCCGACCGCTCGCGGCCAGCCGTTCGATGAAGGTGAACAAGGGCTGCTGGCATTCGCCGAGGCCGGTGATCTCGGCCGCCCAGTAGTTCTGCTGAGTGTTGATGTCCAGGTGGAAGTCGTTCGTCCATCCGCCGGTCGAGGCGAGGCCGTCGTTCCAGAGTCCCTGCAGGGCAAGGGGAAGCGGCGAGTCCGCGCGCGATCCCGCGATCGTCAGATACCGGCCGTACTGGAAGTACAGCGAGACCAGCTCGGGATCCTCGCCACCCTTGGCGAACAGGGCCCGCCGCTCGCCGGTCGGCAACGCCCGTACGCCGTCCTCGGTGCGACCCAGGTCGAGCGCAACCCGCCGTACGAGCGGCGTGTAGTCGTCGAGGTGGGCCTGCTTGAGCTGGTCGAATCCTGCTGCGATGGCGTTGCTGACGAGGCTGGCGGACGCGGCCGGGTCGTCGCCTTGCCAATCGGTGCCAACGGCAATGATCACGGTTGCTGTGGTGGCGTTGTTGACCTGGAGGTGGTCGTCCTCGGCGGTAATGGAGCCGTCGGCAACTACCTGGGTGCGGATCTCTACAGCTGAGCCGACACGGCCGTTGGAGTGGAGGAACTCGTAGGCGTGGCCTCGCAGTACGAGGGTGTCGTCTTCGGTTGAGACCTCGGACGGGATCGCATCGTCGCTGAAGGAGATCTTGAAGCTTGTTGGTGCGCTGGTGATGGATCGTAGGACGATCACCTGATGGGCGTGCGAGGCGAAAACCTCGCGGGTGAAGGAGATTCCGCCTCTCGTGTAGCTGGTTCGCACTATTGCATCTGTCAGGTCCAACGATCGCTCGTACTCAGTCGGCTCGTCGCCCTCGCCGAAGTCGAACAGTAGCTCCGGGAGCGGGACGTTGGTGCCGAAGGAGGTTGGGCGGCCGAGGAGGTGCTCACCCGCGAGCGCCTGCGCCTCGGCGTACCGGCCGTTGAAGAGGTGTTCGCGGATCCGCGGTAGCTGGGCGAGGCCGGTCGGGCTCACATCGGTCGTCGCTGGCGCACCGGACCAGGCGGTCGACTCGGAGAGACGGATGCGTTCGACGGCGGCACCGGAGTACACCATTCCGCCGAGTCGCCCGGTCCCGATCGGCAACGCCTCGAACCACCGGGTCGCCGGCTCGGCGTACCAAAGTCTCCCCGGCTCGCCGATGACGCCCCGACTGCCCTCAACAACCTCGTGCCTCAGCATCTCGCTCCTCCGCCGCATTACTTAACCCGGGCAAGTATGACCATAGCCCGCTGCGGCGGGAAGCTCAGGAGTCGACCAGACTGTGGCCGAGATCGGTGCGGAGGTAGAGCACCTGCTTGCCCTGGCGGTGCCTGGTCAGCAACCCGGCATCGCGCAGCACCTTCAGGTGAGCCGAGATCCCGCCCGGCGCGAGCTCCAGCCGGGCGGCCAGCTGACTGGTCGTCTGCGGTGCGTCCAGGATCAGCAGCATCCGGGCCCGGGTCTCGCCGAGCAGCCGGACGAGCGGTTGCCCGGTCGGTGCGACGGATCGCTCCCAGAGCGTGCCGACCGCCCGGACCGGATAGAACATCGACACCGGCGATCCGGGCCGGACCGTGAAGGCCGGCAGGTTGTCCAGAAAGATGCTCGGCGCGATCGGCATCCCCTCGCCACGCAACTCCAGTTCGAGATCGCGGCCCCACTCCATCTCCAGCCGGCCGTCCCGCCAGCGCAGGCTCGGGTGCAGCTCCGCGAACATCCGGGCGGGACCGTAGTCGGCCAATGTTCTGGTGCGGAAGGCGATGTCGGCCTCGAGCAGGGTCAGCAGCTTCGGCCAGACGGCAGCGATCGCGAGCTCCCACCAGGTCGCCAGCGCCTCGACGATCGCCGGGAGGTACCGCTCGGGCTCAGCATGGATCTGCCAGCCCAGCTCGGTCAGCGGGGTCTGCTGGTGGGTCACCTCGAGGTCCTCGCGGACGATCTCCGCCGGGGTGGCGCCGAGGACGGCCAGCTCGGCCTGGATGGTGGTCAGCGGGGTCTGCGGCGCCGGCGTGAGGAAGTCGGGCAGCCAGGCGCCGGGCCGGATGAGTGCTTCGAGCAACGGCTTGTGCGGTCGGAGTACGGACGACTTGTTCGCGCGGTTCGCGTCCTTGATCCAGGGCAGGTGGATCGCGTGCCGGGCCGGATCGTGCACCGCCCAGCGGCTCGTCACGGTCTCCCACAACGGCGAAATGGCGAACCGGGTAGCGGCCAGATCGTCAGGGCCGAAGCGGGTGATCAGCACTCGGCCACTCTAGTTCGATTCACTGCTGAGTGAATCGTTCGCGCCGGGCCGGTCCGGCAGCTTTCATCTAGGGCATGCGACTGCTGCCTCCGCCCGGTCTGCCTCGGCGGCTCTGCCTGCAATCCGCCCTGTACGCCGTGGGCTCGGGCGTCTTCCTGTCCGGTAACGCCGTCTTCTTCACCCAGATCGTCGGGTTGTCGGCGGCCCAGGTCGGAGTCGGGATCTCGATCGCCGGCGTCGTGGCCTTCGTCGCGTCGGTCCCGGTGGGCGCTTTGGTCGATCGCCTCGGCCCGCTCCGGAGCTGGTTGATCGGCGCGCTGGCGGAGGGTTGCATCTACCTGGCCTACCCATGGGCCCGAGGAGTGGTTGCCTTCCTCGCGATCGTGATCCTGCTGGCTCTCGTCGAGTCCGCAGGCAACTCAGGCCGCGGCGCGTACACCTTGGACGCACTCGATCGAGGCGCCCGGGTGAAGGTGCTCGCCTACGTCCGGTCCGCGCTCAACCTCGGATTCACCGTCGGCGCCTTGCTGGGCGGACTCGCCCTCGCGACCGGGAGCCGGTCGGCGATCATGGCCGTTCCGTTGCTGGCCGGCTTCTTGATGCTGCTCAACAGTCTCCTGATCGCCCGGCTGCCGAAACCGGCACACCACGAGCAGACCGGTCCGCCTCCGTCGAGGCTCGCGGCGCTGCGCGATCGGCCGTTCCTGGCGATGTCGCTGCTCAACGGTCTGGTCGCTTCGCACGGCGTTCTGCTGACCGTCGTCTTCCCGCTCTGGCTGGTCGAACGCACGAATGCGCCACACGCCTTACTGGCTTGGCTTTTCGCCCTCAACACGGTGCTGGCCGTCGGGCTGCAGGTGTGGGCGGCGCGCGGAGCGGAGTCGGTTCCGGGTGCCATCCGCGCCTGCCGGATCGCCGCCGGCTTCATCGCGATCGGCTGCGTGGCGGCAATGTTCACTGCCGGTACGCCGAGGTTGTTGACGATCCTGCTGCTGGTCGTCGCCTACGTCGGCATCACCTTCGGCGAACTCTTCCAGTCGGGTGGCGGCTGGGGGCTGGTCAGCGAGCTCTCGCCTCCGACCCAACGGGCGCAGTACCAGGGCGCCTTCCGCCTCGGCGGCCAACTCCAGTCCATGCTCGGCCCCGCAGCCTTCACCGCACTAGCCGTCACCTGGAACCCCCTCGGCTGGCTCCTGATCGCCACACTGATAGCCATCGGCGCCCTAGCTCTGGGCCCCGCCGCCCGAGCCTCAGCCACCTCCCGAGAACTAGTGTCCTGAGGTCGGGTCTGGTTTCAGCGCAGCGGGTCGTGCAGGTCGGGGCGCTGGGTGGGGGTGGTGATGTCGACCTGGATCGGCTGGGGCTTGGTGGGGGCGGCGACCTTGCCGGCGGTGACCGGGAGGTTGAGTTTGCTGTTCGCCAGGTCGATGTCGATGCTGGCGCCGGTGTCGTTGGGGGTGGTCCACTCGGTGTCGCTCAAGGTGACTGCCAGGCCGAGGACTCTGCCCTTGGGGATCACCTCGTCCTGGGCGCGCAGCGGGATGGTGACGGTGGTCCAGCGGCCGGGGGTGAGCGGAGTCGGGTGAGTCAGCGAGTTGCTGTGCGCGGCGTCGATCCAGCCGCGGCTGACGATGCCGAAGTCGCTCTCTTCGGTGAGCTTCTTGATCTTGAAGTAGCAGGGGTCGTCGAAGGCGGCCTCTTCGCCGACACAGTCGTAGGTGTCCGGATTGTCCGGGTCGCCGTTCTCGGTCTCGAAGCCCGCGTAGCGGTCGGCCTTGCCGTATTCGATCAGCCGGGCGGTGACCGGCGTGGTGGTCGAGTCGGCCTTGATCCGCAGCGTGACGGTCGGCGTACCGCTGACCCGGATCGCGGCCGGCAACGGTGCGGACAGGAACATCTGCCGGCCCGCGATCACGTCCGTCGGCGTGGCCACGATGGTGTCCTCGGTCAGCGTCGGGTCATCGGTCACCGTGACGGTTCCCTTGCCTGCGGCCCCTAGTTTCCCATCGGCCAGCGGCACCGGCACGGTCTTGTTCACGGCCGGCCAGGTCGGGTAGTTCCGCCAGACGTCCGGCGCGACCTCGACGCTGGCGGCCGGCTCCTTCATCACGTTGTTCTGCAGGCCTTGCAGCCAGTAGTCGAACCACTTGTGCAGTTCGTCGACGAAGGCGTCCCGGCGGTAGTCGAACGGGTCGACGTGGTCCTCCAGCCCGAGCCAGATCTTCCGCGGCACGTGGTTCTTGCCGAGTGCTGCCCACCACTGCGCGAAGTGGTTGCTCTGCACGTTGTAGTCGCTCAGGCCATGCGTCATGAAGACCGACGCCTTCACCTTGCGGGCGTCCTTGACGTAGTCCCGCTCGGCCCAGAAGGAGGTGTAGTCGCCTGTCTCGTCGTCGTCCTGCTCGCCGAGGTCCGCACGCACCGCGTCGCAGGCCGGCGTGTCGTGGCCGACCGCGCCGCCGAGCCAGGGCATGTAGTCGACCGAGTACGGCACGCCGCCGGAACGGGTGTAGTCGTACCAGGACGAGATGGCCGAGATCGGCACGATCGTCTTCAGACCCCGTACGCCGGTCGCGGCGACCCCGTTCGCCAGCGTCCCGTCGTACGACTTGCCGATCATCCCGACCGACCCGGTGGTCCAGTCGGCCGTGACCGGGGTGCCGTCGAGGTGCTCCGCGGTGTTGCGTCCGTTCAGCCAGTCGATCACCGCGACGACCGAGGCGATCTCGTCCTTGCCGCCGACGTCGCCGCAGCCGTCCGACCGGCTGGTGCCGACGATGTCCACGCCGACCATCGCGTAGCCGCGCGGGACGAAGTAGTTGTCGTAGAACAACGGCATCTTCTGGATGACGCCGTTCTCGTCGTAGGTCTTCTTCTCGCCCTCGTTCCCGCGTCCACAGCAGGAGTAGTACGGCGAGGCGTCCATGATCACCGGGATCTTGACCCCGGCGGCCGCGGTCTCGCGCGGCCGGACGATGTCGACGGCGATCTTGTCGGTCTGCCCGTCGGAGTCGGTGTCCAGGTGGGTGTCGACGTAGACGGATTCGCGGATCGCGCCCGCATAGTCGTAGACCGGCTGGGTACTGTGCGACCGCGCGTCGACGTGCGCCGGGACACCGGTGACGCTCGGTGCGGCGCTCGCTGCTGCTGCGAGGGCGGACTCGCCCGGGCCGTCGGGCACCCTGGATGCCGATGCGGTACCGGCGAAAGCCCCCAGACAGAGCAGGCTGGACGAGACCAGGATCGCGACCCTGGCGTGGACGGTCGTCATGGCTTGGAAGGCTAGTCATTACCGGCTCGCAATGCCAGGTCCTGGCGACATTGGCAGGCTCTTCTCAGCTACGAAGGGTGATGACGGCCCGCCGTCCGATAGTGTGACCGCCACCCAGGGGGAGAGTGGTCCGGAAGGTGGGTAACCAGTGAATCTGCGAGCACCGGTGACATTGCTGGATGTAGCGCAGCGTGCGGGAGTGTCGGTCGCGACTGCTTCCCGCGTGCTCAACGGCGGGGACCGCGTTCCGCGCCCGGAGCTGCAGGAACGCGTCAGGGACGCTGCTGCCGCGCTCGGTTACACACCGAACGCCCAGGCGCAGGCGCTGGCGAAGTCGTCCACCAACGTGGTCGGCATCCTCGTGCACGACATCGAGGACCCGTACTTCGCGGCGATCGCGAACGGCGTGATGCGGGCCGCGGACGAACGCGGTCTGCTGGTGATGATGGCCAGCACGTTCCGTGATGCCGACCGTGAGATTGCTTACCTGTCGTCCTTGCGGGCCCAGCGCGCCCGGGCCGCCGTGATGATCGGCAGCCGCCGGACCGACGCCGAGGGACTGGCCCGGACGGCCACCGAGATCGAGAACTTCCTCGGCTCCGGGGCCGGGCTGGCGCTGGTCAGCCAGGCCGGGATGCCGGCCCACACGATCGAGCCGGACAACCGGGCCGGTGCGGCCGAGCTGGCCCGGTCGCTGGTCGGGCTCGGGTTGCGTAAGTTCGGCGTACTGGCCGGTCCGGACGCGCTCGCGACGGCGGTCGACCGGCGGGACGGGTTCCTGGCCGGCCTGGCCGAGTCGGGGATCGAGCCGGTCGCCGTACGGGCCGGTGATTTCACCCGGGACGGCGGGCATCAGGCGGCCGGTGAGGTGCTCGATCAGAAGCTGGATCTGGACTGCCTGTTCGCGGTCAACGACGTGATGGCGGTCGGCGCGATGTCGGCCCTGCGGGCTCGCGGGGTCGACGTACCGGGCGAGTTGGCGGTGGCCGGGTTCGACGACATCGCCACCCTGCGGGACGTCTGGCCGGGGCTGACCACGGTGCGGTTGCCGCTGGAGCAGATGGGCCGCCGGGCGCTCGAGCTGGCGGTCGAGGGCGGCGACCCGACGACGGAGACGTTCCGGGCCGAGGTCGTCCTGCGGGAGAGCACCGCGCGGAGCTGAAATAAGCTCGCACCTGTGACCGAACCCGAGCAGATCTCCGACATTTTCGATCCGTCGGCCTGGAAGCAGGTGGACGGCTTCGAGCTGACCGACATCACCTACCACCGCGCGGTCGACGCGGGGGTGGTGCGGATCGCGTTCAACCGGCCCGAGGTCCGCAATGCGTTCCGGCCTCGGACGGTCGACGAGTTGTACCGGGTGCTCGATCACGCGCGGATGTCCACCGACGTCGGCTGCGTGCTGCTGACCGGCAACGGGCCTTCACCGCGCGACGGTGGGTGGGCGTTCTGTTCCGGTGGCGACCAGCGGATCCGTGGCAAGGACGGGTACAAGTACGCCGAGGGGACGACGGCCGACACGATCGATCCGGCGAAGGCCGGCCGGCTGCACATTCTCGAGGTGCAGCGGCTGATCCGCTTCATGTCGAAGGTCGTCATCTGTGTCGTACCGGGCTGGGCCGCGGGTGGCGGGCACAGTCTGCACGTGGTGGCCGATCTGACGCTGGCATCGGCGGAGCACGCGCGGTTCAAGCAGACCGACGCGGACGTGGCGTCGTTCGACGGCGGGTTCGGTTCGGCGTACCTGGCACGGCAGGTCGGGCAGAAGTTCGCCCGCGAGATCTTCTTCCTGGGCGAGGAGTACTCCGCCGAGGACGCCTACCGGATGGGCATGGTGAACCGGGTCGTGCCGCATGCGGAGCTCGAGGCGGTCGCGCTCGACTGGGGCAAGAGGATCTGCGCGAAGTCGCCGACGGCGCAGCGGATGCTGAAGTACTCGTTCAACCTGATCGACGACGGGCTGGTCGGCCAGCAGATCTTCGCGGGTGAGGCGACCCGGCTGGCTTATGCGACCGATGAGGCTGCCGAGGGGCGCGACTCGTTCCTGGAGAAGCGGCCGGCCGACTGGTCGCCGTACCCCTATGCGTTCTAACGCCGGTCCATGAGCGGTTCGCAGAAATATTTGTTCTAGCTACTGACAGTTCTCGGTAAATCTCTTACCGTCACTCGGTATGGACAACCTTTCCCGCCGTGGGCTGCTGACCGGAGCCGGTGCGATCCTCGCCGCCGGCTCGCTCGGCGTACCCACCGCCTCCGCCCGCCCTGTCCTCGCCGACTCGCTCACCCCGACCAAGCGGTTCAAGATGAGCGCCACGACCAACGAGTTCTTCCGCTCCAAGCCGTTGTGGGGCCCGACCGTCATGCAGTCGTTCGCCTTCGACACCCCGAACAACCGGCTGTTCACCGGCCAGCTGCGGTCCGGCACCGGGGAGAACAGCGGCGACCTGACCCTGAGCCAGCTGAACTTCTCCGGCACCGTGCTCGGCCACATGTACCTGACGGGCTTCGGCCACGCCGTCTCGATCGGAGCGGAGGCCGTCGGCAGTACGACGTACCTGTGGACCGAGACCGACGTCGACACCACCAACGGGCGCGGCCGGCAGATCGCCAGATTCCCCTGGCAGAACGGCGCGACGCTGACGAAGAGCTCGGCCTCGCTGACGAAATGGAAGCCGGTCTCGAACGGCAGCGTCTTCACACCGGCGGTCGACCAGCGATTCGGCCGGCTCGGGGTGCGCTACTCGTTGTCCGACGGCATGCATATCAACGTGTACTCGCTGGCCGCCGCCCGGGCGGGTGACTTCTCGACCGTGCTCGCGACCTTCAAGCAACCAGCGCTGACCTCGGGGGTCGACTTCCAGGGCTGGACCCTCTACGGCTCGTACGCCTATTTCTGGGAAGGCGAGGCGTACCCCGGTGCACCCGACGAGACCAAGGCGAACTCCAAGCTGTGGTGCTACGACATCAACGCGGGCGAGATCGTCGACTCGTTCCTCACCCTGGCCGGTAAGAGCCTGACCTATCGCGAAGCCGAAGGGATGGCGGTCTACGGCTCGACCGATGCCACCGCCCGCTTGTACTTCGGCTTCGCTTCCGGCGTCACCGGGGACCGTCGCGCCAACCTGTTCTACCGCAACGACCTGGTCTGACCCGTTGCGTCCGAAGAACTGGAGCAGACGTCCCTCCGCTTCTTCGGACGCAACGTCAGGCCGTGACGCCGCGGGTGAACAGCGCGTCGAACACCGGGGCGGGCAGCAGGTTCTTCATCGCGATGAACAGGTGCGCATCCCGGCCGACCAGGCGGCGGCTGTGCGGCCGTCGCCTGGTGAGTTCGGACTCGATGGCCTTCGCGACGATCTCCACCGGCGCCGTCTGTTGCTGCAGCTTGGCGCACATCTTCCGCTGCATCGCTCGATGCGACCGGTAGAGGTCGCGGTGCTCGGGACTGAGGCCTGCGTCGATCTGGTCGAGGATGTTCATCATGTCGCGCCAGGGGTCGGTATCGATGCAGCCGGGCTCGATCAGGGTGACCTTGATGCCCCACGGGTGGAGCTCGCGGCGCAGGTTGTCGCCCAGTCCTTCGACGGCGAACTTGGACGCGTTGTAGAAGCCGGACAGCGGGATCGCGATCCGGCCGTTCATCGACGAGACCAGGATGATCCGGCCGGTGGCCTTCCGTAGCCGGGGCAGCACGGCCTGGGTGACCGCGATCAGGCCGAAGACGTTGACCTCGAACTGGTGCCGCAACCCCTCGATCGGGACCGCCTCGACCGGTCCGGCGACGGCGATGCCGGCATTGTTGACCAAGGCATCCAACCGGTCGGGGAGCAGGGTGTCGAGGCTCGCGATCTGGTCGGCGTTCGTCACGTCCAGCTCGATCGCCTGGAGGTTGGCCGACTCGGCCATCAGCTTCTTCCCGGCCAGTTCGTCCCGCACCCCGGCGTACACGGTCCAGCCGGCCTTGGCGAGGTGGAGCGCGGTGGCTCGTCCGATCCCGCGACTCGCACCGGTCACCAGCACGGTCTTTCCGATCATGATGCTCGCCCCCTGAAGTGAGTGGTGCCACCGATTGTTCGGCGTACGGCGGGCAGTCGCGCGAGTAGCCGGCTACTCGATTCAGTCGGGCGCGGATCCGAGTAGGCGAGTACGCGTGTCCGGACCGGGCGGCGGGGTGATCGTGGCGATATGACTGTCGATCGAACCGAAGCGCTGGGGCTGATCCCGGCCGCGCACTCACTGGCCCTGCGGCTCCGAGAGGCAGGCGTGGGGGACGACCTGATCGCCGAGTGCCTGGGGATCGAACCGGAGACGGTCGGCCCGCTGCTGGTGGTTGCGGAGGGCAAGCTGGCCGCGGCGCTCCGCGCGACGAGTACCCCTCAGGACTAGCCGTTTGTACGCTTCGGTCATGCGGCGGGTATGGCAGCTGACCGGCCGGGCCGAGGAACTGCGGTTCCTCGACGCGGCGACTCGGCGCTCCGGGGCGCGGGGCGTGATGCTGGCGGGCGCCGCCGGGGTGGGCAAGAGCCGGCTGGCGCGGGAGGCGCTGACCCGGGCTGAGGCCAGAGGCCTGACGACCCGCTGGGTCAGCGCGACGGCTTCGGCCCGCGAGCTCCCGCTGGGCGCCTTTGCGGCCGTGCTCGGGCCGATCAGCGGCGACCCGATGCACCTCCTCCAGCAGGCCACCGACGCTCTGCTCACCGATGCGGGCCCGCACGGCGTCGTCCTGGGTGTCGACGACGCCCACCTCCTCGACGAACTCTCGGCGCTGCTCCTCCACCAGCTCGTACTGCGCGGCGCCGTGCGCGCGATCGTCACGGTTCGCACCGGTGAGCCGGCGCCGGACGCCGTGACCGCGCTCTGGAAGGACGCCCACCTGGAACGGCTGGAGGTTCAGCCGCTCTCCGAACCCGAGACCAGGTTGCTTCTGGAGACCGTGCTGGGCGGTTCGGTTGACAGTGCCTCGGCTCAGCGACTATGGAGTCTGTGCAGCGGAAACGCCTTGTATTTAAGGCAGATCGTCGAGGGCGCCGTGGAAGAAGGCCGACTGCAGCAAGTTGGTGAGATCTGGCGCTGGTCGGGGGAGCTGCGGTTGTCGCCCGGTCTCACGGAGTTGGTGCAGTTGCGGATGGGCCGGCTGTCCGACTCCGTGCGCGAGGTCATCGACGTACTCGCTCTGGCCGAGCCGCTGGGGGTCGGGCTGGTCGAGCAGCTCACTGGGACCGCGGCTTTGGAGCAGGCCGACGCGGCTGGGCTGGTGGCGGTCGATCGCGCGGGGCAGCGGATCGAGGCGAGGCTGGCGCATCCGCTGTACGGCGAGGTGCAGCGGGCCGGGATGGGGATGCTCCGGGCCAGGCGGTTGCGGGGTGGCATCGCGACGGCGCTCGCGGCGACTGGTGGTCGTCGGGCGGACGACACTCTTCGGCGCGCTGCGTTGGCCTTGGAGTCCGACCTGCCGCCGGATCCGGTACTGCTCGAAACCGCTGCGGCTACAGCGATTCGGCTGCTGGATCTGTCGCTGGCCGAGCGGCTGGCGCGGGCAGCGGTTGCGGCCGGAGCCGGGTTCGGGGCTCGGTTGACGCTCGCCAACGCGTTGTCGTGGCTGAGCCGGGGTGCCGAGGCGGAGCAGGAGCTGGCCGCCCTGACCGTTGTCGCAGGCAACGATTTCGAGCGGGTCCTGGTGGGGTTCTCGCGGGCCGCCAACCGGTTCTACACGCAGCAGGATCCGGCCGGAGCCGAGGCGGTTCTGGCCGAGGCGGCCGGGACTGTTGCGGGCGCGGAAACACAGAAAACGTTTGCGGCGCTCCGGGCCGCGTTCGAGGTTCATCTCGGCCGCCCTGCCGACGCAGTCCGTACGGCGAAGGATGCGCTGTCGTCTCCGGTGCTACCGGATCTGGCAGTCGTGCTGGCCTCGTTCGGGTTCCTGGGTGGGCTGGGGATGGTGGGACGGGCCGACGAGATGAGTTCCGGTATGGCGCGCGCCTATGCGGCCGGGACGGGGACCTCGGAGGCAGCCGTGCCCTGCTTCGGGATGGGGCACCTGCACATCATCGGGTTGCGGCTGGCCGGGTACCTCGCCGAGGCCGAGCGGGTGGCGGCGGAGCTGAGGCGGTCGGGCGAGAAGATCCTCGGTCCGCCGCAGCTGTACGGGCTGACGTTGCTGGGGCAGGCCGCTTTTGCCACCGGGCGGTTGCAGACCGCGATGCGGTACTTCCGGGAGGCACGGGCGGGGCTGACTCGGTCCGACACGTCAGGGTTCGAGGCGCATTGCCTGCTGGGTCTGACCGAGGGGCTGGCCAAGACCGGTGACGCTGGTGCTGCTCGGGATGCGTTGGTCGAGCTGGACGCTGCCTGGCATCCGGGGCTGGTCTATCTGCAGCCTGAGCGGTTGCTGGCGAGGGCGTGGATCGCTGCTGCGGAGGGGGCGACTACCGAGGCCACCGCATTGACCCGGGAGGCCGCGGAGCTGGCGGAGGAACAAGGCCAGCTTGCGCACGTAGTACTGGCGTTGCAGACGGCTGTTGGGTTTGGGGATCGGACTGTGGCTGGGCGGCTGGCTGAGTTGGCGGAGGTCGTGGATGGGCCGCGGGCTTCTGCTGCTGCGGCCCATGCGGCTGCGTTGGCTGCTGACGATGGTGATGCGTTGCGGGATGCGTCTGGGCGGCTGGAGGAGTACGGAGATCTGCTGGCGGCTGCTGATGCAGCGGCTCAGGCTGCTGTTGCCTATGGGCGGCAGGGGAGGAACGGCGCGGCGCAGTCGGCTGCTGCGCGGGCGGATCGGTTGGCTGTGGCTTGTGAAGGTGCACGGACGCCTGCGCTGCTCGCTGCTGCCAAACCGCTGCCACTGACCGAGCGGGAGCGGGAGATCGTCGCACTGGCCGCTCTGGGGCTGCCGAATCGGGCGATCGCCGACCGGCTGTCCGTGTCGGTCCGGACCGTTGAGGGTCATCTTTACCGGGCCAGCGCCAAGCTGGGGACTACCGATCGAAGCGAGTTCGCAGCACTGCTTCGGGGAGACTGAGTACTCCTCTACTCTGGCGCCGCGGGCGGCCGGGATCGATGCTGAGGGCATGAATCGTGGAGGGGCACTGCTAATGCGTCGTACTCTGATCGCCCTGGTGAGTGTGATTGCGCTGCTTCTTGGCAGCACTCCGGCACTTGCTGCTGAGAGCGGGCGACGGCACTTTTATCTTTCGCTGGGGGACTCGCTGGCGTATGGTTTCCAGAGGTTCAAGGTCGGGCAGCCTGCGGAGGCGTTCGACACCGGGTACGCCGATTTGCTGGCTGCGCGGCATCGGCTGGCTTTGGTGAACTATGGGTGCCCGGGGGAGACGACAACCAGTTTCGCGGACGGTGGGTGTCCGTGGGGCGGGCCGATGCACGACGCGTTCGCTGGTGCTCAGTTGGCGGCCGCTGTGCGCTTCCTGCGGGAGCATCGCGGGAAGGTGGAGCTGGTCACGTTGTCGCTGTGGGGGAACGACGCGTCGGCATTCGTTGCTTCGTGCAACGGTGATGTGCAGTGCATCGTCTCTGGCGCTCCGGCGGCGATCGCCCGGATCGCCGCGAACCTGTCCGAGATCCTGCGGCAGCTTCATCGGGCTGCACCGGATACCCGGGTCGTCGTGGTCGGGGCCTATGACGTCAACGTCGGAGCGTTTCCGCTGACCCACCCGATCATCCAGCAACTCAACATCGCGATGGCAGCGGCCGCTGCTCGCAACCGGGCCCGCTTCGCCGACCCGATGCCGACCTTCAACCCACCGACCGACCCCACCGGCACAACCCTCTGCACCCTCACCCTCCTCTGCCGAGACGCCGACTCACACCCCTCCGACGTGGGCTACCAGGCCCTGGCCCACCTGATCGCGCAGCAGACCGGTCGTTGACCTGGCTGATCGGTGTGCCGGGCGACGCCGTACCGGGTGTCGCTCGGCGGCCGGGTGGGCGGCGAGGAACAACCGGGTGCGCGGGCGAGTGATCGGGTGGGTGGCGCCACGCCGGATCGGGCGGGCGGCGTACGGCGTACGGGGTGTTACTGGGCTACGCCGTAGAGGCGGTCGCCGGCGTCGCCCAGGCCGGGGACGATGTAGCCCTTCTCGTTCAGGTGCGAGTCCATGCCGGCGATCACCAGGTTGACCGGGACGTGCAGGTCGGCCAGTTCGCTCTCGACCCGCTCGACGCCCTCGGGTGCCGCGAGCAGGCAGATCGCGGTGATGTGGTCGGCGCCGCGGTCGACCAGGAACCGGATCGCCGCGATCAGCGTGCCGCCGGTCGCGAGCATCGGGTCGAGGACGTAGCACTGGCGGCCGTGCAGGTCCTCGGGCAGGCGTTCGGCGTACGTCGAGGCGGCCAGCGTCTCCTCGTTGCGGATCATCCCGAGGAAGCCGACCTCGGCGGTCGGCAGCAGCCGGGACATCCCCTCGAGCATGCCGAGACCGGCGCGCAGGATCGGTACGACGAGCGGCTTCGGCGCGGTCAGCTTGATCCCGGTCGCCTCCGCCACCGGGGTCTGCACGGTGATCGGACCGGTCCGGACGTCCCGGGTCGCCTCGTACGCGAGCAGCGTGACGAGCTCCTCGGTGAGCCGCCGGAAGGTCGGTGAATCCGTCCGCTCGTCCCGCAGGGTGGTGAGCTTGTGGGCGACGAGCGGATGGTCCACGACGAGGATCTGCATGCGCCGAACGCTACCGTCGGCGATTCGTTCCCCGAAAGCCACTGCACTTTTAGGATGGAACCGCAGTCGATTTTGGTCAGCCGGCTCCCGCCCCGGGGCGCCTCTCCCGAACCGACGAGGATGGTGCCGTCGTGCCCGAGAACACCGGCAAGTCGCCCGAACAACTCGACCGCCTCCGCCGCCGCGCCGCCTTCCTCCGCGAACTGGAAGAGGCCCGCGCCCTCCGCGCCCGGATCCACCCCCGCCGCACCCGGGTCCGCCAACTCCGCCAAGCCATGCGCCGCGCCACCTACCACCACTGACCGACAGCGACAACTTCTGGCGCACTTCGCCGTCCAGCTGTAGGGCGTCCGGGGGTGACTGCCGGTGACTGTGAGTTGATCGGGGCGGCACCGATACCTCGTCGAGACCGGCAATACCTCCCGCTGGTTGCCGGAGTCTGCGACGATGAGCCAGTGTCCGATCCCACAGCTGGGCCGATGACCACCGCCGAACTCGACTTCGCGGTCGCGGCCTACGCCGAAGACGGAGTCTGGACGGTCACCCCGCTGGTACTCCGTGGCGAGCCGGACCTGTCCGCCCTGGTGTCGGCGCTGCGGCGCTACCCGGGCGAATCCGGGGTGATCGGGATGATCTCGATCGACGAGGACTTCTTCATCGTGCTCCGCCTGGACGGCGGCCGGGCGCGCCTGCTGATCTCGGACGTGACCGCGGCGACCGAATGGCCGCTGGCCAAGCAGGTCCTGGACGAGCTCGGCATCCCGCTCGCCGATGACGACGACGAGCAGGTCCCGGCCGGCGACCTCGGCATCATCGCCGACCTCGGGATGACCGCGATGGATCTCGGCGCGCTGATCGACGACGTCGACCTGTACCCCGAGGAGATGCTCGAGGAGATCGCCGACGCGCTCGGCTTCGGCAACCAGTTCCACGAGGCGATCGAAGCCATTGGTTAGCCCGCTGGTGAACAAGCACTGGGCCGCGTTGATGGGCCTGGCGCTGGCCGAGGCCGAGTTGGCCGGCTCCGACGTACCGATCGGGGCCGTGGTGGTCGACGCCGACGGCCAGGTGATCGGCCGCGGTCACAACGAGCGCGAGCAGACCGGCGACCCGACCGCGCATGCCGAGATCCTGGCCATTCGCGCGGCCGCCGAACACATCGGTGAGTGGCGGCTGACCGGATGCACCGTGGTGGTCACGTTAGAGCCCTGCACGATGTGCGCGGGGGCGATCGTGCTCGCCCGGCTCGACCGGCTGGTGTTCGCGGCGTACGACGAGAAGGCGGGCGCGGTGGGGTCGCTGTGGGACGTCGTACGGGACCGCAGACTGAACCACCGGCCCGAGGTTGTGAGCGGGATCATGGCCGACGAAGCGGGTGCGCGGCTCCGCGATTTCTTCGAAGGCCATAGGTCTTGATAGCCTCTCCGGCGGTGGCGTGTCCGAGCGGCCGAAGGAGCGCGCCTCGAAAGCGCGTGAAGGGTACCCCCCTTCCGAGGGTTCAAATCCCTCCGCCACCGCCAACCACCTCCGGGTGGTAGTAACACCGAGGACCCTGATGCCGTGTGACGCGTCAGGGTCCTCGCCTTTTCTCCACGACCCCAGCGTGGTCAAGCGGTGTGGAGGACCCGGAAGCGGTCGGGGGCGGCCGGGTCGCGGTCGGCGACCTGTGCCGGCGGCCAGGCCCATTGCCAGACACCAACGCCGGGGGTGCGGGTGAAGCGGATCTGCCCTCGGGTGCCTTCCACACTGACAGCCGCCCAAGAGCCGACGCGGAGGTACTCGGCGAGTGCGGTGATCGTGTCGTAGCCCTCGAAGGCGACGAAGGAGGGTTCTGCGGACATCGTTTCGCGCAGGGCTGCGTCGACTCGGGCGCCTAGCGGGCTGAAGACTTCGGGCAGGTAGCGAAGAAAGGGGATCCCGGCGCCGTCCTGGCCGAGGAGGGCCGCCCATGCGGGGAGTTCTGGTTGTCCGGCCGGTGCGCCGATCAGGACCTCGGCGAGCCGTGCGTCGCGGCGTACGGACCGAACGATCGCGACGGCTGGTTCCGGCGTACCGGTCAGCAGGAGGAGGGCTGTCGCGCGGCTGTCGGCAAGTTCGTCACACAGGGCGGCCGGGGTGAGGTCGTTGAGTTCGATGACAGTGCCGCCGCGTGCGGCGAGATGATCTCGGAGAATGCTGGTCCCTGCCGCCCAGTAGACGCTCGTCTGGGCCGCTACGGCGATCCGGTGGTGTCCGGCGGCGAGGAGGAAGTCTGCGTAGATCCGCCAGCTGTGGGACTGCGCGGGGGCAATCCGCGCGACCAGATCTGTCGGTTCTTCGGTGAGCGCGTCGAGAACGGCTGAGGAGCAGAGAAACGGCAGTCCGAGAGCATCAGCTCTCGCGGCAGCGGCCCGCGCGGCGACGCTGTGATACTCGCCGACCACCGCTGCCACACCCAACTGGGCCAGCTCGCTGACAGCTGCCTCAGCCTTTCGCGGATCAGCTGCAGTGTCCCGAACCAGCAGTTGCAGCTCGATCCCACCGGCCGCGTTGACCTCCCGGACACCCAACTCGAGCCCACCAAGCAGCTGCCGCCCCGCCTCCGCCCACCCAGGCGGGCTCAAGGGGACAAGCACACCGATCTGAACCAACGAATCCTCCTGGCTGCCCATGCCGCCCATTGCATCCGCGGCGTCCCCGAACATCAACCGAATTCTTCTTGGCTCGATGATTCGTTGCCGGAGGCATGCCTCTACTAGGCTGCAGTCCCCGACCCGAGAGGGCCGCTGTGGACGTGACGGAGCTGGACCGGATCCTGCTGGGCGGTGCTGCGGTACTGCTGGTGGCGATCGTCGCCGTGCGGCTTTCCGGGCGGCTGGGGCTTCCGTCGCTGCTGATCTACCTCGGCATGGGCCTGGTGCTCGGCGAGTCCGGGCTGGGGATCCAGTTCGAGGATGCGCAGCTCGCACATGCGCTCGGGTTCGCCGCGCTGGTCATCATCCTGACCGAGGGCGGTCTCACCACCCGGTGGAACGAGGTCCGCCCGGTGATGCCGCTAGGCGTCGTCCTGGCGACTCTCGGTGTCGCAGTCAGCGTCGGTGTGGTCGCGTGCGTCGCGCACTACATCCTCGGCCTCGACTGGCAGATCTCCGTGCTGCTCGGCGCGGTCACCTCGCCCACCGACGCCGCCGCTGTCTTCTCCGTACTACGGCGCGTCCCCATCCGCCCGCGCCTCCGTGGCGCGCTGGAGGCCGAGTCCGGACTGAACGACGCCCCGACCGTGCTCCTGGTGACTCTGGTCAGCACGGGTGGCATAGGCGACAAGGGCCTCTGGCACTTCACCGGTCTGGTCGTCTACGAGCTCGTGGTCGGTGCCCTGTTCGGTCTCCTGGTCGGCCTGCTCGCGGTAATTCTGCTGCGCCGAGTAGCCCTCAGCTCCGCAGGTCTCTACCCGCTGGCCATCGTCTCGCTGGCTTTCATCTCGTACGCCGGGGGGCAGGTGCTCCTGCATGTCTCGGGGTTCGCCGCTGTCTACGTGACCAGCCTGGTGATCGGCAGGGCCGAGTTGCCCCACCGCCTGGCGACCCGGTCGTTCGTCGACGGGTTCGCCTGGCTGGCCCAGATCGGGCTGTTCGTGATGCTCGGGTTGCTGGCGTCGCCGAGCCGGATCCGGCTGAACGACGTGCTCCTCGCGCTGGTGATCGGCGTCGCGGTGACGGTGGTCGGCCGGTTCGCCGCGGTGACCGTGTCGGCGACGCCGTTCCGGATCCCGTGGCCGGAGCAGACGTTCATCGCCTGGGCCGGGCTGCGCGGCGCGGTGCCGATCGTGCTCGCGACCATCCCGCTGGCCGAGCACGTACCGCAGGCGGACCGGGTGTTCGACGTGGTGTTCGTGCTGGTGCTGCTGTTCACGCTGCTGCAGGGGCCGTCGCTGCCGTGGCTGGCGAAGCGGTTGAAGGTGCTCGACGACAACGCGGCGCACGAGGTGGACATTGACGTGGCGCCGCTGGAGTCGCTCGGGGCGGACATGCTCCAGGTGCAGATCCCGAGCGAGTCGCGGCTGGCGGGTGTGGAGATCGGCGAACTCCGTCTGCCGGCGGGCGTGTCGGTTTCTCTTGTCATCCGCGGCAACAAGGCGTTCGTTCCCGAGCGCCGGACCGTGCTACGGGCAGGGGACGCGGTGCTCGTGGTCGCCCCGAGTCCGCTCCGCGAGCAGACCGTCCGCCGCCTTCGGGCCGTCAGCCGGGCAGGTCGCCTGGCCGGCTGGTTCGGCGAACGAGGCCGCGAACAGCAGTAGGCGCGACGCGACCCGCACGAGAAGAACGCGGGCCGCCGGCGACCCGTAGTACGGGCAAGGTCCGCGAACCAGCGACCCGTAGTACGGGCAAGTCCGCGGACCAACGCTCCGCAGTACGGGCTAGTTCGGGTTTTCGCCGGAGGGGATGGGCTGGGTCGGGCGGATCGACGGGAGGCAGACGGTGCTGTCGGCCGGGACCGCGATCGACGGGACGCCCTTGGTGTTCAGCCGGTTGTACTTGACGCCGACGACCAGGTCGACCGTGTGGTCGCCGCGGTTGTCACCGACTGTCTCCGGCTTCTGGTTCAGCTGACCCATCACGAGCCTGACCTCGGGCGAGTCCGCCGCCGCGCCGCGCACGGCCACCACCTCGGTCTTGTCGCCGCTCGGCTCGTTCGCGACCTTGCGGACGTTGAAGCCACGCTTGCGCAGCTCCTCGGCGGTGCGCTGCGCAGTACCGGCGCGGGCGCCGCCGTTGTAGACGTTGACCACGATCTGCTTGGGCACCAGCCGGTTGTTCGGCAGCTTCTGCTCGACGCAGTTCTGCTCGGAACTACTGGTGAGCGAGTTCCAGCCCCACCAGGTGCCGCCGATCAGGATCGTCAGCAGGATCACCATGGTGATCGGCGTCCGCCAATGAATGCGCGAATACGGCCTCGGCTGCGGCTGCAGAGCGCTCATCTTCCAGTCCCCCGACTCATTGTGCTACTCCACGACCAGGACCCGGGCGTGCAGGACCAGCCGCTGCTGCAGGGCGGCACGAAGCGCCCGGTGCAGACCGTCCTCCAGGTACATCTCACCCTTGAACTCGACCACGTGCGCGAACAGATCGCCGTAGAAGGTCGAGTCCTCGTCGAGCAGCGCGTTCAGGTCCAGGGTGCCCTTGGTGGTGACGAGCTGATCCAGCCGCACCTGCCTCGGGGGCAGCACAGACCAGTCCTTCGGCTTGTACCCGTGGTCAGGGTACGGCCGCTCTTCCCCGACGCGCTTGAAGATCACCCACCGAAGTCTAGTCACAGACGAGGTCTTGCGAGGGGTCGGGAATGTCACCGGAAAACCACGCCGGAACATTTCAACCTTTTGGAGGAGCAAGGCGTCCAATGGAGATAGTGCTTCGAACAGGGGGAGACTGCGATGAGGACACTCAGCAGATTCGGTATCGGTGCGGCCGCACTGGTCGTCGCGATCGCCGGTACGACGTTGCCGGCGGACGCACTCACCGTCGCCCAGAACAAGGCGGCCCAGACCCGTCTGAACAACCTCGGCTGCACCTCCGGTCCGGTCGACGGCAAGATCGGCGCGATGACCCAGGCCGCGACCACCAGGTTCCAGTCGGCCAACAAGATGACGCAGAACGGCTCACTCGCCGGTACGACGTACTCTCGGCTGCTGGCCGCGTCGGCGAAGCGGTGTGATGTCCGGGCGGTGCCGGCCGGGAGCGGCGGGGGTCGCCGGATCGTGCTCAGCCAGTCCCAGAACTACCTCTGGCTGATCGATGCGCAGGGCAAAGTGGTGCGCCAGGGCGGCATCATCGACAACCCGACGTACCTCAAGCCGGGGACCTACACCTCCGGCTCCAAGTGCGGCCGGGCCGGCCGGATCAAGCGCAACACCGACGGCGGCAGCCTCTACCTGAACAACTTCGTCCGGTTCGCGTCCTGCGGCATCGGGTTCCACCAGATTCCGATGTACAAGTCGAACGGGGCCCAGATCCACGCCGACTGGCTGCTCGGCACCAACTCGCGCGCCTCGCACGGCTGCATCCGGGTGTCGAAGTCGATGTCGGACACCATCTGGTCCTTCACCGTCGCCGCGACCAAGGTCGTCGTGGTCCGCTGACGTTTTCCACAGGGGCGGCGGCGCTTGACCCCGAAAGTCACGCCGCCGCACTAGCATGCCGAGCGCAGAGTAGTTTTCGTCAGCTCGTGAAAGGCATGACATGGCCGAGACGCCCGACGTCGTGGAGACCGTCAAGCAGGGGTACGCCTTCGAGGGGCCGGCGATCGAGCTCGGCGCTCTGCTGGTGGACGGTACGCCGAAGCCGGAGGCGGCGGTGCGGATCCCGTTGTCGATGGTGAACCGGCACGGCCTGGTCGCCGGCGCCACCGGTACCGGTAAGACGAAGACCCTGCAGCTGATGGCCGAGCAGCTCTCGGCGGCCGGCGTCGCGGTGTTCGCCGCGGACATCAAGGGCGACCTTTCCGGCGTCTCGCAGCCCGGTCAGAGCAGCGACAAGCTGCTCGACCGGACCAAGACGATCGGCCAGGAGTGGACCGCGACCGGCTTCCCGACCGAGTTCTACGCGCTCGGCGGCCAGGGCACCGGCATCCCGGTCCGGGCCACCATCACCTCGTTCGGCCCGGTGCTGCTCTCGAAGGTGCTCGGCCTGAACGACGTCCAGGAGTCCTCCCTCGGCCTGATCTTCCACTACGCCGACAAGCAGGGTCTGACGCTGCTCGACCTGAAGGACCTGCGCGCGGTCATCACGCACCTGACCAGCGACGAGGGCAAGGACGACCTGAAGGAGCTCGGTGGGCTGTCCGCCGCGACGGCCGGGGTGATCCTGCGCTCGCTGATCGGGTTCGCGGACCAGGGCGCGGAGGCGTTCTTCGGCGAGCCGGAGTTCGACACCGCCGACCTGATGCAGGCCCGCGACGGCAAGGGCGTCATCTCGCTGCTCGAGCTGCCGAACCTGCAGGACCGGCCGGCGCTCTTCTCCACCTTCCTGATGTGGCTGCTCGCGGATCTGTTCCACGACCTGCCCGAGGTCGGCGACGTGGACAAGCCGAAGCTGGTCTTCTTCTTCGACGAGGCGCACCTGCTGTTCGCCGACGCGTCGAAGGCGTTCCTGAGCTCGATCGCGCAGACCGTCCGGCTGATCCGGTCGAAGGGCGTCGGCGTCTTCTTCGTCACCCAGACCCCGAAGGACGTGCCGGACGACGTGCTGGCGCAGCTCGGTTCACGGGTCCAGCACCAGCTCCGCGCGCACACCCCGAACGATGCGAAGGCGCTGAAGGCGACGGTGTCGACCTTCCCGACGTCGACGTACGACCTGGCCGAGGTGCTCACCCAGCTAGGGATCGGCGAGGCGATCGTCACGGTGATGAACGAGAAGGGCGCACCGACGCCGGTCGCCTGGACACGCTTGCGGGCACCGCAGTCGCTGATGGCCCCGGCGACGGCGGAGCAGCTGACGTCCGCCGTACAGGCTTCCCAGTTCAACGCGAAGTACTCGCAGGTGATCGATCGGGAGTCGGCGTACGAGAAGCTGGCGGCGGCGGTGCAGGCGGGGGCCGCGCAGGCCGAGGCCGAGAAGCAGGACGAGCCCGCTCCCGAGCCGAAGGCCCAGCGCCCGCAGAAGCACGAGAAGTCGGTGGTCGAACAAGTCGTCGGCTCCAGCGCCTTCAAGCAATTCGCCCGCTCGGCCGGCCGCGAAATCGTCCGAGGCCTCTTCGGCGCAGCCCGCCGCAAACGCTGAGTGCCCACACCTTCTGAGCCCGGTGCCGGCCCTCCAGGGTCACCACCGGGCTACTGACTGCTGCCTTGGTGCTGTCGGCAACGATGCTGGCGGTGCCGGGTGATGTCCTAAATCGGCGGTGCCGATCTCCGCCAGCGAGACACCTTCCGCTGGTCCTGGGGCGTGCTCAAACTCGGAGCACCCGAACGCCGTTGGTCGGCCGATCGTCGACCCCGCCCCAAGGAGCAGTTGTGAAACGACCCAAAACCAAGTTGATCGCCACCAGCGGTCTTCTCGCTACGGGGCTGGTGATGACGCCCTTCTTCGCCGCCCACGCCGACCAGGTACGTCCTGGCGCCGTCGCCCACGACCCCAGCTCCTTGGCTGCCAGCGAGCAGGCGCAGGCTCCGGCGAGTGCCTCGGCGCTCGGCCTGGCAGCGGGCGAGAAGCTGACCGTCAAAGCGGTCATCGAGGACGCTGACGGCAGCACCCACGTGCGGTACCAGCGCACGCTCGACGGTCTGCGGGTGATCGGTGGGGACCTGGTCACCCACAAGGACGCCAAGGGCGCGGTCACCGACGTCACCTACAACCTCGGCCGCAAGAGCGTCGTCCCCGCGTCGCGGACCCCGAAGATCTCCAAGGCGGCAGCACAGGCCAAGGGCCTCGCCACCGCACAGGCGACCAAGGACGAGAAGCCGGCCGGGAGCGAGCTGGTCGTCCTCGTCACCGACAAGGGTCCCAAGCTTGCGTACGACGTACTGACCACCGGCACTCGGGCCAACCAGGTTCCGACCCGGCTGCACACCTACGTCGACGCCGGCACCGGCACCGTGCTCCTGACCGACGACGAGATCAAGACCGGCACCGGCGACGGCATCTTCGCCCACAACGTCTCCATCAGCACCACCGCCAAGTCCGGCGGCGGTTTCGAGATGAGGGACGCGACGGGCAACACGGCCACCGACGTCCACAACCAGGGTGACCCCAACACCGGTGAAGGCCCGGACGGTGACCTCTTCACCGATGCCGACGACAAGTGGGGCACCGGGACGAACTCCGACCGCGCGTCCGCCGCCGTCGACGCGCTCTACGGCGCGCAGAAGACGTTCGACTACTACAAGACCCAGCTCGGCCGCAACGGCATCTGGAACGACGGTCGCGGCGCCCGCTCGCGCCTCCACTTCGCCGACGCGATGGTGAACGCGTTCTGGGACGGCACGCAGATGTCGTACGGCGACGGTGCGAACAACGCTGCCCCGCTCACCGAACTGGACGTCGCCGCGCACGAGATGAGCCATGGCGTCACCGAGAACACCGCTGGGCTCGTGTACAGCGGCGAGGCCGGCGGCCTGAACGAGGCGAACTCCGACATCTTCGGTACGGCGGTCGAGTTCTACGTGAACAGCCCCAACGACGTACCGGACTACTACATCGGCGAGCTGATCAACATCAACGGCGATGGCAAGCCGCTGCGCTACATGGACAAGCCGAGCAAGGACGGGGTGTCGAAGGACTGCTGGTCCTCGACGCTCGGCACCCTCAACCCGCACTACTCCTCCGGCCCGCTCAACCACTGGTACTACCTGCTCTCGGAGGGCTCGGGTGCCAAGACGGTCAACGGGGTCAACTACGACTCTCCCACCTGTGGCGGCGCCGCGGCGGTGACCGGCATCGGTCACGCCAAGGCCGAGAAGATCTGGTACCGCACGCTGGCGACCTACCTCACGTCGTCGAGCAAGTACTCCAACGCCCGGACCGGCGCGATCAAGTCCGCCAAGGACCTCTACGGCCAGGGCTCGGCAGAGTGCCTGGCGGTCGAGAAGGCGTTCACGGCCATCGCCGTCGCGGCCACGACCGAGACGTGCGGCACGAGCACCCCGGATCCCGGCTCCCCGACGGTCACCAACCCCGGCGCCCAGACGAGCACGGCAGGAACCGCTGACACGCTGCAGCTCGCAGCGACGGGCGGCACCACGCCGTACTCATGGACGGCGACGGGTCTCCCTGCGGGCCTCACGATCAACGCCTCAACGGGTCTGGTCTCTGGTACGCCGACCACGGCGGCCACCTCCACGGTGACGGCGAAGGTCACTGATGCCGCGGGCAAGACGGCCAGTGTGTCGTTCTCGTGGGTCGTCTCCGGCGGCGGTGGCGGGACGTGCACCGGCGCGCTCGCCTACACCGGCAGCCTGACCGCAGGTGGCAGCAAGACGTTCGCTGCCTTCAGCGACAGCGATGCGGGCCAGCTCAAGGTCTGCCTCGACGGGCCGACCGGCAGCGACTTCGACGTCTACCTGCAGAAGCTGTCGGGGTTCTCCTGGGTGACGGTTGCCCAGGGCACCAGCCCGAACCCGGACGAGTCGTTCACCTAC
The DNA here is from genome assembly GCF_040613535.1 of Kribbella sp. NPDC006257. Lineage (NCBI taxonomy): Bacteria > Bacillati > Actinomycetota > Actinomycetes > Propionibacteriales > Kribbellaceae > Kribbella > Kribbella sp. NPDC006257. The sequence goes on from NZ_JBEXSJ010000028.1 coordinate 91,963, forward strand.
AACAACGCGGCGGGCACCTACCGCCTCGTGGTGAAGGCCGACTCCGGATCGGGCGCGTTCACGGCTTCCGTAGCGGAGTGATCGTCAACCTGGAAGTTCCAGCCTGAGCAATGGCACCTCCTCGAGCGCATCGGGCTCGAGGAGGTGCTGCTGTGCTTCGGGCTCGAGGGGGTGCTGCTGTGCCGGCTCAGATCCAGCCGCGGCGGCTCGCCTGGACGGCCAGCTGGAACCGGCTGTGAGCGCCGAGCACCTCTTCGAGACGAGCGATCCGCCGGCCGACCGTGCGACCGCTCACGCCGAGGTCGCGGGCGATCGCCTCATCGGTGAGACCGGCTGCCAGGTAGGACAGCAGTTGCTGCTCGTCCGGACCCGGACCGTCCAGCGCGTCGACCACCTGGGACTCCGCCGACAGCGGCACACCCATCTGCCAGAAGACGTCGAAGAGGCCGATCAAGGAGTCGAGCAGGCCGGACTCGTGGACGATGATGAGTGACCGCCGGGCCCCTTTCTGGCCCGGAACCGACAGCAGCGCACGCTTGTCGTCGAACAGCATCAGGTTGAGCGGCACCTGGGCGAAGACGCGCGCCTGCTCGCCGACCGCGATGCACTGATGGACAGCGGCAAGCCCTTCGAAGTCCTCGAGAACCGATACGCCGTAGAGCCCGCGTGCTCGCACGCCGCGTTCCATCGCCGCCAGGAATCCGACCGCCACGCCGGGCCGCGGGATCTCCATCCCGGTCTGGATCTTCCGCGGTGAGACCGGGCCGATGCACAAACCGTCGACGGTCAAGGCGGTGTCATCCATCAGCTTGGCCTCTACTGCCGCGCACCGCGCCTCGTCGGTGATGACCTCCACAAAACTCGACCGGTCGCCGGCCTCGCTCCAGATGTCGGCAAAGACCGAGGCGATCTGGCGAGTGGCGTCAGCAGCTCTCGCATGCTCAGCCGCCACCTGCTCCAACGGAATCCGCGGAGCGACTGCCTCGATCCCGCCGTCGGTCACCTCGAGCAACCCGATGGAAGCCAGCACCCGCACCTCGTCCGCAGCGACCGCCCGGTCGACACCCGCACGCTCGGCCAAGACCTCCAGGTTCGTCCTCCCGCCCACGACCGCCGCCCGGTACAGCGGCTCCGCGGCAGCCGAGAGAAGAGGCGCTGGGGACAATTCCATCTGGCCGTCCTACCACCTCCTACGCCCCCGCGCGAAGGGTTCGATCGGTGATTTTTGATCAAACGAGTGTTTTCGGAATCAGCAACTTCGTTTCCAACTCGTCATCGGGAGCGCGCCGTCGCGGATTGGGGCCGACCCCTTACTCGTCGTACCGTGGGAGGTAATGGTTGCGCAGAGTAGGCGTGCGGTGCGGAAATGGGCGCTCTGGACCCTGACGGTCCAGGCGTTCTGTGTCGTCGCGCTGGTCGACCTCGCGGCGCTCGGGTACGGCGTGAAGGCGTTCGCCGCGCTGCCGTCGTGGCGTGGGATCGACGTGGTGTTCGCGCTGACCGCTTCGGCGCTGATCTCCGTCGAGGGCGCGCGCCGGGTGGAGAGCCGCCGACGAAGAGGCGGCGCGCTGCACAAGGACCTGGCGTCGGCCTGGATGATCGCGGCCGCGTTCGTGCTGCATCCCGCGCTGGCGATCCTGGTCGCCGTACTGCTCCGGATCTGGTGGCGGATCCGGGCCGGCAAATGCATCCCGTACCGCTGGGCCTTCAGTACTGCGGTGCATGTGCTCGCCGTCGGCGCCGCGCACGCGGTCTTCGTGAGCGGGCAGCAGCTGACCGGCGACTACTCGCTGGGGATCGTCATCGCGATGGTGCTGGGCGCCGCGGCGTACGTGGTGACCGACATGCTGCTGTGCGGTCTGGCGATCTCGCTGATCGTGCCGGGCAGCAGCCGGCGCGACACCATCGGCGACAAGGACGACTGGTGTGTCGACGCGACCGCCGCCACCCTCGGCTGCCTGCTCGCCGCGGCGACGCTGGTCAGCCCGTGGTTCGCGTTCGTCGCCATCCCGATCACGCTCACCGCGCAACGGGCGCTGCTGCTCGGCCAGCTCGAGACCGAGGCGCAGACCGACCCGAAGACGAACCTCGGCCGGGTCGACTGGTGGCGGCGCCGGACCGAGGAGATGCTGCGGAACGCGCGGACCCAGCGCGAGCCGATGGCGGTGCTGCTGATCGACATCGACCACTTCAAGCAGGTCAACGACCGGCACGGCCACCTGGTCGGCGACGAGGCGCTGCGCGCGGTCGCGACGATCCTGCGCAGCGCGATCCGGACCAAGGACGTGATCGGGCGGTTCGGTGGCGAGGAGTTCGTGATCGCGCTGCCGGACGCCGATGTCGCCGACGCGACCGTGACCGCCGACCGGCTGCGGAACGCCGTTGCCGCGAGCCCGCTGGCCGCGATGTGCGCGGGCGTCCTGGACGAGCCGGACCTGGACCCCGACACCCTCCATCTCACCGTCTCGATCGGGGTCGCGGTCTACCCGGCCGACGGGATGACCGTCGACGACCTGCTGCAGCGCGCCGACCGCGCCATGTACGCCGCCAAGGCCGCCGGCCGCGACCGGGTCCGGCTGGCCGCCGACCTGGTCCACCCGGACCTGCCCCGGTCGCTCTCGGTCGGGCTGCAGTCGTCCCACCTGCAACACCGCTGAAATTCTCCGGCCGGAACAGAACCTTCCCCGCTCGGACCGCGTCTTGCAGTACAAGGGCGGGGTGACGGGAGGTTGAATGCGAGAACGGGACGAGGACTTCACCGCGTTCGTCGTGGCCAGGTCCGGGCGGTTGGTGTACATCGCCCGGATGCTCTGTGGCGACGCCGCGCTCGCCGAGGATCTCGTCCAGACCGCCCTGGAGAAGGCTTACCTGCGCTGGGACAAGATAGAGATGGGCGACCCGTTCGGCTACGTCCGGCAAGCGGTCGTCAACCAGCACCTGTCCTTCCTCCGGCGCCGCCCCTGGCGGGAACGCCTGAGCGGTAGCGCCGCCGAACTCGACCAGGACTTCCATCGCACCGTTACCGACCCGGCGCACGACGTCGAGCGCCGGCTGGTGCTCAACGCCGCTCTCGGCACGCTGACCCGCCGGGAACGGACGGTGATCGTCCTGCGCTATGTCGAGGACCTCACCGAGGTCCAGACCGCCGCGGTGCTCGGGGTCGCGGTCGGCACCATCAAGAGCGCGCACTCCCGGGCCCTGCAGAAACTGCGGGCGGTCCCGGGCCTGAGCGCCAGTTACGTGGGAGGGAAGGCATGAACGACGAAGACCTGCGCGACCTGCTCCAGGCTGACGCTGACGAGTTGAGCCCGCTGGACCCGTCCCGCGTGATCGCGGGCGCGCACCGGCGCCGTCGGACCAGAGGAATGGTTGCCGCCGGCATCGCCTCGGCGGCGGTCGCTGTCGTGGTTGCCGGCGGCGTCTACGGTACGGCGAACCAGGGCGGCTCCGAGCCGTTCTCGCCGCCCGTCGCCGGTGGGCCGACAGTCGTGCCGCCCAAACCTTCCACACCGAAATCGTCCGCGCAGCAGTTCGTATTCCAGAACCAGCCGCAGTCGATCGGTTCGCTGCCCGCCAACGGTTCGGTCGAGATCGGAACCGGTGTGACCTTCCGGACCCGGGGAACCGAATGGGCGCTGGTGAGCCATGCGCCCGGCGAGCAGCCGTACGAGCCGTTCGGCTGGCGCGCGACCGTCGGCAACGACAACATCGGTGACGGCACCGACCCCGGGATCCAGAGCCTGGATTCGGGGAAGGCGCTGCTCGTCAGCTCGGTCTTCAACTGTCCCAAGGCCGCCACGGTCGTCTACACGAGTGGCAAGAAGGCCTGGTACGCAAAGGTCTATCGGCTGGGTGGGATCGCCGGCTGGGTGCAGTCGTCCGCGCTGGTGACCGCCCCCAACTCGCCGGCGACGATCACGGCCGGGATCCACATGACCCCAGCACCGCCGGCGGGCGAAGAGCTGTCCGTGTTCGCGTACGACGTGACGGGCAAGCTGCTGGCGAGTTTCGGCAGGGGCAAGGATCCGCTCGCGAAGTGAAGAACCCTTCGGGGTGATCCCGCGTCCTTCCCACTGAGAACCACCGTCGATTCTTGTGGAGGGCAACAAAAAGATGAGCAGATCGAAGAGAACCGCACGGCTGGCGGTGACCGGGCTCGCGGCCGCCGCGGTGGCCGGCATCACGATCACCGGAGCGGCCATGGCAGGCACCGGCAAGTCGGGTGTCAGCCCTGCGGCAGCGGACCAGCCGGTGGCGGCCCAGAACGGATTCGTTCCCAGCAAGGTGGATCAGGCGGCTACGCCACCGAAGACAGTTGCCAAGAGCAAGTACATCTTCCAGAACAAGCCGCAGACCGTCGGTCAGCTGGCGGCGAACGGCTCGGTCGAGATCGCCCCGGACGTGACGTTCCGGACCCGTGGAACGCAATGGGCGCTGATCAGCCATCTGCCCGGCGAGGAGCCGTTCGAGCCGTTCGGCTGGCGCGCGACCATCGGCAACGACAACATCGGCGACGGCACCTCGCCCGGGATCCAGAGCATGGGCGCCGGCAAGGGGGTCGCGGCCAACTCGGTCTTCAAGAACACCAAGGTGGCGACCGTCGTCTACACCAGGGGCAAGAAGGCCTGGTACGCGAAGGTCTACCGGCTCGGCGGAATCCCCGGCTGGGTCGAGTCGACCGCGCTGGTGAGCCCGGGGAAGGTGCAGAAGCAGGTCTCCGCCGGGAGCAGCGTCACGAAGGTCACCGGCCCGGACCCTGACGAACTGGCGGTCTTCGTCTACGACGCCGCCGGCAAGCTGCTCAAGCAGTTCCCGGACAACGCGGTGAACCCGCTCCCGAAGTAGCAGAGCGCGCCGTGCGCCCGTAGTACTGATGAGCTGGTACTACGGGCGCAAGCGGGGGTCAGCAGGTGCCGAAGGTGCCCGCGCTGATCCAGGCCTTGGAGACGTACATGCCGGCGTTGACGCGGAGCCAGACGTTCGTGGTGCCTTGTGAGCCGGAGACGCTCTGGCCGGTGGTCTGGCATTCCACGGTGACCTGTGCGGACTTGCCGGCCATGCCGACGACGGCGCCGGTCGAGCTGGCCGCGTTGCGGATGTTCAGGTAGCCGGAGGTGATCGAGACCGTGCCGCGGCCGCCGTCGCCGGTCCAGAGGTACGTGGCGTCGACGAAGCCGTTGTCCGGCAGGGCGAGGGCATCCCAGAAGACGCCGTCGGCCAGGTCGATGCCGGCCGGGTTCGCGACCGTACGGCCGAACTGGTCCTTACCGCCGTTGTAGCCGCTCTGGTACGCCGCTTGGGCCTCCGGCTTGCCCTGCGGAAGGTCCTCCCACATCTCCCGGGTGGCGCTCGGGTTCCAGTAGTCGTCCTTGGTGTTCCACGGGCCGACGTCCCAGACCGGCTCGAACGCGCAACGGCTGCCGCTCGTGGTGCAGACCTTCACGGTGTAGTTGCCCGAACCGTTGCTTGCCAGGCCGCGACGTGACGGCAGCGCGACGAAGTGGTCGCGGCTGATGATCACGTGCCCGTTGGCCGTCGTACCGCCGACCAGGCCTTCGCGCGTGGCGAAGACCCGTGACTTCAGCGGCGCGGCCTGGATGGTCATCCGGCCGGCCTCGATCGCGTTCGTGGGCTGGATGCTGACGTCGCTGACCCAGGGGTTGGCGCCCTTCGGCGGGGCCAGGACGATGATCCGGAGCTGGACCTGGTCGCTGGCCGCCGGAAGTGCGGTCGGCGTCCCCGGGGCAGCCGGGGTCCATTCGGTCCACTGGTTCTTCACGAAGGCGCGGACGTCGACCTCGGCGGTCGAGCTGTCCGGCGTACCGGCTTGGTAGCCGACGACAACGGCCGAGGTCGCGGAGCTGAACCGGACCGGGGCCAGATTGGCGATGCCGGAGCGCTGGCGTAGTTCGACGGATCCCATCGTGGCGGCGGCGTCGCCGAGGATGATGCGGCTGCCGTCGATCCGGATGTTGGCGGAGCCCTCGACCGGTTGCGCGGCGAGGCTGACCGGGTTCGGAGTGGCGGCGACGCCATGACCGGACAAGGGGATGGCGAGGGCAGCCGCGAGACAGAGTGCGGCCAGCGGTTTGCGGGTGATAGGCATGGGCGGAACCTCCGGGGCGGTGAGGGGACTGCTACCGGGCGCAACGCACGGCCCACCCAATGTGACAAACATTCGGTGGATCTGTATAGCTCGTGAATAAATTTCTTCCAACAAGTTCGTGCACAGACAGAACCGAAGTGGTGACCCAGCGGGTTTGGACCGGTGTGACAGAGGCAGAGGAGAACCGATGACCCGGACCGCGGACGCCGACTTCGAGCGATTCGTGCAGGCCCAGTCCACCCCGTTGCTCCGGTTCGCGGAGATGCTCTGCGGGGACCGGCACACGGCCGAGGATCTGGTCCAGCAAGCGTTGATGCGGTCGTATCCGAAATGGCATCGGCTGGACGGTGATCCACTCCGGTTCGTACGCCGGGTGCTGGTGAACCGGTTCCTCTCGCAGACTCGCCGGCGCTGGTCCAACGAAGTACCGAGTGACCCGGTCGAGAACGACTGGGACCAGCGGTCCGTGGCGGACTTCGCCGGGGATGTGCAGACCCGGGAGGCCGTGCTGTCCGCACTGGCCGGCCTGACCGTCCGGGAACGGGCGGTGGTCGCACTGCGGTACTCCCAGGACCTCTCCGAAGCGGAGACCGCCGAGTTGCTCGGGATGGCACCCGGGACGGTCAAGAGCACCGCGTCCCGGGCCCTGGGCAAGCTGCGTCTGGCACCCGACTTGATCGACACCACTGTTGGAGGAAACGCATGACTGACGAGTCTCGGGTGCGCGACGCGCTTGAGTACGACCTGGAGCCCTTCCAGCCGGATCCGGCCGACCTGATGCGGCGCGGCCGCCGGCTCGCCTGGCTCCGCCGAGGACTGGCCGCGGCGGGCGTGACTGCCCTCGCCGGCACTGTCGCGACAGTGTCCGCCGCGGTCGGGGGACCTCCCGGCGTGAAGAACCTGCTGACCGGTGGCAGCAAGCCGCCGATCGCGGTGCCGTCGGTCGACCCGACCTGCCTGCCGCCGGTGAAGGCGCCGGACAAGGTGAAGGTGAAGGTGGAGGCGAGCGTCAAGGTCACAGTGACCGTGCCCAAGCCGGGCAAGCCGTCGCTGCCGACCACGAAGCCGACGCTTCCTGGCACGCCGCACCTGCCGGGCAAGCCGACCCTCCCGCCGGTCCCGACCACCAAGCCGACGCTCCCCGGCAAGCCGCATCTGCCGACCGGTACGCCGTCCCTTCCGGGCAAGCCCACACTGCCGCCGGTCCCGACCACCAAGCCGACGTGGCCGAGCAAGCCGACCCTTCCGCCGGTGCCGACCACGAAGCCGACGCTGCCCGGTAAGCCCACGCTGCCTGGCAAGCCGACGCTCCCGGGCAAGCCGACGCTCCCGGGCAAGCCGACCCTTCCGCCGGTCCCCACGGCCAAGCCGACGCTGCCTGGCAAGCCGACCCTGCCGCCGGTCCCGACCGCGACGCCGTCCCTGCCGGGCAAGCCCGAATTGCCGCCCTGCGTGGCCGACAAGCTCCCGACCGCGACGCCGACGCTTCCGGGAAAGCCGACCCTTCCGCCCGTCCCGACCACGAAGCCGACGCTCCCCGGCAAGCCGACTCTGCCGGGCAAGCCGACCCTGCCGAAGTTGCCGACCCCGTCCCTGCCCGGGAAGCACGGCGGTCCGCAGCTCCCGACCGTCCCGCCGACCGGCAAGCCGACCTGGCCGACCGCCACGCCGAGCCTGCCGCACCTGCCCACGCAGCCGCCCACCGGGCTGCCGACCCACCGGTAGAACCCCTCCTCTATTCTCCGGTGCCGCCGTCGGCCAGCTCACGGGCGATGTCGAGCTGGCCGACGTGCCGGGCGTATTCCTGCAGGACGTGAAACAGAACCCAGTTCAGCGTCGGTCTCTCCTCCGCGACGCTGAACCTCCCGCCGGCGGCGGCGTGCTCCGCCAGGTCTTCCCTCCCCCCGACGACCTGGCGAGTCCGTTCGCCGCCGGCGCGCATCTGCGTCAGCAGACTGTCGAGGCTGTCGCCGGGCGCGAGCCGCCACGGCTCGTCCTCCGCGCCACCCGAGTCACCCCATGGTTCGTCGAACGGCTCGGCCAGAAATCCCCAGCGGATCCATCGATGTTCCATGTAAACAAGGTGTTTCACGAGTTCGAGCGGTGACCACCCGGAGGGCAACCGGCTGGTTGTCAGCTCGGTTGAGCTCAGTCCGGCCAGCTTGCGTTCGACGGTCTGCCGGTAGTAGTCGAGCCAGGCCAGGTGCAGTTCGCCAGTATCGGCGAGCTGGTTGTCGGGCAGTTCCATCACAGTCCTCGAAGATAGTTGGCAGTTGCATCGTCGGCCGGGAAGAACTGCTCGATCATCAGCTCCGACACGGTCACGTCGAGCGGCGTACCAAAGGTCGCGATCGTGGTCAGCAGCGACAACTCGTGCTTCCCGTGCCGCAGTTTCATCGGTACGACGACCTCGGCCGCACCCGGCTGATCCGGGCCCGGCGGACCGGAGTACCCGCGCAGTTCGTCGTACAGGTCCTGTAGGTCAGGGTCCGCGGTGCTGGTGATCTGGCGTTGCAGGCTGGTCAGGACGTTCGCGCGGATCTCGGCGAGGTTGATGATCCGGGATGCGAGGCCGTCAGGGTGCAGGGTCAGTCGTAGTACGTTGATCGGTGCCGTCAGCAGCTGTGGCGCTACATCCTCGGTGAACAAGGCGATTCCGGCATTCGCCTCGACGAGGTTCCACCAGCGGTCCACCACCAGCGCGGGGTACGGCTCATGGCCCTTGAGGAGCCGGCGCAGCGCGGAGCGGATCGCGAGCATGGCCGGCGAATGCAGCGAGGTCTCGGAGTAGATCGGCGCGTAGCCGCCGGCCAGCAGCAGCTGGTTGCGATCCCGCAGCGGTACGTCGAGATGCTCGGCGAGCCGCAGTACCATCTCGCGGCTCGGCTTCGAGCGGCCGGTCTCGACGAAACTCACATGCCGGGTCGACACCGAGACCTGGTTGGCGAGGTCGAGCTGGCTGAGCCGGCGCCGCTCGCGCCAGCCGCGGAGCAGTTCGCCGACCGGGCGCTGGAAGGTGTCCTCGACTGTCGCGGTCATACCTCAGACCGTAACCGCTGAGGTGTCCACCGCCATTACCTCCGACGTCATCGACCACCGACGCCACCGGCGGCAGAGTTCTGGTCATCAACCCGAACGAACCTTCCGAGGAGTCACCATGACCAGCACCTCCCTTGCCGACCAGTACTTCGCGATGTGGAACTGCGACGACGCGGACGACCGGGCCAAGATCATCGCGGACCTCTGGGGCGACGAGGCGATGTACGTCGACCCGAGTTTCGAGGCGACCGGCCACGACGAGCTGTCGAAGATGGTCGGAACCGCCCATGAGATGTTCCCCGGCTTCCGCTTCGCCCGGACCGGCGAGATCGACGAGCACCACAACCGGCTCCGCTGGACCTGGGAACTGGCACAGCCCGGCCAGCCCGCCGTTGCCGGAGGCACCGATGTCGTGACGCTTGCCCCTTCGGGCAAACTTCTCGAGGTGGTCGGCTTCATCGACTTCGCTCCGGCGCACTGAAAACCCTGACAGACAAGGCGGGGTGGACCAAGGGTCTTCCCGTAGTACCAGGGTGCTAGACCGGATCCGCCAGATGGTGGATGACCGGGAGGGGCTGGATTTCATAGGTTCAGCTCCATGAGAAATCGACGATTGCTGAGAGGGTCCGCGGCGCTGGCCACCGGTGCATTGGTGGCCGCGCTGCTGCCCGCCGTCGCGACCGCAGCGCCGGGTGAGGTGGCCTGGGCCGAGTGCGAGCCGGGGTCGGCGGTGCTGTGCGGGAAGCTGACGGTGCCGCTGGACTGGGCGAAGCCGGCCGGCGCGAAGACCGAGTTGCTGGTGGCGCAGTTGCCCGCGAAGGATCAGGCGCACAAGATCGGCACGCTCGCGTTCAACCCGGGCGGTCCGGGTGGGCCGGGGGCGTCCGCCCTGGCGCACGGGGCGATCGCCGAGGTGTTCTCGCAGTGGCGGGACAAGTTCGACATCGTGAGCTGGGATCCGCGGGGCACCGGCGGCTCGACCGATCTGGATTGTGGGCCGGTCCTGCGTCCCGGCGTACCGGTGTTTCCGAAGTCGAAAGCCGAGTACGACGCGATGGTGAAGTCGAGTCGCGCTCTCGGCGAACTGTGCCTCAAGCAGCACGGCGATGTTCTGCCCAACATGGACACCAGGACCGCCGCGCGCGACCTGGACGCGTTCCGGGCGGCGTTGGGGGTCGGCAAACTCAACTACTACGGCCCTTCGTACGGCTCGTACGTCGGCACCGTCTACGCGCAGCTGTTCCCGCACCGGATCAACCGGATGGTGCTCGACGGCGTGATGAACCATGCCGACGGAGCCACCCGGCTGATGGTGACCGAGTCGCGCCAGATGGAGTACGGCTTCAACAAGTTCATCGCCTGGTGCAAGACGACCCCGGACTGCGCGCTGCATGGGCGCGACGCGGGCAAGGTCTACGACCAGGTGGTCCGCAAGGCCGACAAGTTGCCGCTGACCGGCGGCATCGACGGTGACGCGATCCGGATGTCGCTGCCCGTCCTCATCCCCGCGGTCGGCGACTACATCGGCCCGTGGACCGCGTTCGCGCAGGCGCTGGCCGACGCCGAGAAGGGCGACGGCTCCGGCTTCGTCGGCAACACCTACGTCGGCGATCCAGGTACGACGTACGCGGCCGTCTCCTGCATGGACTTCCCGCCGCAGCTCACCTCGTACGCCGATGCGAAGGCGCGCCTCGCTCTCGCCAAGGCCGTCGCACCCCGGACCGGCGGGGCGGTGGAGGGCTGGGCGATCTCGGCGGCCTGCTCCGGCTGGCCGATCCCGCCGAGCAACCCCTGGCAGCCGACCCCGGTCGAGGACGCGCCGCCGATCCTGCTCGTCGGCAACACCCACGACCCGTCGACCCCGCTGGAGTCGGCGCGCGGGCTGCACCGGCAACTGCGCGGCAGCCAGCTGCTGGTCACCGATGTGTACGGCCACACGGCCTGGTTCAACTCAGAATGTGCGCGGACCGAGATCACGAAGTACTTCGAAACCGGCGTGATGCCGCCTCGTCACCTGACCTGCACGTAGGTCTGCGGATGGCCACCAGTTGCAGCTTGATGCGATTGGTGGCCATCTGGTCTCCCTATTTCGGCTCCGGGCGGACCATGATGTCGTCCATGGGCGACGGATCTGCCGGCCGCGGATGGGAAGACCGGGAATGAGTAATCTTCAGTTCGATCCCGAGGTGTCTCGGCAGATCGAGTCGGTCTACACGACGCCGGATGTGATCGAGCAGCGCCGGGTGGTCCGGATCGCGCTCGCGCTCCGGCCGGACGACCGGGTGCTGGACGTCGGCGTCGGACCCGGGCTGCTCGCGGCCGAGATGGCCGAGGAGGTCGGTCCGGGCGGCCGGATCTGCGGGATCGACATCAGCGAGAGCATGCTGACCATCGCCGGCGCCCGCGCGCTGGTGCCGGGTGGGGCGAAGATCGAGCTCGAACTCGCCTCCGCCGGGCGGCTCCCGCATGGTGCCGAGAGCTTCGACGTGGTCGTCTCCACCCAAGTCCTCGAGTACGTCGAGGACGTGGCCGGCGCGCTCGCCGAGATCCGCCGGGTCCTCCGGCCTGCCGGGCGCATCGTCGTCCTGGACACCGACTGGGACTCGATCGTCTGGCACTCCCGCGACCGGGACCGGATGGGCCGGGTGCTGACCGCGTTCGAGGAGCACCTGGAGAATCCGCGGCTGCCGCGCACGCTCGGCGACCTGCTCGGCAAGGCCGGCTTCACGGTCACCCACCGCGAGGTGGTCCCGATGCTGAACGCGGGGTTCGATCCGCGCACCTACAGCGCCGGCCTGATCGACATCGTGGCCGGCTTCGTCCCCGGCCGCGCCAAGGTCACCGCACCGGAGGCCCAGGCCTGGGCCGACGACCTCCGCAGCCTCGGCGACGCCTACTTTTTCAGCCTCAACCGCTACCTCTTCGTCGCCTCAGCTCTTTAGCAACCGTTCATCGCCTCAGCTCTTCAGCAACCGGTTGACGGTCGCCGCCCCGATCTCGCTGAGCGCCTCGGGGCCATCTCGGTCTTCAGCAGGAACTGCATGCCCTGCTGGATCGCGAGCAGGCCGATGGCCGGTGCCTGCGTTTCGTCAAGCAGGCGGTCGATCTGGGCCCACCGAACCAGGGGCGGGCGTACCGTGGGATACGCCCGCCGCCTTCGGTCGTTCTCCCGCCCCTCAGTGGGAGAACTCGCGGCTCGGTGAGCACCACCCATGCCCGAATGGGGCCGACTGAACCGCGGGACACGTACAGAGGTACCCCATCGGCGCGATCATGAACCAACCCGGGGGCGAAAACTTGACGTTCCTCAAACCTTCGCCGGTCCGATCGGACATGGACGGGTGGACCGGGCTGCACCTACCCTGAAAAGCGTTCCGGGGCCGGGGGAGGCCGTGGACGGTTCACAAGGGGGAGGGGTAGTGCGATGACGGACGTCTTCGACGAGGTCCACGAGGCCGAACTGACCGAGGAAGACCTGGACGTTCTGGAGGCGCTCGGCGCCGCCGAGGACGCGGACCGGATCCTCGGAGAATTAGATGCCTGAGGCAAGGATTGTCTGGCGCGGCAAGCAGCTGAACCAGCGCACCGTGGCGATGGTCCAGGCTGCCGAACGGCTGGCCAAGTTCGAGTTCACGATTCTTCAGGGCTCGTACAACAAGGGTGGCGTGGCGGCGTCGGCCGGCACCCATGACGGTGGCGGCGCGGTTGACGTGGCCTGCGAGGCGCTCACCGCGGCGCAGCGGCAGGCCGTCGTACTGGCATTGCGTCAGGTCGGGTTCGCGGCCTGGCTGCGGACGCCGGCCCAGGCGAGCTGGCCGTATCACGTACACGCGATCGCGCAGGGCGACAAGGATCTGTCCCGCGGCGCGGCCAACCAGGTCGCGGAGTACCGGCGGTTGCGGAACGGGCTGGCGAACCGCGGCAAGGACGACGGACCGCCCGGGTACTACGGGATGACGTGGGAGCTGTATCTGCACTACCACCCGAACCCGGCGCCCGGCGTACCGCAGCCACCGCCGCCGAACACGACGATCTCGCTGGGCGCGATGGAGTATGCACGGACCCACGACTCGATGAGCGGGGTGTGGGGTGCGGACCGGGCCCAGGTGCTCGCCTGGGCCGCGCATCCGAAGATCGCGGCGATCAGCCGGGCCGAGACCAGGCCGCCGGCCGGGGTGCCGTGGCATCTGCATTTCCAGCAGATGGTGAAGAAGATCCAGATCAAGTTCAAACTGCCGGCGACCGGGGTGTTCAACGCTGCGACGGCGGCTGTCATGAAGCGCTACGGCTACACGATCATCGCCTGAGTTTCCCGTTGCACGAATAAGGCCCCACCGGTAGCAGCCGGTGGGGCCTTATTGAATCCACTACCGCCCGGCATTCCGGTGCAGCTGTGGAGGTGGAGAGCGGAACCGACGCCGATGCAGGGGTCAAGACGTCAGCTCCGCTTGTCTGTGGGTTACCTCAGGTCCGCCGCCTGGTGGAACTCGAGTTGGGGCCGGATGCCGCCGACCGCACCGAGGTGCTGGAGCGTCGGTACCACCACCGCCCGGACGTCGGTCCGCTTCGCCTCATCCAGCAACGCATGGAAGGCGGCGGACTCGGCCGCGTCCCGCTCGGTGTAGACGGTGCCGAGGGTGTACCCCTCGGTGCTCGCGAACAGGGCCAGCGAGTCGGTCGCCGCGGCCAGTTCCTCCGCACAGCTCAACGCGTCGGCTCGCACGTAGCCGAGCAACGTCGGGCGGGTGGTCATCGGATGCGTTCCCCGGCGGTCACCAGCACGGGCTCGTTGGTCACACGCAGCGACGCGAACCGGCGACGCATGGCTTCTTCGTACTGCGCGGCCTGATCCGCGACGGCGGTGTGATCCGCGATCGGGTGGGCGCCGAACCAGACTCGCACGCGGCGGTGCGGTGCGGTGGTCTCGAACGACTCGGTCATCTTCGGTCCTTCGGCTTCGGGGGCGGTTCTGTTAAGAGAAGAACACAGCAAAATCGCGGGCCAGGGAATAAACCGGTAGGGACCTTTACAGAGGCCTTACGCCGGTCCGGGACGGCTGTCGTGGCCGGACCTGGTTACAACGGTGAAACCGCTGGTCAGAGTGGTCGGGACCGGTTCCGGAGCGGCCTGAGATTTCCGCTGTCAAGAATGTTTGCCGGTATTTACCAATAACGATTCGAACACCGGCACCCTTTCGATCCTGGTCACATTGTCGGACATCCTGGTAACCGTTGGCGCATGCCCGGACACGGAGCGGATCAATGCGGCTCGGACAGCTTCGGCCGGGTCAGCGCGGCGGGATGTGACGGTACTGCGAACAGGGTGATCGGGGCTGCTAGCAGGGCTGCGGCGGCGAGGAGATTCAGAGCTGTCGGGAGGCCTGCGAGCTTGATCAGGGCAGGGGCGATGAGTGCGCCTACGATGACGGAGAGTGAATCCATCGCAAAGAACAGCGCGCCGATCCTGGCCAGCATTCCGGTCGGGGTGATGCGCTGGACGGTGGTCTCCGCGGTGATCAGCAGGACGCTGCCGGGAATCCCGAGGAGAGCGGCGGCCGCGATACCCCAGCTGATGCTGGGGGCGTTGACCAAAGCGAAGAAGGCGGCCGCGGTGGCGAGCTGGGTGGCGATCAGGAGATTGCGGACGCTCAGCCAGGTCTGGGCTCTGGCGCTGATCGCGGCACCGACGAGGAATCCGGCGCCGAGGCCGGAGATCAGGTAGCCGATGGCGTAGCCCGGCGCGTGCAGTCGTTCGACCGTGAGCGGGACGAGGAGAGCGGTGAGTCCGGCGTTGGCGGTGAGGAAGACGCCGTTGCCGGCGAGGATGCCGCGGAGGATCTTGCTGTGCCGCAGGTAGCGGAGGCCGTGCAGGGCTCCTCGTTCTTCTTGCTTGTCTGATGGTGCAGGGGTTCGGTTGATCCTGGCGATGATGGCTGCCGACAGCAGGTAGCTGACGACATCTGTGATGAGAACGAATCGGATGCCGGGCCCGGCCAGCAGGAGGGCGCCGAGTGGCGGCGCGGCGAGCCGGATGACACTGCCCGAGAACGCCGTGAGCGAGTTGGCCGCAGCGAGCTCGTCGCCTGTGCCGACGACCGCGGGGATCAGGGCACGCGAGGCCGGGCGGAACACGGTGGTTGCAATGTTCTCGGCGAGGACGGCCGTGTAGATGATCCAGACCCGCTCGGGCCGGTCCGCGAGGAGGATCGAGGCGACGGCTGCTGCGCTGGTGAGGTCGGCCAGCCACATCGCTTTGGGCAGGTTCCAGCGGTCGAGGAATGCGCCCGCCCAGGGGCCGATCACCAACGCGGGAAGGGATTCCAGAGCCAGCGTGAGTCCAGTCGCCGCTGCCGAGCCGGTCAGCGCGAACACCTGCACCGGCAGTGCCACGATCAGCAACCACGACCCGATCCCCGAGATCGCATTACTGGACCAGAGCAACCTGAAGTCGCGGTTTCCAAGAATCCTCACTCTCCGGAAAGTATCCCCTCAGAACACTCCTTGGCAACTGTGTTCTGTGAAGATAGAGTCTTCGCGTGGACGAACTAGAGCTGGGGAACGCCCTGCGAGCCCGCCGCAAGGCAGCCGACCGCACCATCGCCTCGGTCGCCGTCGACGCCGGCCTCTCCGTCCCCTACATCGCCAACCTCGAGAACGGCCGAGGCAACCCCACCCTCGCCGCCCTAACCCGCCTAGCCACCGCCCTGGGTGCCACCCTCACGGTGACTTTGGCCGACACCCACACCAAGGCCCCCGACGACACCTCTGCTCCGGACCCCGACACAACGATCGCCACCTTGGTAGACGAGTCCCCCCGAGCCACCAAGGTCATCCGCCATCTCGCCACCACCCGCGCCACCACGCGCTCCGCCGTACGAGACCACCTCATCGCAACCCTCGAGGCTCTCGCCCCCGTCCTCCCCCATCCCCCCACCCCTGCCGACCTCAACCGCCTACTGGACCTCACCCTCCTCGCCGACTGATTCATCACATTGCCACAACCTGCAAAAAGCTTTCATTGCTGTGTGCAACGAAGCAGACTCCTTGCGACTCGACTAACAACCCTCAAGGAGCAAATATGCGACGACTTGTTGCTGCTGGCATCGGCGTAGTAGCCACCCTCGGAACGATCGGCATCGCCGCGCCCGCCCAGGCAGCCACAACAGCCGCGAAACCCTTCGAGCTGATCTACGGCAACAGCTTCTACACAGGCACGGTCAACTTCTCCAACCGCTCGGTAACGGCCACGGGCGAGGTCAAAAGTACGGTCGGAGGTGGCTGCCGCTTCGGTGAAGTGACCGCCTTTGTCGGCGACAAGGGATATCCCGTGGGCAGGACTCGCAGCGTCTGCGACGGCGACGCCGTCGTCATGCCCATCACTTCCACTGCCGATGTGCCCGGTGGCCCCACGTCGGTCGTCCTCACCCTCTGCGCGGTTGACTCGCATGGTTCCGTCACGCCTCTCCGGTCGACGTCGCGCATTGCCCGCTGACGCACCTGCTCAACGCATGAGGTCCTCTCGGGTAGCGGAGAGGACCTCTTGCAGGCAGAACCGCCTTCCTCTGCGGCTGTGTCCGCCGATCGGCCGCGTGGGGGTTAGGGTCTTGGGGTGGAGATTGGGGCACGGATTGCATCCGCTCAGTTGCAAGGGTTGATTCGGTCGCGGCGGCAGATCGTGGTGGGGCCCTTGGTCGGGTTGCTGCATGACGAGGATCTGTGGTTCTTGTCGACGGTGGTGGCTGCTGAGCCTGGTGTGCCGTTTGATCTGGAGGAAGTGCCCTGGGCGATCGAGACGATTCGCAAGGCGTTCGCCGCAGAGGGGCGTTGGGTCAGTGCGGAGTTGATCGAGGAAGCCAATCCGGGGCTGGCTGAGGCGCTTGCTGCCAACGGGATGACTCTCGTCT
This sequence comes from Kribbella sp. NPDC006257, assembly GCF_040613535.1. NCBI lineage: Bacteria > Bacillati > Actinomycetota > Actinomycetes > Propionibacteriales > Kribbellaceae > Kribbella > Kribbella sp. NPDC006257. The sequence continues at coordinate 109,011 of NZ_JBEXSJ010000028.1, forward strand.
CCCGGCCGCCGTTGCTCGTGGTTGAGCCGGCCGACCTGGTGTTGCCGGAATTCCCCGAAGGCGTCACTGCCTCGGTGGTCTCAGCGCCCGAAGAGCAGGCCGAGGTGGACGCGGTCGCCGCCGCGGCGTACGAGATGCAACTCGGAGAGCGGATCTTCCAGGCCGACCCGGTCAACGGCGCGAGCATCCTGGTCCGAGCGGACGGGGTACCGGTGGCAACCGCCGTCTGGACTGCCGTTGCCGATGGGGTCACCGAGGTCGCCGGAGTCGGCACGCTTCCATCCCACCGACGCCGCGGGCTAGGCGCACTCGCCACGGCGTACGCGACCCAGCAGGCCTTTGAGCTCGGCGGTGCGACGCTCGCTTGGCTGACTCCAGGCGACGACGGCGCAGACCGCATCTACCGCCGCCTCGGCTACACCCCCCAAGCCACCGCAGTCCACCTAGGCGACCCCGGGCGGCCACCTGAACGACCTCCGCTAACCCCGCACGCCCAGGCGACAAGTCCAGCTCGGCGACTCTGGTGGCCTGGACGACCTCCACTAACCCCGCACGTCCAGGCGACAGTCCGTCTAGGCGACCACGGCGGCCGGCCCTCCGCTAACCCTGAACGCTCAGCCGACAGTCCACCTCGGCGAGCCCGGTGGCCTGAACGACCTCGCCTACTCCGCGCGCCAGGCGATATCTGCCGGTTGGGAGCGGCCTTCGCCGAGTTCGCGCGATGATATTCGCGTTTAGCGGGGTCGTTGTCGGTGGCAACATGCTGGGCATGAGCAATGGTGTCGTGGAGCGGCGCAGTATCGATGTGGTGCCGGATGCTGAGCGGCACGGTACGCCTTTCAGTCAGTTCACCTTGTGGTTCGGCGCGAACATGCAGGTCACCGCGGTGGTGGACGGCGCGCTCGCGGTGGTGTTCGGCGCCGATGCGCTGTGGGCGATCATCGGGCTGCTGATCGGCAACATCCTCGGCGGGATCGTGATGGCGCTGCATTCCGCCCAAGGGCCGCGGCTCGGGCTGCCGCAGATGATCTCCAGTCGCGCGCAGTTCGGCGTGTACGGCGCGGTCGTGCCGCTCGTCCTCGTCGTCGTGATGTACCTCGGCTTCGCCGCCACCGGCACGGTCCTCGCCGGCCAAGCGGTGAACAAGATCCTGCACGTCGACGGCGCCGCCATCGGCATCGTGATCTTCGGCGTACTGACCGCTGTCGTCGCGACCCTCGGCTATCGCTGGATCCACCGGCTCGGCCGGATCGCCACCGTTTGCGGGGTGGTCGGCTTCAGCTACCTCGGCATCCGGTTCCTCGTCACGGTCGATGTCGGTGCGCTCTTCGGGGCGAAGCCGTTCGCCTGGGCGACATTCCTGCTGGCGATCTCGCTCGGCGCCGGCTGGCAACTCACCTTTGGCCCGTACGTCGCCGACTACTCGCGCTACCTGCCCCGCGATACACCGGAGCGGACGACGTTCCTGGCCACCTTCCTCGGCAGCGTGATCGGCTCACAATGGTCGATGACGCTCGGCGCCCTGGTCGCCGCGGGTGGCGCCGGCTTCCTGGCGAACCAGGTCGGCTACCTCGGCTCGCTGGCCGGCCCGAGTGCGATCGCCGTACTGATCTATCTGGTGATCGTGATCGGGAAGCTCGCGGTCAACTGCCTCAACGCGTACGGCGGTTCGATGACGATCCTGACGACCGTCTCGGCCTTCACTCGTACGGCGGCGTTCCGGCCCGCCGTGCGCGCGGCGTACACGAGTGCTTTCCTGCTCGTCTCCGTGCTGATCGCGATCTTCGCGTCGGCGGACTTCCTGGACAACTTCAAGAACTTCGTCCTGGTCCTGCTGATGGTCTTCACCCCGTGGAGCGCGATCAACCTCACCGACTACTACCTGATCTCCCGCGAGCGGGTCGACGTTCCTGCCCTCTACGACCCGGCCGGTCGCTACGGCGCCTGGAATCTAGTTGCCCTGAGCTCCTATTTCCTGGGGATCGCCGCCCAGATCCCGTTCCTGGCGCAGAAGCTCTACACCGGCCCGCTCACCGAAAAACTCGGCGGCGCCGACATCTCCTGGATCATCGGCCTCCTCATCACCGCCGCCATCTACTACCCCCTCGCTCGCCGCACCACCAACCCACCCGCCCACATGATCTACCCCTGACCACCCCACCCAGCTACCCAGGCCCGCCGGAAACCTGCTGTCGAACGCCGTTATTTCATCCGATGACGGCCTAATAACTTGCCAGCGAGCGAAAACCGCAGCAGCGGCCAAGGCGCCGACGCGACCGCCTGCATGAACCACGGTTCGGTGATCGGCACGCGAGGGTGAGAGGCGAGCGAATCGCCTACCGCCTGCATGAGCTGAGTGCGTCGGAGGTGGCGCACGTGCGGTGAGGCGGTGAGTGGTGCCCGGAGTCCGGAGCCTGGTGACGGGTTAGGGCTGAAGCGGTGCCTTGTGACGGGCGAGTTGTGAAGCGGTGCCTGGTGCCTGGTGGCGTGTGACCGGTGATGCGGTGAGGCTGGAGCGGGCGTTGCCCGTTGCCCGGAGTCCGGTGACGGGTGAAGCGGTGCCCGGTGGGGTCTGGAGCGTTGCCCGTTGCCCGTTGCCCGTTGCCCGTTGCCCGTTGCCCATGCCTGGTGACGGGTGAGGTGTGAAGCCGTGCCCGGTGGCGGGAGGTGTGAAGCGGTGCCTGGTGCCCGTGCCTGGTGCCTGGTGCCTGGTGACGGGTGAGGTGTGAAGCCGTGCCCGGTGGCGGGAGGTGTGAAGCGGTGCCTGGTGCCCGTGCCTGTGCCTGGTGCCTGGTGCCTGGTGCCTGGTGACGGGTGAGGTGTGAAGCCGTGCCCGGTGGCGGGAGGTGTGGAGCGGTGCCTGGTGCCCGGTGGGGGTGAGGGTGCGAAGCGGTGTCTGGTGCCTGGTGCCTGGTGCCTGGTGCCTGGTGTCCGGGGGGTTGGGGGAGGGGTGGAGCGG
>NZ_JBEXSJ010000029.1:0-111142 GCF_040613535.1 Kribbella sp. NPDC006257
CCGGGTGAGCGTGCCCCCGGCTATCTCTCCGGGAGTGTCCGCGGGCTACCCCTCTGGGTGAGCGTGCCCCCGGCTATCTCTCCGGGAGTGTCCGCCGGCTACCCCTCTGGGTGAGCGTGCCCCCGGCTATCTCTCCGGGAGTGTCCGCGGGCTACCCCTCCGGGTGAGCGTGCCCCCGGCTACCTCTCCGGGAGCGTCCGCCGGCAACCCCTCCGGGTGAGCCGCCCGCCGGCAACCCCTCCGGGTGAGCCGCCCGCCGGCGACCCCTCCGGGTGGGTGATCGCCTCTCGGGGTGAGCCGTGGCTGCCTCCTTGGTACGTAAGAGGTCGGGCAGTTGGTGTGCTTCACCCCTCCTGTTGTGGTTACCCCACTGGTGCGCCGATGGGGGAACCGCGCCAAGAGGAGTTAAGCCGTCGCTCAGGGGCTGGGGGAGAGGTTGAGGAGGTGCATCAAGGTGATGGCGTCTCTGGGCGCCATCACCTTGGCGTCGTTGTCGAAGTACACGAAGACGTCGTGGTCTGTTGCCCAGCCGCGGATGCGTTTGGCCCAGCGTTTGAGGGCCTTGTCGGTGTAGCCGCTGGTGTAGAGCTCCTCGTCACCGTGCAGCCGGACGTAGACGAAATCGGTGGTCACCTGGTCGAAGACCGGCCAGGTGCCTGCCGTATCGGCGATCACGCAAGCGACCCCGTGCTTGCGGAGCAGGTCGGTGAAGGCGGGATCGGCGAAACCGGGATGCCTCACCTCCATCGCGTGCCGGAGCGGACGATCGACGTCGGTCTCGGTGAGCGCCCGACCGTCGAGGCGCTCGTCGTGCTTCGCGGCAAGCGCTGCCGCCTCGCCAGTCGTACGGGGTAGTGCTGCCAGGAACTGGTCGAGTACCTCGGCCTCGAACGGCAGGTTGGCCGGCGTCTGCCACAGGATCGGGCCGAGGGTGGGACCGAGGGCGAGCAGGCCGGAGGCGAAGAAGTTGGCGAGTACGGTGTCGGCGTCGCGCAACCGCTTCATGTGCGTGATGAACCGGCCGCCCTTGACCGAGAACACGAAGTCGTCCGGCACACTCGCCCGCCACCGCGCATAACTCTCCGGCCGCTGCAGCGAATAGAACGACCCGTTGATCTCGACAGAGTTCACCTGCCGCGACAAATACTCCAACTCCCGCTTCTGAGCGAGCCCCTTCGGGTAGAACACTCCACGCCACGGCGGATAGACCCACCCCGAAGTCCCGATCCAAATACCCACAACCCCCCAGTCTCCCGCGCGGATACATACCAAACTGCGTCCGCGCGACACTCACCCCAAACTGCGGCCCCGGACAGGAAACTGCGCCCGCGGGCACACTCCAAACTGCGGGCTCGGACACCGAGCTGTCGTCGGGGACAGGAAATAACGTGTCCCCGCCCGCTCTTTCCTGTCCGAGCCCCGGGATCGTCCTCGGAGTTGCCCGGAGGAGAGCGCCCCGGGATCGTCCTGGGAGTTGCCCGGGAAGGAGAGCGCCCCGGGATCGTCCTGGGAGTTGCCCGGAGGAGAGCGCCCCGGGATCGTCCTGGGAGTTGCCCGGGAAGGAGAGCGCCCGGGGGTCGTGCTCGGAGGTGTCTGGAAAGCGAAGCGCCCCGGTGAAGGTTCACCGGGGCGCTGGAAGTGGGGGAAGGTCAGCCGGTGAAGGGAACTGCGGCGACGATCTCGACCGTGACGTCCTTGCCGTTGGGGGCGGCGTAGGTTGCCTTGTCGCCCTTCTTCTTGCCGAGGATCGCCGAGCCGAGCGGGGACTGCGGCGAGTAGACGTCGATGTCGACCGACGCGTCCAGGGCCAGCAGTTCGCGGGAGCCGAGTAGGAACGTCTCGACGTCGTCGTCACCGGCGAACTTGATGGAGACCTTCATCCCGGGCTCGACCTTGCCGCCGGCCTTCGGGGTCTCGCCGACCCGGGCCCGGCGCAGCATGTCCTCGAGCTGCCGGATCCGCGCCTCCATCTTGCCCTGCTCGTCCTTGGCGGCGTGGTAGCCACCGTTCTCTTTGAGGTCGCCCTCGTCGCGGGCGTCGCTGATCCGCTGCGTGATCTCCGCACGGGCCGGGCCCTTGAGATGCTCGAGCTCGGACTTCAGTTGGTCATAGCCATCCTGTGTCAGCCAGACAACGCTTTCCTCGTCAATCTTCTGCGTCATGGGCTGCTCCTTGTATCGATGGGATGGACAGGAAAATGCGTTGGCCGCCGTCGTCGACGGCGACCAATCCTCTGAGCCTAGCAAGATCGGGCCCGGAACCCCACAGTTCACAGCCACCTCCGACCTCGCGCAAACGTTTGCGCGGCGCCGGAGGCAATCGTTTACCCCGCCTGGATCAGGAAGCGACGGCTCAGTGCGGCCGATGAGCGTCCGCGGTAGTACAACCGACCAGTACGACGGCCGTCGCGTCCCGCTGCGTGGTCAGCTTCGCCTCCAGGCTCTGCCGGCGCGGAGAATCCGCCGGAACGGTGACTGTCAGCTCCCCGACGATCGAGAAGTCGGCCGCCTTCGCCTGCAACCGGCAGGACGCCTCGACGCTCTTGGACCGGTCCACCTGGAAGTTCGCCGTCGCCGACGTCGGGGAGTCGATGGTGAAGCCGATCATCCGCGACGAGACCGGCGGGTTGGACTGCACGAACGCCGCCCAGAGCAGCCAGGCCAGGCCGGCGAGCGCCAGCACCCCGATGATTCCCAGCACCAGCGGACGGCGGCCGCGGCCCCGCCCGTAGCGGGCGTCCAGGTCGGTTGCGGATGGGTCGGTCAACGGTTCTCCTCGGGCTTGGAGGACCATTGTGTCTTGTGACCGAAGATCTCCGTCTGCTGCATGTCCATGCTCACCCCGATGACGAGTCCAGCAAGGGCGCCGCATCGACCGCGAAGTACGTCGCCGAGGGCGTCGACGTGATGGTGGCCACCTGTACCGGTGGTGAGCGTGGCTCGATCCTGAACCCGAAGATGGACCGCCCCGAGGTACTGGCGAACATCAGCGAGATCCGCCGCCAGGAGATGGACGCGGCCCGCGAGATCCTCGGCATCCGGCAGGAATGGCTCGGCTGGGTCGACTCCGGCTATCCCGAGGGCGATCCGCTGCCGCCGCTGCCGGAGGGCTGTTTCGCCTTGCTCAAGGTGGAGGACGCCGCGGCCCCACTGGTGAAGCTGATCCGCGAGTTCCGGCCGCAGGTCGTCACGACGTACGACGAGAACGGCGGTTACCCGCATCCGGATCACGTGATGTGCCACCAGATCACCGTCGCGGCCTTCGAGGCGGCTGGTGACAAGGACGCGTACCCGGAGCTCGGTGAGCCGTGGCAGCCGCTGAAGCTGTACTACCACCACACCTTCCATCGCGAGCGGATGAAGGCGCTGCACGACGCGATGGTCGCCCGCGGCCTGGAGTCGCCGTACGCCGAGCGGCTGAAGGACTGGAAGCCGGACCCGGAGAACGAGCGCCGGATCACCACCCGGGTGGAGTGCGCGGAGTACTTCGGCGTACGGGACCGGGCGCTGCTCGCGCATGCCACCCAGATCGACCCGGACGGCGGTTGGTTCACCGTGCCGCTGGAGGTTCACCAGCAGGCCTGGCCGACCGAGGACTACGAACTGGCGCGCAGTCTGGTGGAGTCCGAACTGCCCGAGGACGACCTCTTCGCGGGGCTGCGCTGAGGGCGGGACGACGACGGTGAGACACTGGCCAGGTGACCGCGATGACCCCACTTCTGACGACCGGGCTCCCGATGACCGAGATCGACCCGAACTCGGTCCGGCCCGGCTGGGTCGCGCTGCTGATCGTGCTCGCGCTCGGTGCCGCCACGGTGCTGCTCTGGCGCAACATGGGCAAGCAGCTGAAGCGGATCGACTTCGATCCCACCGACGGACAGCCGTCGGACGGGGGCGGGACTGCGCCCGGCCGAGCACTGTCCGTAGACCAGCCGACCACGGACAGCTCAGCGGACCAGGCTGGCGCTGCCGCGCCGGAGACGACTGACCCGGAAGCCTCGAAACCAACTAGGTAAGGGGATTGTCACGAGATGGTGTCGTGACGTGGCGGTTTTTCGCGACCCCCCTATAGTGAGCGCGTGTCGAACCAAGGTGTCGAGGGCGGGAACGCTCTGTGACCGCGACCCGCGCCGCCCGGCATCGCGTGCCCGGACGTCTGGTCGCGGGTGGTATGAGCGCGGTGCTGGTCGCTTCCGTCGCGCTGGTGGTCGGTCTCTTCGCCGCCGGCAGTGAACCTCACGACGACGGGATCGGCGGTCCCGGCCTCTTCGTCTACTGGTTGCTTCCGTTCTTCCACCTCGTCTCGACGCTGGCCACGGTCGGCTGCGCCGGCGCACTCCTGGCCGCTGTCGTCCTGCTCCGTACCGACGGCGGCCCACTCGGCATCCAGGGCCGGCGCGCGGTGCGCGACGCGAGCAACTCGGCGATCATCTGGGCGGTCGCGGCGTTCGGTGGGGCGATCATCACGGCCGCTGTGCTCACCAACACCCGGGTCGACCTGCTCCGCCTGAAGCTCGACGACGCGCTCGGCGTACCGGAAGTGAAGTCGCTGCTGATCACCGGCATCCTCGTCGTGGCCCTCGCGATCGGCGTACGCCGGGTGCAGACCTCCTCGGCGGCGGGAATCGGCGTACTGGTCGCGATCGCGGCATTGGTCCCGCCGGCGCTGACGACTTACCCGCGCAACGAGTCGTACGTCGTACTCGCGGGCGCGGCCCTGGTCATTCACGTGATCGCCGCTACCACCTGGGTCGGCGGGCTTGCCGGCCTGGTCCGCTACGGGCGAGCCAGCCGGCAAGGGCTGCCGCTGGTGCTCGAACGGTTCAGCCAGGTCGCACTGGCATCGTCGATCGCGGTCCTGGTGAGCGGCGTGATCAGCGCAGCCGGCCGCCTCGCCGCCAAGGGCGGAGGGTTCGGCTCAGCCCTCGACGTCCTCACCTCCGACGCGTACGGCGGCCTGCTGCTCGCCAAAACCCTCGCCTTCCTCGTCCTCATCATCGGCGGCTGGTTCCACCGCCGCCGAGTCATCGAAAAAGTCGACGAATCCAACACCGCCTTCTGGCAACTGGTAGGCACCGAACTGGTCATCATGGCCGTAGCCATAGGCCTCTCAGTAGCACTAGCCCAAACCGCCTGACGGTGAGGGTCTGAACGAGCTGCGGTCTTCTACCTCGCCCTATCTGCGGCGGTCGAGGTCGAGTCGCGCCAGACGCTCGGGGTCGACGAGTGCTTCTATCGCGGAGATTCGACCGTCGGAGATGGTGAAGCCCATCACGGAGAACAGTCGGCCTTGCGTCACCACCAAGGCTCCGGCCGCGCCGTTGACCAGCGCGGGTTCGAGGAACGGGAAGAGCCTCGCATAGGTCGTCGTGTGCCGGGTCACGGCATCGGCCCCGCGCAGTACGAGCGATGCATCGGCGCGGAGGACGCCGCCGTCGATGCGCAGTTCGACGTCGGGATCCAGCACCTCGAGGAGGGCTTCGAAGTTCCCGTCGCGCGAAGCCGCGAAGAACGCGTCGACAACCTGGCGCTGTCGCACGAGGTCACGCTCAGCCGTCTGCGCGCCCCGCATCCGGCGACGGCCACGGCTGGCGAGTTGTTGCACGGCCGCTTCGGACCGGTCGAGAGCGGCGGCGATCTCCGCGAACCGGACGCCGAACACGTCGTGCAGCACGAAAGCGAACCGCTCGGCAGGAGTCAATGCGTCGAGCGCGATCAGTAGCGCCGGGCCCACGGCCTCGGCGAGGAGCACCTCCTCCTCGGGACCGACAGTGTCGGCCACCGTCACGATCGGGTCAGGCACATGCGTTTCGGAGAACACTTCACGTCGCGAGCGTCGAGCGCGCAGCATGTTCAAACACACCCTGCCGACGACTGTCGTGAGCCATGCACGCATGTTCTCGACGCTCTCCGGAGCTTGGTCGCGGATTCGCAACCAAGCATCCTGCAGAGCATCGTCCGCGTCGTCCACCGACCCGAGCATCCGGTGAGCGACCGCATGAAGCCGCGGCCGGTGCTGCTCGAACTCCTCGAGCCATTCCTGTTCGGTCATCGCCTCCACTCTCCAGGACTCACCCTGGGTTCCGATAGACGACGTCGGTGACCAACGCGGCTACTGCCGAAAGCAAGAAGAAGACCGCGCCACCAAAGTGACTGTCATGCACACGTAGGTGGGCGGTCACGGCGCAGACGAAGTACAGGATGAGCCCGCTGGCCGCAGCAGCGCCGACGAACGGCACAGCCAATCCGACCAGCAGTCCGACCGCCCCGAAGGCCAGCAGGACACCGAACGGGACAATCCACCGGTGCGGCACTCGCACACGGTCGGCGACTTCCTTGACCGACCCGGCGCCGACGAAGTTCAAAGTCGCGGCATAGCCATTCATGACCGCCGCCAGGACTGTGGCGATGAGGTAAGTGATGCGCATACAACCTTGACACGCCGCGCCGCCAGAACCTGACACCACGGGAGTATCGCTAGCTGTGCCTGAGTGGTGAACCGGATCAGCTCTTGCGTGTTCGGGAAACGTCACGGTCTACCGTTGGGGCATGGCCTCCAACGAGCTTGATAAGTCCAGTTCTCCGTATCTGCGGCAGCACGCCGACAACCCGGTGCACTGGCGGCAGTGGTCGGAAGGGGCGTTCGCGGAGGCTCGGGAGCGGGACGTGCCGGTGTTCTTGAGCATCGGGTATTCGGCTTGTCATTGGTGTCATGTGATTGCCAGCCCGCTCCAGTGGGGACCCCGTAGGGTCGGGATCCCTGTGATCCAGGCGCAAAACGCGGCTTGTTGGCGCATGGCTCGGCCATATTCCGCAGCGTCTGCAACACCTAATGCATCACTCTGATGCATCGCGTGACACCCGAACGACACGATGGTGGCGGGGCCATTTGCGCCGCCCCAGGCTGATCACCGCCTCAAGCTATCCGATATCGCCCCCGGTCCGAACGGCCGTGGATGCGAGCCTCTGGACGAGTGCGGTCGAGAGGGCGAACGATGGTCAACTTCTGCTGGGCAAGGCGCATCCTGGTAAGAGCCGCCGACCCTCACAGAGCCGCACGCCGCAGCGAAGGTCAGGCGGAGCGGCGGTGCTGTTGCTTGGGCTGGGGGAGGAGGGTCGCCATGCGGCGATGCGCGCCCGGTTCCGACTCGCGATCCGGCGCGGTCGGCTGGCTCGCCGCCATCAACCTCTCCAACTCCTTCTCCGAGAGAGCGCTGTGGCGATCCTCGTTGGCAAGCAGTTGATCGAGCCGCCAGCGATCCGGGTGCCTCACAACCGGCGGTGGGACTAGCTCGCGATCCTGGAGGTTCTGGTAGTCCCCGCGATGCCCCCAACGGTAGCGCGCGATTACCTCTTGCGCGCTGAGGAATACGCGCCTCGGGTGAGGTCCCGCGTCGAACGCGATGCCGGACTCGCTGACCGGCTCATCGTGCGACCGAGCCGATCGTCCGGGCGTGTAAAGCGTGATGGACCAGGACCGCGGCGCGATCCGCGGAGATGCCGCGTCCTGACATGAACCACGTCCTGGGTGAGATGAGTCGATGGCCTGTGACTCCCTATAGACAATGATGGGCAGAAGTACTCCATGCAGCACGTGATCGTCTCTCACGCGCTCGACCCTCTCGACGATGATCCAGACGCCTGTACGCCAGGTATGCTCGGCTGCTGCGATCGAGTCAGGATGTATCGCTTTCGGTCAGAGCTGGACACCTGCAGGCCCTTGCCTTGGACCGGGGATTGAGAAGGTCATCGGTTCGATTCCGATAGGCGGCTCCACCAAAGCCCCTCTGACCAGGCAAAACGCCTGAATCGGAGGGGCCTTCCCCATGTCTGGGATCTGCCAGGTACGGGCCAAAGTACGGAAAGCTGTTCGCATCCCATCTCTTGGCCGAATCAGGAGACCAGCACTGGGCGTTGTGGGACGTTGAGCACCGTTCAGCGGCGGGACGCGCGCGCCTCGATCGACGGTCGGAACCAGATGGCTGAACTGGGAGCTCAGCAGCCAGGACGACACCGCGGCGGCGCGGCCTCACGCCGAGCCTCTCTGATGCAGAGCGCCGACGGCGCTATCGGGGCGGGCGTCACCTGACCCTAGACGCCGGTCTCTCAGGCGGTCCCTGGGCCTGCGCTCTCCGGCATCGAGGCGCAGTTTGTGACCTGGTGGCCTTGCACCGGTTGCCGGGGCCCTGCGTGCCGAGATAAGGGACCTGTGAGCTCTAGCAAGCGCGTTCCTCGCTGGCACCGTGATGTGTCCGACCCCAATACCCCCTCCAAGGCGTCGCGCGGGACCGTCTGGTGGCCATACGGGCGAGCCTGGCGCGGCAGTGCGGCCCTCGGCGACATTGGAATGGAGGCTGGAATCCCTCAACACCCTGGTGGGCCGAGACCTGGTCATGCCGGGACTCTGGTGTACCCCGGATGGACCCGCAGGCGGCCACACAAGACCGATCAGGCCGATCAGGGCACCTGCGAGGTCTCGGCCTGGTCATTCAGTCGCCCCAGCGAGACCGGCGGCCGGACGTGCCCCAGTCCTCGGTCGCCAGCGAGCCCACCATCCGTCCTCTACGTGCCCTGATCTAGACCCTGGGCCTTCACCGGTTCGCTCATGGCCCCACGCAGCCCATGTGGAGGCATAGCAACCAATGTGCTGCCTGTGTTGTCGTGGAGCCGGTGCAGCGATTGTGCCGTCGTGGGCGCTTGTTCCAGAGGTATTCTTAGTTGCCGACCGCCCCGGCATCGGGGCGAACCTGCAGGACCACGCGATGGTCCCGGTCGTCTACACGATCGCCGGGGAACTGCAGCCCAGCCTGCTCAACCACCTCGAGGCGGCCGCCCACATCAGCACCGGCCTGAACGGTCCGACGTCGGACATCCAGCCCGCACTGGTGACGGTGCCGGTACCGACGAAACTGCTCGACAAGGGCCATCCTGTCTGCACCCTCTACGCGTCGTTGCTGTCGCCCAGGAGTCGTGGCACCGTCAATCTGGCGGACGCATCAGCCCATACGACGCCGTTGGTCGACCCGGCCTTCTTCTCCGACCCTGCCGATCTCGACACGCTGGAGGCCGGCGTACGGATCGCCCGTGAGGTGGGAGCGGCGGAGTCGTTGTCGTACTGGCGCAAGGACGAGGCGTTCCCGGAACCCTGGGAGGCGTCCCGGAGGGTCGCAGCGCCTACATCCGGCTGGCCAACGAGAGCCAGCATCACCTGGTCGGAACCTGCCGAATCGGAATTTCGCCAACCGACGTCGTAAACCCCGAACTCCGCGTCCACGGTATCTCCGGCCTCCGCGTCGTCGACGCCTCGCTGATGCCGTCGGTACCTGCCGCCTAACCCGCACGCCACCGTCCTCGCCATCGCCGAAAAGGCCGCCGACCTTCCGAATCACCGCCTGATCATTCAGGTCTCCACCGAGGCGAGGTCCTCGGTGGAGACCTGGTGGGCGCCGGGTAGTAAGTCCTGTATTGCCTTGGTGGCTGCGTCGACGTCGACGGCGTACAGGACGATGGCCAGTGCCCGGGTGGCGCGCGAGGCGCACACGTAGAGGAGGCGACGGGTGCGGTCGATGCTCGTCTCTTCGTCGGCGCCCCTGGCCGACTCCGTTTTCGAGAGGTTCTCCAGGCCGAGGTACTTGTTGTAGGAGAACTGGAAGTGCCGGCCTTCGTCGTCGTCGAGGACGACGATCACGTCCTTGTATTCCGCGCCCTTAACACCTTGCTGCGTCGAGTACGGCGAGTCGTTGCCGATATAGCGGGCGTAACCCTGCAGTTCGGCCACATCACACTGCATCAGTGCCGTGAGCATCTGATCTTCGTCATCCTCGGACTCCGGCGGTTCCTCCGTCAGGACCTGAAGCAGGCGGTCGTCGAGCTCGACCAGGCTGCGCTCGTGCGCCACCGAGAACGCCTTGCGAACAGACCCGGGACCGCCGTCCGCCACCGTCTTGACGAGTTCGTCCACACCTGCGGCGAGAGTCGCCAGAGTCGGTCGCACGGTGGTCTCGTCGACGTTCTCCGGCCGGAGCAACGGGCTCGACTTTCGCAATCGCGGTAGCAGCTCAGCGCGGTTGCTGTTCGCCGCCTCGACCAGAGGTAGCAGGGTGCTGAGAAACGGTGTAAGTGGCCAGGCGTTCCCTTCGGTAAAGCCTTCCTGCAGCCGCGTTCCGTGGAACGCGTCGTACAAGGCCTGGAAGCCGAGCCGGCCGGCCGCCATCCGGTGCGTGATGACGAGCGTCTTGGTGTCCTTCTCGCAGTGCCAGGCGCCGATGCCGGAGTGCTGCTCCAGCCAGCCCCGCGCCTTCTGCAGTAATGCGTTGCGATCAGTGCCGAGGGGAAACACGAAGTACGTGACCTCGCCCTCGCGCTGCCGGTCGGCCGGGAGGCCGGAGACCTGTTCGAGGCCGTCGGCATCGGCCCGGATCGAGTTGATGACCTCGAGCACCCGCAGCGGTGACCGGAAGTTCTCCGGCTTCTCCACCCTGCGCCAGCCGTCCTCGGGGGCGATCGCGCCGATCCCCGTGCTGTAGATCTTCTGGACCGGGTCGCCGAAGAAACCCAGGCAGAAATGCGCCTTCTGTGTCACCGCGACGTGCCGGAGGCAGTCGACCACGGACTTGAAGGTGTCCTGGCTCTCGTCGACGAACACGAACGGGTACCTGCGGGCGATCAGCTTGCCGAACAGCGGCTTGGCCAGGATCAGCTCGGGCACCATCTTCAGGACGTCGGCATAACCGACGATCCCCTCGCCGTAGCTGGTGGCCACTCCGAACTGGAACTTCTCGACTTTGTCCATCTTCGCCAGCCCGTCGCGCCGACGCTCGATCCGCCGTTTGAGAGCATCCAGCGTCTTCTGCTGTGTCCGCGAGCCCGGATTCGCGTACTTGTCCTCGAGCTCGGCCAGAGCAGCTCGCCCGTTCTCGTCCAGCCAGCCCCGGATGTCGCCTTGGAAGGGCTCGACCAGGGTCCACAGGAAGCTGTGGATGGTCGAGACGTGCGCGATCGGGCTCTTCGCCAGATCATCCTCGATCTCCTGCCGGGCGATCTCCGTGTAGGTGATACACGCGATCTGCTGCCGGTTCGCCAGGAACTGCGCACCACGGGTGGAGATCACGTGGTGCAGCGCCTTCACCAGCGACGTCGTCTTGCCGGAGCCGGCGCCGGCGATCATGGTGAAGCCGGAGATCTCCGGGTCGGCGAGGATCTGCTGCAGTTCCTCGTCGGCCGGGGTGTTGGGACTGTCAATCCGAGGACTCATCGGTCACCTCCTCGGTGGGCACCACGCTCGGCGGCACGTCCAGGTCGCAGATCTCGTCGGCCAGCCAGTCCAGCCCTTCGGTGATGTAGCTGGGGCAGGTCCAGTCGACCTCGCGCTCGATCAGGGTCAGCGCGAACTTCGTCTTGTCGAGCGTGCGGACCCGCTCGAAGACGCCTTGGACGACAGCCTCGAGATCGGCCGGATCCTTCACCTTCAGTCTCAGCGACTTGTTGGCGTCGTCCTGGCTCCAGCTGAGGTTCTCGAACGCCAGCGCCTCCTCGAAGGTCCGGCCGGCGATGGTCAGCTTCTCGCCGTTCCAGGCGATCTCGTGCGGTGTCTGGTACGCGACCCGGACCGTCGCCTTTCCCGGACCGCCGCGGTATTCCTTCTTCTCCGGCTCGAACTCCAGCAGCTTCTCGATGCTCTCCTCGGCGGGCAGCCACTGGATCAGTGTCTGGTTGGCCGTGATCGCCCCGGGCTCGTCGGTGGTGCATGCTTCCCGGGCCTTCGGCGGTCCGGAGATGCTGTCGATGTCAGTGATCACCAGGCAGTGCAGGCCGAGGAACTCGACGAGCTTCCTGAACCTGTGGGCGAACGCGCCGCCGAGCTCGAGGATGGTCAGGTGGGAGGTCGCCAGCCGGTCGCAGAACTGGGCGATGATCAACGGCACCAGCAGCCGCTCAACGTTGCCCTCGACCAGGATGGCTGCGTCGGCGAAAAACAGGTCGCAGTGGGTCAGCTTGAGGTACTGCAGCAGGAACTTCCGGGTGTCGGCCTCGACCTCGTCGGAGAACACCGAGAGGTCACGGACGTCGCTGTAGCGGAAGGTGTCCTTGTCGCGCACTCTGGCGAAGTAGCGGATCGAGCTGAAGTCCTCGTACACGATGTGCGAGGAGTGGGTGGTCAGCACGAACTGCGTGCCGGGGTCCTCGACGTCGTCGATGATGCTCTTAAGCTGCCGGATGAACACCTGCTGGAGCTGGGCGTGCAGATGCGACTCCGGCTCCTCGACCATGATCAGGTGCACCGGCGGCTGGCCCTCGGCCATCTGCTTGCGGGCCTCGTGGGCGGCGACGATCTCGACCACCATGTAGATCAGGTTCTTGAACCCGAGCCCGTTGTAGCGGTCGGGCAGGGTGATCGCCGGCTGACCGGCCGGGGCGCCGGGCACCACATAGTGCACCTGGGCGCTCGTGTTCATCAGGGTCTCGCCGCGGAGCTCGGTCTTCACCATCAGATCGGGATTGTCGATGCCCGGATATCCGAGTTTGTTGAGCCGGGTCACGATCGGGCCGAAGACTTTGTTGAAGTGTTTGTTGATGCCCACCTCGGTATCGGCCAGCGCCTGCAACGGCGCCTGCGCCGGATCGGGCTTTTCCAGATAGCTTTGGTAATAGCGCCCGAGGGTGCGGGAGAGATCCTCGTCGCGGCCACGCTGTTCGGTGTCGGCGAGGTGCCGCTGGGCGTGCAGGAGGTCGACCTTGATGATCGACCGCAGGATTTCCGTGCCTTTTTCAAGGACCTGCAGAGTCTGCCCGGGCTTCAGCAGCAACTGATCGTCGAACTGCCGGCGGTCGAGTTTGTAGTGCACGACGTGGTACTCGACTCCGAGCCGTTTGCGCAGGTAGTCGTGCAGGTCCTCGGGCCACTGTCCCGGCTCGTCCTTCATCGCCAGATAGTTCGCGTTCAGGTCGGCTGGATCCTTGGCCTCAAAAGACAATCGGACGCCGACCGGCGCCGAGTTCTCCCACTCGAGGTCCGGCAGCAGGTCGATCACCCGGTGCAGGTTGGTCTCGTCGACGTCGAACCACAGGTCGAGGGTGATGTCCGGCAGGGCCGCGCCCTCGACGGCCGGATCGTACTCGTTGAACTGCTGCCAGCAGGCGGCGCTGAAGTCGTGAATCCCGAAGTTCACACCCTTGGTCAGGAAATACTGGAAGATGTGCATCGCCGACGTTTTTCCGGAGTTGTTGGCGCCGACGAAGATCGTTGCCTCGTCGTCCAGATCCACCGTGATCCGGCGCAGTCGCCGAAAGTTTCTGATCGCGAAAGACTGCAAGTGCATAGAAATTTCCCCCTACGGTATCGGTGCGCATTTCCGCCCCACACCGATCGAGATAGAGATTATGCACTGATTACCCAGAGTTGCCAACCCTTCGGCGTGGCCACGGCGGCCGGGACAGCGCCGAGGCCGGTCAGTCGTCGTCGGTGATCGTGCCAGTGACCGTCGGCGGCACCTGGTACTCCGCGTCGAAGACGCCGTCGACGCGCAAAAGAGGGTCGCGGTAGGCTCCGCGACCTTGTCGTCGATTAACGTGATGGGGATCTCGATGCTGGTCTCCCGCTGCTCGAACCCGGCGTCCGTCGACCCCGGTGCCGGCGGACCGGTGTCGTCCTCCTGGGCCATTTCGATCGGGGGACCACTGGGCACCTCACTGCTCGGTGTCTCGTAGTCCTGGTCGGCCACGGCAGTACCGTCCAGCACCTGACCATGGACCTGGACGAACTTGCCGCTCGGGGCGGACAGTCCGAGCTGGAAGCGCAGCGCGCCGGGTTCTCCTTTGCCGTCGCCCCGGTCACAGTCAGAGTCGGCGTGGCGTCATCGTCGATCACCTCCGCCCGGCCGAACGGCTTGCTCAGCCCGGCGTCCTGCGGCAGCGAGAGCGCCACGCTGAACAGCAGGTCGCAGGAGTCGCGGACGTCACCCTCGACAGCGACCGTGACATTCTGCGTGGTCCGGCCGGGCTCGAATCGGAACTGCGGTGAGAACACCTGTACCGATGTTCCAGGAGGGACGGTCGTTTCGGGGACCGCAGCCGAACCGGAGCCGGGTAGCCGAGACCTGCGGTGCCGGTCGTCTCAACCTGCAAGGCTCGTTGTTGCTTGACTGAGCCGGCCCTGTGATGTGCGCCCGCCTCACCGGGAGCGCACCGACGACACAGTCCAGCAACTTCAGGCCAACGAGGAGAAACTCGTTGCCAACGGCCCCGGACAAGCTGGGGGATTGTTGACGGGGTGTCGCGATGCCGGGAGAGCCCTGCCGATGCCCAAGCGGGCCAAATGGGAGGTATTGCATCCAACACCACGGCGCCTGTGGAGCAGGCAGTCACGTTTCGCCGGTCTCTCACGGTCGGCGTCTCACCGGCCTGGCGTTGCTACCCCCAGAGCTTCTGCGTCTTCATCTCTGCACGATAGGTGGCCAGGAAAGCCGGGTGTTGTCTCGGTGTGGGGAAAAGCGGTCATCACAAATTGTCGGCGCCCAGGGACAGAATGAGTCGCGGTCAGACGATTGGTTGTAGGGAGAGCCTGTGAGTGATGTCGTAGCTGAACTCGCACGTGTACGCGAGGCCTTCGAACGTCCGACGCTCACGCTCCTGCACAAGCCGCAGGCAGCGCTGGTCCTGACAGTTTTCAGGACGGCGTTCGGCCGTGACATGGCTTCGGTTCCGGCCGACCGGCTTCACACCCAGGTCGACGTGTATCTGGGTGAGCTGCGGCAGATCGGCCAGGATGCCCCCAAAGGGACCGGGCGCGATCTGTGCCGTAAATGGATGCGGGAGCAGTGGCTGACCCGGTACGAGGACGATGGTGGCGAGGTGTACACGCTGACGTCGCACGCTCAGGCAGCGTTGTCGCTGGTGAACAGCTTGATGCGAGACCGGGTCACGTTGAGCGAGCACCGGATCAACACGATCAGGTCGGCGTTTCGCTATATGAACACGGTCGTGAACCCCGATCGGGCCGCGAGGGTGGCGTTGCTGAACGACGAGATCGTGAAACTGGAACGGGAACGCGACCGGCTAGTCAACGGGGGAGAACTCGAGCTGGCCAGCGACGACACGCTGCTGGAGGGGTTCGTCCAGCTCCTCACCTTGATCGGTGACTTGCCGGGGGAGTTCAAACGGGTCGAGGAAGCTTACGAGCTGATGCGGCGGGAAATCATGGCGTCGTTCCGGTTGGAGGAGCGGCCGATCGGTGAGGTCATCGACGACTATCTGCGGCGCACTGCCGACCTGATGACCGCGACCCCGCAGGGGCGCGCCTTCGAGGGAGCGTTCGCGCTGCTGCGCGACGACGTCTTGCTCCAGGAACTCCACAGCGATATCCGGGACCTGCTGGAGCATCCGCGCGCTGCGAGCATCCTGAGCCGAAGTGACCGGGTCGACCTGCGGTCGACGGTCGAGGTGATCCGTGGCGGTATCGATGGCGTCCTGGAGTTTCGGTCTCGGTTGACGCGGACGTTGCGGGAGCAGATCGTGAACCAGGACATCGACCGGAACCGGGCGCTGTCGACGGTGCTGCGCCAGTTGGACAGCGAACTTGTCACCTGGGTCGCCGGCACCAACAGCCAGGCCCGGGTGCCGCTCGACCTGCTGCCGCAGCGACCCGAGGTGCATCATCTGAAGTTGCGTTTCTATGACCCGGCCAACGACGTCCCACCACCTCCGCTCACGAACGTCGCACCGGACGGGGATCTGCGCGCGCCGTCTCTGGAGGAGTTGCGTGCGCAGGGCGGCCCGACGTTTCCCCTGCTGCGGACAGTCTTGGTCTCACTGCAATCGTTGTGGACCGGCGACGAGGCTGCCGGCCGGGCCCGGTCGGTTGGTGAGGCATTCAACGAGCTGCCGGCAGACGACCGTCGCCCGGTCGAGGTGCTCGGTTTGCTGCACCTGCTGATGTCGCTCGATCCGGATGTGACCGAGCACGGCTACGAACAGTACGACGCAGTCCTGCCAGGCGGTACGGCTTTCCCTGTGATGGTTCCTCGCATCGTCGCCGATCCCGGTGGGGCGACTCCGATTGAGGCCCTGCCGCAACTGGTGGCCGATGGTGATCAGTCACCGCTGGCTCCGGAAGGCGCCGAGCTGTGACGGGCATCGACGGGACCGATGCTCCCGGTCACGACGATGACCTGTTTGCAGCCGGTGACCTCTACGGCGATCTCGAGGAACCCCTTGACGAACATGCCGGCGGTGGCGCTGCAGACGGGGTGCCGGTTGATGTCGCCGCCAGGCTCGACGACGGGCTCGGGGCTGATGAGAGTGTGGATTGGGTCTTGTTCGATGGCGATGAGGGACGTCTGGACCTGAACCAGCGGCGGGCGTTCGTCGCCGTCGTGAGCAGCCGTTTCATCACCGCGCAGTCCAAGCCGCGGGAGTGGCGTGCGCTGGTCGCGAACCCGGGGTTGATCAGGTCTCGGCTCAACGACATGTTCCTCGAGTTGCATATCGACCTGGATCGCGAAGTCGCCTATAAGCGTCAAGTCGCGCCGGAGGGGGAGCGGGGGAAGTTCCCGACCCTGCTGTATGACACCCCGTATACGCGCGAGGAAACGGTGGTGCTGGTGTACTTGCGCAGCCGCTATCTGGTTGAGCAGATGTCAGGTACACCCGGCCGGGTGCTGGTCGATGTCGACGAGATCGTCGAGCATTCTCGCTCGTTCCGGCCGCCGTCGCACACCGATATCGCCGGCATCGACGCGAAGACCCGCAAGGCCATCGACAACGTCCGTGTTGCCGGGCTCTTGGTCAAGACCGCCGATGAGCACCGGTTCGAGGTTCCGCGCGCCATCGAAGTCGTCCTCGAGATGGAGACCCTCGAACGTCTCCTGGAGTGGCTGAGAAAAGCGAACGGATCCAGCGATCCGCCAGACGAGGATCGGTCCCCGGACTCGACGATGGACGACCCGACCAGCCAGACCCCACAGGAGCCTGCGTGACCACTATCACCGACCCGCACCAGACCGTTCCGCGGCCTGCTGCCGGCCGCAACGCCGGAACTCACCCGGATCAGCAGTGGAGGATCGCCAAGATCCAGGTCATCAACTGGGGTGGGTTCGAGGGCCTCAACACGTTGGAGTTCCATCCGCTCGGGACGTTGGTGACAGGGGCGTCAGGATGCGGCAAGAGCACTCTGCTGGATGCCTATCTCGCACTGATCATGCCGTACAACGTGCCCCTCAACGGCGCGTCGAACCAGGCCGAGGGCCGGGCCCGCAGCGAGGGGCAGCGCAACACGCTCAGCTACATGCGCGGCAAGATCGACGCCGACGCGGACCCGGTCACCGGTGAGGAGATCGCCCAGGTTCTGCGGGGCAAGAACCGGTCGACGTGGAGCATCATCTCGGCCGAGTTCCGCAGCGACCGCGGCAACCGATACACGCTGTTTCGAACGTACTTCGCGGCTGCGAGTGTCCGGTCCCCCAACGAGGTCCAGATGAGGATGTTCGCCGGCCCCGGCGAGATCGACGTGCAGGATTTAGCTGCCCTCGCCGCCACCGGGTTCAAACCCGCCACTGTCGAGCAGACGCTGCCCGGAACTCGGCACCACCTGCGCTACAGCGGCTTCTCGCAGACGGTCTATGCCGCGCTGGGGATCGGCGCGAACGGCGATGGCGGGAAAGCGTTGCTGATGCTCGCGCAGATCCAGGCCGGCGGGTCGATCAGCACGGTGAACGACCTGTACCGCAACCGGGTCCTGGAGAGGCCCGACACCTACACGAAGGCTGAGAATGCCGTCGGGCACTTCAACAATCTCCAGTCGATGTACCTGAAGATGCGTACCGCCAAAGAGAAGTCGGACCGGCTCGCCCCGATCGTCGAGACCTACGACACCGCGGTCGCGAGCCAGCGCGAGCTCGAAGCCATCGACAGCGTCGGCATCACCCGAGACGGCGACACCCCCTACCTGGAATGGCGGCTGGCCACGGAAAGTCGCCTGATCGATGCCGCGCTGGACAAGAACCGCGACGAACGCACAGCTACCGACACCGAACACTCAGCGGCGCGGGCAACCGAGGACGGGCTCAGCGAGGAACTCCTGCAGACCCAGGAGGTCCGCCGCGCGCTCGGCGGTGACCGCCTCGACGAGCTGGACGCCTCCATTCTGCGCCTCGAAGCAGACCGGCGAGCAGCCGAAGAGGAGCGCGACCGGCTGCTGGGCAAGATCGGCCCGCTGGTAGAACAAGCCCAGGCAGCCGGCGAACAGTCGCCACTGGCCTCGGTGGCGGCATTGGCTGCCGCCGCGGCGGCAGCACAGACGCATGTCGCCGGCGCACCGTCGCGAGAAACCATGCTCCGCGCCGCCCGCGACGCGATCCAGGAACGCCGCTACCCGCTGCTGGACGAACTCAACCGGCTGAAACGCGACATCGCGACAATGTCCGGGCGTGAAAGCCGCATTGATACGCGCCTCGACGAGCGCCGCAACCAGCTGGCCCATGCTGCCGGGCTGCAACCGATCGATCTGCCGTTTGTCGCCGAGCTCATTGATGTGGCCGACGGCCAGGAGCGGTGGCGCACCGCCGTCGACAGCGTGCTGGGCGCGTTCGCCCGCACCTTGGTCGTCGACCAGGACTTCCTGGCCGAGTTCTCCCACCGCATCGACGGCGTCAAACTCTCCGCACAGCTGCGATTCGAAGGAGTCGCGCTGCGCGACCACGAGGACCTGGTCGGCGACCCCGACCGCATCTCGGCACGCGTCGTCTACAAGCCAACGGCGTTCAGCCACTGGATCGCCGCCGAGATCGGCAAACGCGACGCGATCTGCGTCGAGCACGCCGACGGCTTGAATGGGCCTGGGTACCGCGTCGCGCTGTCCGGGCAGACCCGCAACGGCACGTCGGGAACGGTCGGCCAATCCGGTCGGCACAGCATTATCGGCTTCGCGAACGAGCAACTCATCGCCGACCTGAGCCTTGAGGTGGACGCACTCGAAACGCAGCTGATGGCGATCGACACCGAACTGAAGGCCCACGACGAGGGCCATGCCAAGTTCACTGCCCTGCTCAGAGCCAGCGAGCACCTCATCGATGCCGCCTGGGACCGGATCGACATCGAAGGAATCGAAGGCCGGATCAAGCAGCGCCACGACGACCGGTCCAGACTGCTGGCCTCCGACGTAGGACTGCACGAGGTCGACCAGAAGATCCTCGACCTCGACGGCCGGCTGCGCCGCGCGCGTCGCCTCACCTTCGACGCCGAAGGGAAGGTCGAGGCCGTCCAGAAGGTCTTCGGTGAACTCGTCGACCGTCAAGACGACCTCAACCGGGAACGGGAACGCATCGAGGACTCAGGACGCTCGACGCTCACTGAGGACCACACCCGCCGCCTCGACCAGGCATTGACCGCCCTCGCGGCCGGGGCGCCGTTCGACCATCAGTCGTTTCGGCAGACCTGGGTCCGTGCGGTCAGCAACCATCTCAGTGAGCGGCTCCAGGCGGCGCAGCAGCGGCTGGGAGACATGCACCAGCAGCTGCGCACGATCTTCCAGTCCTACCTCGCCCAGTGGCCCGACCCGAACCTGTCCGACACAGCGGACGCATACCCCGACTACAAACGCATCCTCGACGACATCCTCGCCACCGGACTACACGCACGGCGCGTCGCCTGGCTCGAAGCTGTCCGCGAGTGGACCGCCCAGGACCTCCTCCCACTCAACGGCGCCGTGGAGAACTCGCTCAACGACATCGAGAAAAGGCTCGACGACATCAACACCATCCTTGCCATGTTGCCGTTCGGCGCCGGCCGTGACCGACTCCGGATCTCGTCTCGGCGCCTGGCGCCCGATGTGGTCGTCTCCTTCCGCAAAGAACTGCGCCGCCTCGCGAACGTCCCGTCGCGAGAACTCAGCGAGGATCAGCTCGTTCAGCGCTTCACCGAACTGCAGGAGTTCATTGGGCTGATCCGCCGTAGCGACGACAGACACCTGACCCGCGAGATGATCGAACGGAACCCGGGCCGCGACGCGCTACTCGATGTGCGTCGCCACATCGAGATCGAAGCGGTCCGCCACAGCCAGACAGGTGCCCGGCTCGCGACCTACCGGCGTCTATCGGAGAAGTCGGGCGGCGAAACACAGGAACTGATCGCGTTCATCCTCGGATCCGCGCTGCGGTACCGGCTCGGCGACGAAGAACGCGCACGGCCACGGTTCGCGCCGGTCTTCCTCGACGAGGGGTTCATCAAGGCCGATGCAGAGTTCGCCGGCCGCGCCGTTCAGGCCTGGCACGGACTCGGCTTCCAGTTGGTCATCGCCGCACCGTTCGACAAGGTCTCCGGACTCGGCGAGTACATGGGCACCCTGGCCACGGTAGGGAAGAGCCAGAAGACCGGGTTCTCCCAGATCATGAAGGTCGAACCGCTGGCCGCGTTCGAGCGCGACCCGTGGCTTGAGGCGACTGGAACGCTGCTCGATCCGGCCGACGAGTCATGAAAGAACCCGCGCAAATACTGACCTCGGTCCGCAATCGCCTCGAACGGTCCTGGTTCCACGAGGTCACGACCGGTCCGTGCGGCGACTGGCCGCACCCCTTCCCGCTGGGGGAGCCGACCGGCGCCGACCTAGAGACCGACTTCGCAGCGATCCACCGCCAGGCCGAGACCTGGTGGCGGTGGGCCGCCGACCAATACGCCGCCCTCGAGACGGCGAATCGGCGGGTGAGTGGAACCTTCCAGCAACTCCCGACCCACCTGCAGGTGGCCACAGTCGACGAGGCAGCCAGACTCCTCGGCGGGACCTGGCCCGACCGGCTCGCGCGAGGCCGCGCCCGCCAACTGGTGCTCGCCGAGCGGTTCCCGCTGCTCGGTGCCGGGCTCTCAACGACGGTCCGCGATACAGACCTTCTCGGCGACCAGGACTTCCAGACACTCTGCGCGGTCGGTGAATGGTTTCGTGACCATGGCGGCGAAGCCGCCGGCCTGACGCCCCGGCAGGTGCCGGTGCCGGGCGTGCACGCGAAATGGCTCAACACCAACCGCCGCCTCGTCGCCAGGCTCGCCGGGCTGGGCGACGAGGCGGCTCTCGGGCTACTGCCACCGCACCCCGCCCGCATCCATTTCACCTACCTGGACTCCGCCTACCTGGCAACGGGCGGCCGGCGCCATGACTCGGCGACCGTCGGTGACCACGCCGCGCCAGCTTACCGGCCTCGTGTCGTGATCATCTCGGAGAACAAGGACACCGCGATCCATTTCCCACCGATCCCGGGTGGTATCTCCATTGAAGGTGTGGGCCGCGGCGGAGGCACCGTGGCGTCTTTCTCCTGGGTCCGCGACGCCCAGATCCTGGTGTACTGGGGCGATATGGATGCCGACGGGATGGAGATCCTTGACGGATTCCGCACCGCCGGACTGCCCGTCCAAAGCATCTTGATGGATGGCGACGCCTACGAGACCTGGGAACGGTACGGCACGAACACGGACCCGAAAGGTCGGCCGCTGGGACCCCGACCACCACGACTGGTGCCAACCCTGACCGATACCGAACGCGGGCTGTACCACGACTTGTGCTCACCTGGCTGGACCAGGCATCGCCGCGTCGAACAAGAACGCATACCGCTCGCGGTCGCGGCCCGGATCGTCGGGTCCTGGTGCTGACTGTCCGGCCCAGACCGTCGCGCCGCACCTGGGTCAACATGAACGACGTGACCGTGACGCTGGAGGTGGCCGATGCGGAGGATCGTACCGAGCTGACCACCGCAACGACGGCGACTCCTCAGGCATCAGCAGCGGCCGACCGGTCCAGGCCCGACACGAACAGCGCATCCGGCGAACCTTCCTGGCAGAGGAATCGTTCGAGGACGTACCAGACCATGATTTCGTCGGTGGCACGCCTTTGCCGGCGTGCTGAGTTCCGCAAGTCGTTTAGATGCGACCGGCTCGGCATCGCGTTCAACTTCGGCAGACTGGTCGCTCGGACGGGAACGCGGTAGGCCAGCCACCAGCTGCGTGCAGCTTGAAGCAGACCCGACCAATCACGGCGAGCTCGTACCCGGACTTCGCCTGGATGATCAGCAGGACTACGAGGCCTTCGCGGCAGGTCAGGGGCGACGACGGTCTAGTACAGGGCGCGGTCGGCGTAGCGGGCGCCGTGGAGCTGTCTGATCGCGTCGAGGACTTGTCCTCGGCTGCTCGCGCCGCCGGCGAGGATCGCCAACTCAATGTCGTCGGGTTCGGCGAGGAAGCCGTAGAGGCTGCGCAGTTGCTCGCTGAGCTCGTTCAGGCTGGGTGGCGGCACAGCGAGTAGGCCGATGCTTTGTTCGTCGAAGTCGGCGGCTGTCCTGGCTCGACGCCAGAGTGCGGGGGCATAGGCGACCGCACCGGAGACCGGCGCCCACACCGCTGGCGGCGAGGCCAGACCGTACTGGTCGACCCAGTTCTTGAGTACGGCCAGGCGACGCACTGCTGCGCGGTCGAAGCTCGAGTGAGGGCTGTTGGTTGCGATCCACACCAGGTCGTACACATCACGTGCGGGTGTGCGTCGGGTGAGGCGGGCGATCTTTTCGGCCATGTTCTCCGCGAGCGCCATGACCGGTAGGGCGGTCGGCAGGTCGTAGGCGTCGTGGATGGCGAGCCGGATCCATCCTCGCTCGTCGGGTGGCAGCCACGGGGCTGGTCCGATGTCGAGTTTGGTCGTCAGATTGCCGACCCCGCCGAACGGTGTGTCGTAGGCAACTTGGGGTCGTCCGCGATGGTCGTCAACGCGGTAGTGGAAGCCGTCGATCTCGAGACCGTCGATCTCACCGCGCAGCAGGTCAGACACAACGGTTGTGTCATCGGCGGGGTCACGGACCGAGAAATCCAGATCGGTGGAAAAGCGTCCTGCGTTGCCCGCATAGAGCTTGCGGAGTGCGGTGCCGCCTTTGAAGACGAGGTGCTCGAATGTGGCTTGTTCGTGCAGGTGCGCCAGCAAGAGGTCCTGTGCAACGTCGATCAGAGCGGCGTGCCGACCGCCGGGGCCCTGAGGGGTATGACGTGCCAGCCAGCCAGTGGTAATGCGGCTCATGTCGCCTCTGTAAGTTCGCGGGGGTCGAATGGCAGTAGGCCGTCGGCCACGTTGAAGCGCTTGTCAAAGCGCCGACTGACTCGTGGTCGACCAAACCAGGTCACGTTGTTTGGTTTGGTCGGTTGCAGCAGGTCCGCTGTCTTCGGCGCGACGCCACTGAGTAGATAGGCAAGCCGTGGGCGCACGGTGGTCGGTCGCCGGTGTAGTTCCTCGTCCAGATCGTTGATCGGTGACCGCTCGGCGAGGTCGGGGAGCGCCTCGGCGAACGTGGTCCAGTCCCGCACATCGCCCGGCTTGGTCGCCAGGTGAGCCAGGATCGTGGCTGGCTGGTGGACCGGAAGTTGCTCGAGGGCCGCTGGGGTGAGTCGAGCGGAGAAATGCACGACTCGCATGCGCTGCTTGAGCGAGTCGGGGACTACTGTCTTGACCGGCACTGCGATCTCGTGGCGATCCGGCGCGCGCTCGGCCAATCCGTGGAGCCACAGGGCGCTGCCCAGGGCAACTGTCGCTGAGTCGTGACCAGCCAGCATGGCGGCCCGTAAGTCGATGAACGGGTCGCCGTGGCTGTAGGGTCCGGCGTGCGCACCGGGGGCGAACTCGTACACACCGCGTTGCCCGGTGGGTAGTAGCCACCCTGCCGCGCGCAGCCGGCCGGCGAGTATCTTCGGTGGAGTTCGAAGTCCCGCCTCCTCGGCGAGGCGGGCAAGGTCGTCCATCCTGACCAGGGTGAGTTGACGGAGCTCCAGGTCAGCGACCAAAGGTGCAAGGCCCCGCGACAGGGTCCGTGCAGGTGCTGCCATGAGAGCCTCCCAGGTAACCATTTCAGATACCAACGTACCGCATGTGACAGTACTGTCAAGACGAACGCATAAGTAACCAGTTTAGATACCGTGCGGTGTCAACTACAGTGCGCTCGTATGTTGTTCGCGCCTAGGGTGAGCTGTCAGTGTGGTCGCTCATCGTGAAACGTAATCGCTATTTGCACCTGGCAGGATGGTCGCGTGAGAGTCGGTGACGATCGCGACGGCGGCGGCCTCGACCTGCGTCGTGAGCTGTCCGAGCTCCGGGCCGAGCGAGACCGGTTGCGGGTCGAGAACGTACGGCTGTCCCGTCTGCTGGAGCTGCGAGGCCAGGACACCACGCCCGCGGACGAGCAACTTGCGGCCCCGATCGGGCCTGGCGGGTTGGTGTCGATGGCAGGCTCGACGCCGCAGCAGAAGCTTGCCCTCTACCTGAGCCTGTTCCGCGCAAGGAACGACACGTACGCCAAGCATTGGGAGGATCCGCGCACGGGAAAGAAGGGGTGGATGCCCGTGGCGGCGGGTGGGTGGCGCAAGGGTATGACTCGCGCGACCGCCCGTCTGCTCCCGCTGACTCCAGATGTCGTCGCGGAGCACCTGGCCGCGCGGTCGCGGCAGGATCTGTTCATCGGCCTCTACCCGATGCTCCCAAACAACACCTGCTGGTGGCTGGCCGCCGACTTCGACGGCAAGACCGCGATGCTCGACGCCCTTGCGTACGTCAAGGCCGCCCGAATCGCAGGCGTCCCCGCTTCGCTAGAGATCTCCGAGTCCGGTGCCGGGGCGCACGTGTGGATCTTCTTCACCGAGGCGATCCCCGCACAGACGGCGCGCTCGGTCGGGACCGCGCTGATCCACGAGGCAATCCTTCAGCGCGGCACCATGAGCCTAGGCTCCTACGACCGTCTGTTCCCAAGCCAGGACGTACTGCCCGGCTCTGGTCCAGGCAACCTGATCGCCGCACCGCTCCACGGTAACCGCCGCAAGAACGGGCTCACGCTCTTTCTCGACCCGGCCACGCTGGAACCGTACGAGGACCAATGGGCGTTCCTCTCGACCCTGGACCGGCTCACGCCGGGTGACGCCTCACGTCTCGCCCGTAAGGCGTCACGCGCCACCGTTGGCAGCGACGTCACGACCCTGGCACGAGCCGAGTCCACCAAGGTGCACCCGCCCATGCCGCCGGTTGTGCGCGCCGAACTCGCCGCTGGGCTGGTTCTCGACGCGACCGCACTCCCGCCCGCTGCTCTTGCGACCTTCAAGCATGCCGCATCGATGGCGAACCCGAAGTTCTACGAGCTGCAACGGCTGCGCAAGTCCACCTGGGATACCCCGCGGTTCGTTACCGGCTACGACCTGACCCTGGACGAGAAGCTTGTCCTGCCTCGCGGACTCCGGCACCTGGTCACCGGCATCGTCGAGCGCAGCGGCGCCCGCCTCGATGTCACCGACAACCGGACTGTCGGCACGGAGATCGACGTCGCGCTCATCGGCGAGCTCGCCGACCGGCAGGCCGCGGCAGTCAGCGAGCTGCTCGCGCACGACGACGGCATCTTGGTCGCCCCGCCAGGATCGGGCAAGACCGTTATGGCGTGCGCGGTCATCGCCGAACGAGCGGTGTCCACACTGATCCTGGTCGACCGCAAGGCCCTCGCCGACCAATGGCGGACTCGACTGACCGAGTTCCTCGGCCTCAAACCAGGACAGCTCGGCGGCGGACGGACCAAGCTGACAGGGATCGTCGATGTCGCCATGCTGCCCACCCTGGCCAGGCATGACGACATCGAGAACCTGACTACCGGATACGGGCAGATCATCGTCGACGAAGCTCACCACGTCGCCGCAGCTGCCTACGACCACTCGGTGAAGAAGATCGGCGCCAGGTATTGGCTCGGTCTCACTGCCACCCCTGACCGCCGCGACGGCCTCGGCGAGCTTCTGCGCTGGCAGCTCGGACCGGTCCGGCACACGATGACTGACGAGATACCAGGGACGCTGCCCGAAGCAGCCGACGCCAGTGCAGGACCGGCGCGAGTGCTGCAAGTGCACGAGACCAGCTTCACCGCGGCAGACATTGCTCAGGATGCGCCGTCGCTTATCGCCGAGGCTCACCGGGCACTCACGGCCGACAAAAATCGCAACGAGAAGATCGTCGACGACATCCACGCCGCTCTCACCCGGGGGCGGAACTGTCTGATCCTGACCCGCCGGGTGGCCCACCTCGAGACGCTGACCTCGCTCCTGGCCGGTCGCGGCCACGAACCGCTTGTGCTCCAGGGCGGCATGCCAGCCAAGGAACGGCGTGCCATCGTCGAACGACTCGCCGACGCCAAGGCCGGCGACGGTGTCCTGGTCGTGGGCACTACACCGTTCGTCGGCGAAGGGTTCGACGCACCGGCCCTGGACACCCTGTTTCTCGCGGCGCCGATCTCCTTCGATGGACTTCTGCTCCAGTGCGCCGGACGAGTCGTGCGCCCCGCACCCGGCAAGACCGTCGCTGAGGTCCACGACTACCACGATGTGCTCGTCCCGATGCTGGCAGTCTCGCTCCAGCGACGCATGCCCGGGTACAAGCGGCTGCGATTCGACCGGGCCTGAAGGCGGTCCCTCAGCTGAGCATCACAGATGGTCGAGTGATGCAATTGTCACTGGTGAACAGTGGCGGGGCCTGTTGCATCACCGTCATGCATCATTTGGTCGCTGGCGCCCTGTGCCGCTGGGTCTGCGAGAGGATGGCCGATGTGAACCGTCTCGGATCCTCCACAAGTCCCTACCTGCTCCAACACGCTGAGAATCCAGTGGATTGGTGGCCCTGGACTCCAGAGGCTTTCGAGGAAGCGCGGCGGCGCGATGTACCCGTTCTGCTATCGGTTGGTTACGCTGCGTGTCACTGGTGTCATGTGATGGCTCATGAGTCGTTCGAGGATGTGGCGACGGCGGAGTACCTGAATGAGCATTTTGTCTGCGTCAAGGTGGATCGCGAGGAGCGGCCTGATGTGGATGCGATCTATATGGAGGCGACGGTCGCGATGACCGGGCAGGGCGGCTGGCCGATGTCGGTGTTCCTGACGCCGACGGGGGAGCCGTTCTTCTGCGGGACGTACTTTCCGGCCGAGCCGCGGCACGGGATGGCGACCTTCCGGCAGGTGCTGGAGTCGTTGACGGAAGCGTGGGGGAGCAAGCGCGGGCAGATCGACGAGATCGGGCGGTCGGTGGTCGCGCAGTTGAGCGCTCGTAGCCATCCCGCGGGTGGCGAGCTGGACCTCGGGAAGGCGGTCGCGTTGCTGAAGACCGACTTCGATCCGGTCGATGCCGGCTTCGGGCGGGCGCCGAAGTTCCCGCCGTCGATGGTGCTCGACTTCCTGCTGCGCCACTATCGGCGGACCGGTTCCGAGGATGCGCTCCGGATGGTGACCGAGACCTGCGAGCGGATGGCTCGTGGCGGCATGTACGACCAACTGGCCGGCGGCTTCGCGCGGTACAGCGTCGACGGGCAGTGGGTCGTGCCGCACTTCGAGAAGATGCTGTACGACAACGCACTCCTGCTCGACGTCTACACCCAGTGGTTCGCGCTCACCGAAGAGCCACTGGCCCGCCGGATCGCGATCGAAACGGCCGACTTCCTCATCGCCGAACTCCGTACGCCGGAAGGCGGTTTCGCCTCCGCCCTGGACGCCGACACAGAAGGTGTCGAAGGCAAGTACTACGTCTGGACCCCCGACGAGCTCCGCGAGGCCCTCAGCCCGGAGGACGCCGGCTGGGTGATCGAGCTCTGCGACGTCACCGGCACGTTCGAGCACGGCCTGTCCGTCCTGCAGCTCCGCCAGGACCCCGACGATCTCGACCGGTGGAACAAAGTACGGTCCGTACTACGGGACGCTCGGGCCCGGCGTACTTACCCCGCACGCGACGACAAGGTGGTTGCCGCCTGGAACGGTCTCGCCATCACCGCCCTCGCCCGGGCAGGCGTAGTACTCCGGAAACCCGAATATCTCGAAGCAGCAAAGAACGCGGCCGGATTGGTCCGGCAGGTGCATCTCGACGAGACCGGAAAGCTCCGAAGGACCTCGCGCGACGGAAAGGCCGGCACCGCGTACGGCGTACTGGAGGACTACGCCGCGTTCGCTCAGGCGTGCCTCACTCTGCTCGGGGTGACCGGCGACGCGAGCTGGCTGAGGACAGCTGAATCCCTGCTGGGGCGGGTACTCGAGCAGTTCGTTGCCGATGGCACCTTCTACGACACGGCCGCCGATGCGGAGGCGCTGGTCTGGCGGCCGAAGGATCCGACCGACAACGCCAGCCCGTCCGGCGTAGCGCTCGCCGCGGAAGCCTTGACGACGTTGGCCTCGGTGACCGGATCGACCCGGTACGAGACCGCTGCCGCTCAGGCGCTGGCCGCTTCGGCCGCGCTCGGCAACCGGGCGCCGCGATTCGCCGGGAGAGCTCTGGCGGTTGCCGAGACCCTCGAGTCCGGACCGCTGGAGATCGCCATCGCCGGAAGCGACGCCGAGTTGCTGCGGGTCGCGATCACCGATTCGCCGTGGGGGACAGCGGTGGTCCAGGGCGAGCCCGGGCTCGACGTACCACTGATGGAAGGCCGCGAACTGCGGGACGGGCGCGCCGCGGCGTACGTGTGTCAGAAGTTCACCTGTCGCTTGCCGGTCGTGTTGCCGGAAGACCTTCGCCGTGCGTTGCGTCCCGTGCAGCAGGCCTGAGCGAACTGCGGGTTTTCCCTGTCATTTCGGCAGAATCGCTTGACGCCGAGGCCGGTTGGGGACAGAGTCCTCCTTCAGTCGGATGTAACAGAACTCGCACGCCCTGACACACAGTGTCACAAGTAGGCAATGGCACTGCTGGGCCAGGATCGTCCGGCGTCCCCATCTGGAAGCGGTTGCTGCGCCCAAACAGCAACCACAACGCGGTCGCTGCGCCCAAACAGCGACCACACCGTGAGGAGATGTTGTCTTGAAACGACTGACATCAGCAGGGGCGGTGGCCATCGTCGCAGCAGCTGGACTGGCTGCGACCTTCACCGGCTCGCCCGCCGGAGCCGCCACCCGTACGGCTCCACTGCCGGCATCCGGTTTCAACCAGCCGGCCGCCGTACAGGCCGAACAGGCGCTCACCGCGCAGACGGCCGCAGCGCTCGGACTCGCCGGTGGCGAGGTGCTCAAGGTTCGCGATGTGGTGAAAGATGCCGACGGCACCGAATATGTCCGCTACGACCGGACCTTCAACGGTCTCAAGGTCGTCGGCGGCGACCTGATCGTGAAGCGCACCGGCGAAAAGATCTCGCAGGTCACCTACAACCGTGGCGCCCACAAGGTCGCGATCGCCTCCACCAAGCCGACGTTGTCGCAGTCGGCCGCATTGGCCAAGGGTGCGAAGTCGGCCGACTTCAAGGCCACCGGCAACAAAGGCGCGCTCGTCGTCTACGTGACGCCGACCAGGCCGGTGCTCGCCTACGAGGTCGTCACGAGCGGCACGAAGGCCGACCAGACCCCGTCCGTCCTGCACTCGTTCATCGACGCGAAGACCGGCGCGGTGCTTGCCACCGACGACGAGATCAAGACCGGTACCGGCAACTCGATGTACGCCGGCACGGTCAACATCGGTACGTCGGGCAGCTTCAGCCTGAGTGACCCGACCCGCGGTGGCAACAACACCACCGACCTGAACGGCAGCACCTCCGGCAACGGCACGGTGTTCACCGACGCCGACGACACCTGGGGCGACGGCACCGCTTCGAACCGGCAGACCGCCGGTGTCGACGCGCACTACGGTGGCCAGCTGACCTGGGACTACTACAAGAACGTCCACGGCCGCAACGGCATCTTCAACAACGGTCAGGGCGCCCGCTCCCGCGTGCACTACGGCAACGCGTATGTGAACGCGTTCTGGGACGGCACCCAGATGACGTACGGCGACGGCTCGGGGAACACCCACCCGCTGACCGCCATCGACGTGGCCGGTCACGAGATGAGCCACGGTGTCACCGAGGCGACCGCGGGCCTCAACTACTCCGGCGATGCCGGCGGCTTGAACGAGGCCACCTCGGACATCTTCGGCACCATGGTGGAGTTCTACGCCAACAACTCGTCCGACCCGGGTGACTACCTGATCGGCGAGAAGATCAACATCAACGGCGACGGTTCGCCGCTGCGCTGGATGGACAAGCCGTCGAAGGACGGGGCCAGCAAGGACTGCTGGACCACCAGCACCGGCGGACTCGACCCGCACTACTCCTCCGGCCCGCTGAACCACTGGTTCTACCTGGCCTCGGAAGGCACCGGCAGCAAGGTGATCGGCGGTGTCACCCACTCGAGCACCGCGTGCGACGGCGGCACCATCGTCGGCGTCGGACACGATGTGGCGGCCAAGGTCTGGTACCGGACGCTGAGCACCAAGCTCAGCTCGGGCAGCACCTACAAGGACGCTCGCGAAGGCGCCATCACCTCCGCCAAGGAGCTGTACGGCAACGACTCGAACGAGTGCAAGGTCATCCAGGCCGCGTTCAACGGGATCACGGTCCCGGCCGGCGCCGCCTCCTGTGGTGGTACCACCGAGCCGCCGGCCGGCGACAACAAGCTGCTCAACCCGGGCTTCGAGTCCGGCGCGACCAACTGGACCGGCACCAGCGGCGTGATCACCAACAGCACCTCGAAGCCCGCTCGCACCGGGAGCTACAAGGCCTGGCTGCAGGGCAACGGGCGCGCCAGCACCGAGAACATCGGCCAGTCCGTGGCGATCCCGGCGACGGCGACCGCAGCGAACCTGTCGCTCTGGGTCAAGATCGACACCGCCGAGACGACCACGTCGACGCAGTACGACACGGTGAAGGTGCAGATCGTGGACGGCACGACCACCACGACACTGGGCACGCTGTCCAACCTGGACAAGAACACGGCGTACGCCCAGAAGACCTTCAACGTCCTTGCCTACAAGGGCAAAACCGTCACCGTGAAGTTCCTCGGGTCGGAAGACTCGTCGCTGCAGACCAGTTTCGTCATCGACGACACGGCTCTGACCGTCAGCTGATTTCCCTTGCAGGAAAAGCACGAAAGCACGTGTCCCGCCGAAACAAGTCGCTGCGCCCAATCAGCGACCACACCGTGAGGAGTGCTGTCTTGAAGAGAATGACATCAGTAGGGATCGTCGCCGTCGTGGCGGCGGCGGGCCTGGCCATCGCACCCGCCGGAGCGGCTGTCCGCTCCGCTCCCTTGCCAGCTTCCGGCTTCAACCAGCCGGCCGCCGTCCAGTCCGAGCAGGCGCTGTCCGCGAAGACCGCGGCCGCGCTCGGACTGGGCAGCGGTGAGGTGCTCAAGGTCAAGGACGTGGTGAAGGATGCCGACGGAACGGAGTACGTCCGCTACGACCGGACATTCAACGGCCTGAAGGTGGTCGGCGGTGACCTGATCGTGAAGCGCACCAACGGCGACACGATCAGCCAGGTCAGCTACAACCGTGGCGCGAGCAAGGTCGGCGTCGCGTCCACCAAGCCGACGCTGTCGCAGTCCGCGGCGCTCGCCAAGGGTGCCAAGGCGGCCGGCTTCAAGGCCACCGGCAACCAGGGCACGCTGGTCGTCTACGTGACGCCCAGCAAGCCGGTGCTGGCCTACGAGGTCGTCACCACCGGGGTCAAGCCCGACCAGACCCCGTCGGTGCTGCACTCCTTCATCGACGCGAAGACCGGCGCGCTGCTGGACTCCGACGACGAGATCAAGACAGGTACCGGCAAGTCGATGTACGCCGGCACAGTCACGATCGGTACGTCGGGTAGCGCGCCCAACTTCGTGATGAAGGACCCGAGCCGTGGCAACAACTACACCACGGACCTGAACGGTGGCACCTCTGGTGCAGGCACCACCTTCACCGACGCGGACAACACCTGGGGTACCGGGCTGGCCTCGAACCGGCAGACCGCCGGTGTCGACGCCCACTACGGATCCCAGCTGACGTGGGACTACTACAAGAACGTCCACGGCCGTAACGGCATCTTCAACAACGGTGCCGGTGCCCGTTCCCGGGTGCACTACGGCAACGCGTACGTCAACGCCTTCTGGGACGGTACCCAGATGACGTACGGCGACGGCTCGGGCAACACTCACCCGCTGACCGCGATCGACGTCGCCGGCCACGAGATGAGCCACGGCGTCACCGAGGCGACCGCGGGCCTCAACTACTCCGGCGATGCCGGCGGCTTGAACGAGGCCACCTCGGACATCTTCGGCACCATGGTCGAGTTCTACGCCAACAACCCGACCGACGTCGGTGACTACCTGATCGGCGAGAAGATCAACATCAACGGCAACGGCACCCCGTTGCGCTACATGGACAAGCCGTCCAAGGACGGCCGCGGCAGCCAGGACTGCTGGACCACCGGCACGAAGAACCTGGACCCGCACTACTCCTCCGGCCCGCTGAACCACTGGTTCTACCTGGCCTCCGAGGGAACCGGCGCCAAGACCGTCAACGGCGTCAACTACAACAGCACCTCCTGCAACGGCACGACGTTCGCCGGTGTGGGTCGTGACGTGGCCGCCAAGGTCTGGTACCGGACGCTGAGCACCAAGCTCACCTCCGGTTCCAACTACGCGGCCGCTCGCAACGGAGCGATCACCTCCGCCAAGGAACTCTATGGCGCGGGTTCGGCGCAGTGCCTCGGCATCCAGCGGGCCTTCGCCGCAATCAACGCCCCGGCAGGCACCGCAGTCTGCTAACACCCCGGACCCGGCGTACGGCCCCGCCCTGGCCGTACGCCGGGTCCATCCTTTGTGAGGCAAAGGAGTACCCGCCCATGCTCAAGTCCCCTCTGTACGGCGTACTCGGCGTCGCCCTCGTCGCCGGCGCCGTACTCGTCCCCGCCTCGACCGCCACCGCGGTCGACTCACCCGACATCTCCGTCACCAACACCAAGGCGCACCTGGACCAGCTCCAGACCATCGCCAACAACAACGGCGGCAACCGCCACACCGGCCGGTCCGGTTACCGCGCGTCCGCCGACTACGTGCAGGCCAAGCTCGACGCGGCCGGTTTCACCACCACGCTGCAGTCCTTCTCGACCTCGGCCGGTACGTCGTACAACGTGATCGCGGAGTGGCCACACGGTGATGCGAACCATGTCGTGATGACCGGTTCGCACCTGGACAGCGTCAGCGCCGGTCCGGGGATCAACGACAACGGCAGTGGTAGCGCTGGTGTCCTGGAGACCGCCCTCGAGTACGCCGCGAGCGGTCAGGTGCCCAAGAACCGGTTGCGTTTCGGCTTCTGGGGAGCTGAGGAGCTGGGCCTGCTCGGGTCCAAGTACTACGTGAACAACCTGCCGTCGGCGGAGCGCTCGAAAATCGAGCTCTACCTGAACTTCGACATGATCGCGTCGCCGAACCCGGGCTACTTCATCTATGACGACAACGCGGCCGGCAACGGCGCACGCGACGACCTGAAGGCGTACTTCACCAGCAAGAGCATCCAGACCGAGTACATCGATGTCCAAGGACGCTCCGACCACGCGGCGTTCCGGTCGCTCGGCCTGCCGACAGCGGGCACCTTCTCGGGTGCCGAGGAGATCAAGACCTCCGCCCAGGCGACCAAGTGGGGCGGTACGGCGAACCAGGCGTTCGACGCCTGCTACCACCGCTCGTGCGACACCAGCACGAACCTGAACCTGACCTCGCTGGACCGGCAGATCGACGCGATCGGCCACATGGTCTGGAACTACGCCCAGAAGGACTACGGAACCACCGTCCCGCCGACCGGTGACAACCTGTTGCTAAACCCGGGCTTCGAGTCCGGCGCGACCAACTGGACCGGCACCAGCGGCGTGATCACCAACAGCACGTCGAAGCCGGCCCGGACCGGCAGCTACAAGGCGTGGCTGCAGGGCAACGGCCGGACCAGCACCGAGAACATCGGCCAGTCGGTGGCGATCCCGGCCACGGCCACGGCGGCAGCACTGTCGTTGTGGATCCGGATCGATACCGCCGAGACCACCACCTCGACGGTCTACGACACCGTGAAGGTGCAGATCGTCGACGGCGCGACGACGACCACACTCGCGACGTACTCGAACCTGAACAACAACACGTCGTACGTGCAGAAGACCTTCAATGTCCTTGCCTACAAGGGCAAAACGGTCACGGTGAAGTTCCTGGGTGCAGAGGACTCGTCCCTGCAGACCAGTTTCGTGATCGACGACGTGGCGGTTACGGCTAGCTAGGCCGGCTTGCAGGTCTTCGGTGAGGTGGCCTCGGCCAGCAGCTTGCTGACCGGGGTCACCATCGGCTTGACCTTCGGGTTCTCCAGCCGGGCGAGCCCGCCACCGGCCGAGACCGCGATAATCATGTCGTCGGGGTGCTCGACCGTCGGCTTGGTCGACCCGACCGAAGCCCAGTCGACCTGCTCGACGGCCGCGATCACGGTGTTGAACAGGCCGGTCTCCACCTTGCAGCGGACCGGGTCCTGACCGCGACGGCTGACACTCGCGAAACCGTCGGCACCGAGCACGACCCGGTCGTCGAAACCGGCGAAACCACCGGTCCTGGTGACCGTGAGTGGTAGCGCGCTGGAGGTCCGCGAGCTGCTCGGTGCGCTGGTCGGCGTACTGGGGGCAGGCGTTGTCGACGAGCCGACCGAGGGTGTGGTCGGGCTGCTGCCGGAGTTCGTTTCGTCACCGCATCCGGCCAGGGCCAGGGCGGTGGCGGCTGCTAGTACTACGTACCGGATGTTCTTCACACCCACATGCATACCCGCGCACGGGGTGATGGGATCGTTCGTGCATGGGCTGGTACACGAATGTCATCCGGTCGTTAGGGCATCACCGCTGGTTCGCCACTGTCGGTCGCGCTGCCGTACCGGTCGATCGCTGGCTGCAACGAAAGACCGGTGGACGCGTCACCATCATCGGCCGATCCGCCTTGCCCACTTTGCTTCTGACGACTCGCGGCCGAAAGTCCGGACTGCCCCGAACCGTGCCGCTGATCTACGCGCCCGACGGTGACGGTTTCGTCGTCACGGCCTCCAACTGGGGTCAGCAGCACCATCCCGCGTGGTCGGCCAACCTGCTCGCGTCCGCCGAGGCCATGGTGGCGCTGGACGGCGGCCGGGAGATCCCGGTCCGCGCCCGGCTGGCCGAAGGACCTGAGCGGGATCGGGTTTGGCCGCTCGTGACTCGCGTCTGGCCGGCGTACGACACGTACGTCGTACGCAGCGGCCGGGACATCCGGGTCTTCGTCCTGACTCCTAGATAATCTCCTTCACCAAGTCGACCATCGCCCGGGTGAGCCGGACCCGCTCGTAGAACAAGGCCTCGGTCGCCTCATCGGTCTTGCCGAACAGCTCCAACGGCAAGGCGGTGAAGGCCGCCCGGCAGAGCAGCGATCCGAGGTACCCGTAGAGCACCTGCTCCTGCGGCACAGTCATCCCGTCGGCGGCCAATCCCTCCGTGAACGCCGGCACGATGACCCGATGGACCGCAGGTAAGGCATCCGGTGACAGCTCGCCGGCGTGCGCGAGCCCGATCAGCAACTGGCCGAGGTCGAAACCGACCGCCTGCGGGCAGTCGAAGCCCCAGTCGATCACCACGAACTCGTCCTCGTTGTCCTTCGGCACGAGGAGGTTCTGCGGACTCGCGTCCCCGTGCTGATACGTCTGCGGCAACGCATCCAGCGCATCCAGTACTACGGGGAGCCGGTTGCCGAGCTCGAGCAACTCGTCCCGGAGGCCGTGGTCACCGGCGTTGCAGACTGCCGCGGCAAGCAGCGGGTGGCGCCAGACCTGATCGTCTGCGAGGCCTGGAAGCGCGGCCATCATCACCCGGCCGTTCGTGTAGTAGCGCAGCCCGACGCCCGGGGTGTCCACGCCTGGGCGCGGCAGGATCGGCTCGACCAAGTGGAGCTGCCGCCGCGCCGAGAGGCGTCCGAGCAGATAGGCCGCGCGCTCGAACCGGTCCATCGGCCAGCATCCCGGTGCCTGCTGGACGTCTTCCATCCACAGCACGGCCCGGTCGTCGTCATGCACGTCGATCCGGTACGCCGTCGGGAGCCGAAGGCCCTCGGGCAGGATCGACGAGATCTCGCCCTGATGGACGGCGATCTCGAGCTGCCAGGGGATGTTCCGGATGAAGTCCTCGCGAAACTGCTCCGGAACCAGGGTGAGCAGCGGTGAGTGCCGCACCGACTGAAGCTTCTTGATGAAGCAGGACCACTTCACCTGGTCGCCGGTCGGCAGCTCCGCCGTACCGAACAGTTGGAGCAGCTCCTCGGTGCTCGGCGTGCCGATCGGGTAGGCGAACGGCTGGACCCGGGCCGACGTGGGCCGGGCCGCCGGCTCGCCGGTGATGGTTCGGACCAGACGCGCGAGTTCCTGCTCGTCCAGGGCGTCCCGGCCCAGCGGTGCGAGTGCCTCGGTCAGGTCTGCGGTGCCGTTCATGGTTTCCCCCGTTGGCGTCATGCCCCCGATGCTGCCCCGCACCCTTCAGCCAGCCTTCAGATCGCGACTCGCCGAAGAGGTAAAGCAGCCTTACTACTGAGATAGTAAAATCGCTTTATGACTTCCGTCAACGCTCTGGCCAGTTCGTTGGAGCCGCACATCGCGAACCTGCTGGGGGTCGTGATGGGGCGGCTACGGATGGAGATCCTGGCGGACTCCGAGCGGGAGTTTCCGGGGTTGCGGATCTCGCATTACCGGCTGCTCGAGTTGATTCCGGACGGGGGTGCGCGGATCACCGACCTGGCCGAGCTGGCCGCGATGACCAAACAAGGGCTCGGCCAGCATGTCGACTACCTGCAGGAGCTCGGCTTCGCGGAGTCCGAGCGGCTGACGAGTGACCGGCGCGTCCGGTTGGTCCGGCGTACCGGCAAAGGCGACGAAGCGGTCGCCTTCAGCCGCGCGGCGATCGACCGTATCGAGACGGCCTGGCGCGAACAGCTCGGCCCGGAGCGCTATGAGCAACTCCGGGCGACGCTGATCGAGCTGAGTCAGCCTGCGGGTCAGCCGGCTCGGTAGGTGGCGATGCTGACGGCGATGTAGTGGCAGATGAAGGCGGCCACCGTGCAGGCGTGGAAGATCTCGTGGAAGCCGAACCAGAGCGGCGACGGGTTCGGCCGCTTGGTGCCGTAGACGACCGCGCCGATCGAGTACAGCCCGCCGCCGATCGCGAGCAACGTGACGACCGAGGCGCCGCCCAGGTGGTAGAAGTCGCCCATCCAGAAGATCGCGACCCAGCCGAGCGCCAGGTAGATCGGCGTGTAGAGCCAGCGCGGCGCGCCGACCCAGAAGATCCGGAACAGGATGCCCAGCAGGGCGCCGCCCCAGACCATGCTGAGCAGCAGGACCCGGTCGTTGCCGCGCAGCAGCACCATCCCGAGCGGGGTGTAGGTGCCGGCGATCAGCAGGAAGATGTTGCTGTGGTCGAGCCGGCGCAGGATCGCCTCGCCGGTCGGGCCCCAGTAGAACCGGTGGTAGAGCGCGGAGATGCCGAACAGCAGCATCGAGCCCAGCGTGTAGACCGCGGCGGCCCAGCGGGCGCTCGCCGTCGGGGCCAGGCAGATCAGCACGATGCCGGCGGCGGTGGCGAGCGGGAACGTGCCCGCGTGCAGCCAGCCTCGCAACTTCGGCTTCAGCGCCGCGGCGGCATCGTGCAGGCGGTGGCCCGCTTCGGGGGAGGTGGTGCTGGAGGTGGTCCTGGCCGTCATCGCCGTCCTCTCGAGCGCGGGCGGAAGTCTTACCTACGCCACCGTAACCTACGGTTCCGTAAGTCCAATGGGTCGTAAGGATGAAATGTAGGCGATCTCACCCGCCCCGGTACCCCTCGCCGGAGTGTCCGACGCACCGGCTCCGGCGAAAGTTCGATGTCGCTGCGGGCCTGCGTCAAGCGGGCGTTTGTCGGTTAGCCTCGTAGGCGAGCTTCCCGAGGAGATCAACTGCCCATGCGGACACCTGGCAAGCAAAAACTGCGCAGCGCGGTGTACGGCCTGTACGAACGCCGGCTGGCGAGATCGCTGTCGCCGGACCGGATGCCACGCCACATCGGCGTCATCATCGACGGCAACCGGCGCTGGGCCCGGGCCACCGGTGATCCGGTGTCGCGCGGTCACGAGGCGGGCGCCAACAAGATCACCGAGTTCCTCGGCTGGTGCGACGAGGTCGGCGTCAAGGTGGTCACCGTCTGGATGCTGTCCACCGACAACCTGAGCCGGCCCGCGGAGGAGCTGGAGCCGCTGCTGCGGATCATCGAGCAGACGGTCGAGGAGCTCACCTCGATCGGCCGCTGGCGGATCCATCCGGTCGGCGCGCTCGACCTGCTGCCCGGCGCGACCGCCGAGGTGCTGAAGGGCGCCGAGGCGGCCACCCAGAACGTCGAGGGGATGCTGGTCAACGTCGCGGTCGGGTACGGCGGCCGCCGCGAGCTGGCCGACGCGGTCCGGTCGTTGCTGCTCGAAGAGGCCGCCAAGGGCATCTCGATCGAGGAGCTGGCCGAGCGGGTCGACGTCGAGCACATCGCCGAACACCTCTACACCAAGGGCCAGCCCGACCCGGACCTGGTCATCCGTACGTCGGGGGAGCAACGTCTCGGCGGCTTCCTGCTCTGGCAGAGCGCGTTGAGCGAGTTCTACTTCTGCGAGGCGCTCTGGCCGGACTTCCGGCACGTCGACTTCCTCCGGGCGATCCGGAACTACGCGCAACGCGAGCGTCGCTTCGGGACATGAGTTCCACGGCTTGATCACCGCGGCCGCACCGGCGACACGTAGTACGGCGTCGTAGGTAATAGGCGTAGGTGGCTGCGCCCAGTGCCGCGCCCCAGACGACCCAGAGGGTGCCTGGTAGGACCATGCCCCAGCTGTTGTCTTCCTGGAGGCGGATGTTCATCAAGCCGGCAGGGATCAGTACTACGGCCACTAGCGAGGCCGGCACGATCGCCAGCGCGGGTGGGATCCGCTTGCCCGCCTTGAACCAGATCCAGCGTGGGTAGACCTCGCCCCAATGGTGCACGAGCCCATGCGTGAGGATGCTGCCGCAGATGGCCATCAGCGCCATCAGCAGCGCCAGGTCGAGCATGTACGGCGTATCGCGCATCATCTGCTCGAACTCGTCGGTGATGCCGAGCGGCCAGCCGAAGTACCAGGCAATCCGGGTGATCTCGTACGGGACGTTGGCGAGGACTGCGATGAGCACTGCGCGGCGTCCCCAGTGCAGTGCGCCGTCTGGGGTCTGCCAGTGCTTCTCCGGGCTGTCGCCTCGTCCGCAGCTCAGGCAGAGGTTGCGGGTGCGGCGGTGGTGGGCGAGTGCGGTAGCTGCCCAGAGCAGGCCGCCGACGAACATCAGGATGAGGTTCACGCGATGCCAGTAGAGGATGTCGCCGAGGCCGTCCTGCTGTCCTGGTACGCCGGTGAAGGCGAACACGAGCAGGGCGGGGGAGAGGGCGACCATCGCGAGCAGTGTGTAGTCCGGGATCAGCAGGGCCAGTACTACGGCTAGGACTACTGCTGTTCGCTCTAGTGCTCGGCTCTTGGTGCGGGTCATTGTTAGAGCTACTGCTGCTCCCAGGAAGCCGACTACGGCAATCACTGGCGCCACGATGTGCGCTGGAGTGCCTTCAAGCAGCGAGGCGGTCGAGTGGTCGTCATCTACTTTGGCGAACGGGTAGTGCGCGCCACCGGTCGCCCAGTAGACACCCAGTACGCCGTACGCAAGCGACCAGGTCGCTGCTGCGTAGGTGGACCAGACCGGCCACTTGTTGAGTAATCGGGCGGTTACCCGGAGCGTTGCTGTGAGCATGAATTCAGGGTGACCCGGCAACTCGTAGTACCGGCTCCCTCCACTGAGCGACCACGGTCCCTCGCCTGGGGGAACGTCTTCCCACCCGATCCCTCCGCCCCACCCGCTTCCTGCCCTTCACCCTCGCTTTTCTTGCCTTCGCTCCCCCTCGCTTCCTTCCCCTCGTTTGCTTCCCCTCGGCCGCAGATCTCCCCTCGTTTTCCTTCCTTCGCATCGCCTTCTTGCCTGCGCACGAAGGTGTAACACCGTGTTAACCCCGCGGGCTGGCGTGTCGGGCTGCGGCTGTTGCCGGACCGACCTACTCTCGGTGGTGACGGTCGGAGGGGAAGCCGGCTGTCCGGGAGGCCCGATCAGATGAGACGTGACTGCTCGCCGGTAGCCCCATGAGGGGCCGAACGGAGTGCCCGAGACCCAAGGTCTCATTCTCGCTGATTTCCGCCTACGCGCAGGCTGCGTGGGGGAGGGAGTCTGCACCAGATTCCCGGGCCCGGACCCGGTCCAACACCTAACCACTGGTGGACCGGGCGTGGTGCACGCTGCGGTCCGAGAGGACGTGCGACATGGCAGCCACCCGAGCCAAGGCGTCAAACCCCTCATCCACGCCGGACCAGCGCACGTTCGTGCTGGACACCTCCGTGCTCCTGTCGGACCCGCATGCGATGACGCGGTTCGACGAGCACGAGGTGGTCATTCCGGTGGTCGTCGTCACCGAACTGGAGGCAAAACGGCATCATCCTGAGCTCGGCTACTTCGCTCGCACCGCATTGCGCCTGATGGACGAGCTCCGGATCAAGCACGGACGGCTGGACGCGCCCCTGCCAGTGGGGGAGAAGGGTGGAACGATCCGGGTCGAGCTCAACCACACCGACCCGAACGGGTTGCCGGCCGGTTTCCGGCTCGGCGACAACGACAGCCGCATCCTGGCGGTCGCCTGCAACTTCAAGGCCGAGGGCCGCGACGTCACGCTGGTCTCCAAGGATCTGCCGATGCGGGTCAAGGCGTCGGCCTGCGGGCTGGTCGCGGAGGAGTACCGCGCGGAGCTCGCGCTGGAGTCCTCGGGCTGGACCGGGATGGCCGAGCTGGAGGTGCCGACCAGTGACGTCGACTCGCTCTACGAGGACGGCGTACTGGACATCCCCGAGGGCCGGGACTTCCCGACCCACACGGGACTGGTGCTGCTGTCGGAACGCGGCAGCGCGCTCGGCCGGGTGATGCCGGACAAGCGGATCCGGCTCGTTCGCGGCGACCGGGAGGCCTTCGGCATCCGCGGCCGGTCCGCCGAGCAGCGGGTCGCGCTCGACCTGCTGCTGGATCCCGACGTCGGGATCATCTCGCTCGGCGGCCGGGCTGGTACCGGGAAGTCGGCGCTCGCGCTGTGCGCGGGTCTGGAAGCGGTGATGGAGCGCCGGCAGCACAAGAAGGTCGTCGTCTTCCGGCCGCTGTTCGCGGTCGGCGGCCAGGAGCTCGGGTACCTGCCGGGTTCGGAGTCGGAGAAGATGGCGCCCTGGGCGCAGGCCGTGCACGACACGCTGGGTGCACTGACCAGCGGTGACGTGATCGACGAGGTGATGGACCGCGGCATGCTCGAAGTACTGCCGCTGACCCACATCCGCGGCCGCTCGCTGCACGACGCGTTCGTGATCGTGGACGAGGCCCAGTCGCTCGAGCGCAACGTACTGCTGACCGTGCTCTCCCGGATCGGGGCGAACTCGCGGGTGGTGCTCACCCACGACGTCGCCCAGCGCGACAACCTGCGGGTCGGCCGGCACGACGGTGTGGTCGCGGTGGTGGAGAAGCTGAAGGGCCACCCGTTGTTCGCGCACGTGACGCTGACCCGCTCCGAGCGGTCGCCGATCGCGGCGCTGGTGACCGAGATGCTGGAGGATGTGCAGCTTTAGAAAGTTAGTTTCCGTTAAGGAGAAGTAAGACTTTCGCGGTACCCGGTGCGGCCACAGGCCATGTGGCCGCACCGTTCATTGTGACGTGGTTGTGATCACGGTGTGTTTAGGCCAGAGTATGTTCCTGTTGCAGCCGACGGGGGTCGGGTATTCGGAAGGACAGATGAAAGCGAAGCGCTCCGTCGCGATCCTCGCAGTGAGTGGGATCGTCGTCGTCTCGGTGGTCGCAGGACTCGATCTCTTCAGCCCCTCCGGGAGCGACGCCGCCTCGGACCCGGTCTCCGGGCGCGCCGAACTCGCCGTCCTGAACAGCGAGAAGGCCAAGGCCG
The DNA here is from genome assembly GCF_040613535.1 of Kribbella sp. NPDC006257. Taxonomy (NCBI): domain Bacteria; kingdom Bacillati; phylum Actinomycetota; class Actinomycetes; order Propionibacteriales; family Kribbellaceae; genus Kribbella; species Kribbella sp. NPDC006257. The sequence continues at coordinate 41,839 of NZ_JBEXSJ010000029.1, forward strand.
CGAAGTCCCCGTCGGAGAAGCCGCAGACGGCCGAGGAGCAGGCCCTCGAGGTCAACCGGCTGCGCAACCAGATCGAGGCCGTCGAGGCCGAACGGAAGGCCGCGCAGGACCAGTCCGACCTCCGCCAGAAGGCCAAGAACGCGGCCCTCGCCCGCTACAAGCTGCTGCAGAAGACCGACAAGAACTCCCGCGAGGAACGCGCCAGCCGCGATGCCGAGCGGAAGAAGATCTCCGGTACGCCGAAGGAGATCGCGATGAACCTGCTCCCGGACCACGGCTGGAAGACGAGCCAGTTCAGCTGCCTGGAGAAGCTGTGGAACAAGGAGTCCCGCTGGAAGGTCAACGCGGACAACCCTTCGTCGACGGCGTACGGCATCCCGCAGGCCCTTCCCGGTAACCGGATGGCGGCCTACGGCTCCGACTGGCGGACCAACCCGGTCGTCCAGATCAAGTGGGGCCTCGACTACATCGAGAACACCTACGGCTCCCCCTGCAACGCCTGGTCCCACTCCCAAGCCAAGGGCTGGTACTAGCTCTCTATTGCTTACGTCCGAAGAAATGGACGGCACGTCCCTCCGGTTCTTCGGACGCAACCGGTTGCCATCCGCGGGCGAGCAGAGTGGTGCGGACTTGACCGAGGAATCTGTCCCGCTCGGTGCGCAGGCCGAGTACGGGGATTCTGAGGACAATCTTTCCGTCTGGCGCGCTCCAGGCGGGCCAGCCGCGCGACCTCGGCAGGTCTCCTCCTCTTGTTGCTCATCCACCCGACGATCGCGGTTTCTGCCCGCCCTCCGCCACTCCCTTCCCGCCCCCTGTGGACAACCTCTCCAACCAACCGGCTTACGTCCGAAGAAGTGGACCACACGTCCCTCCGCTTCTTCGGACGCAAGCGGATTGAGGCAGGATTGGGGGCGTGAGTGAGGTGGTGCGGGGGAGCAGCGAGCGGGGCGACGTGGTGCTGCGGCGGCGCGACGATGATGGTGCGCTGGAGTTGCGGGTCAACGGTGTGTTCGTGATGGACGACCGGGAGACGTCCAGCGAGGAGCTGCTCGCGTCCGTTGCGCTCGCCGGTGCGCCTTCGCGGTTGCTGGTCGGTGGGCTGGGGCTCGGGTACACCGTGCGGACGCTGCTGGCCGACTCCGGCGTACGGGAGGTCGTGGTCGCCGAGATCGAGCCGTTGCTGGTGGAGTGGATGCGGGACGGCGTGGTGCCGTCGGTGCTGGAGGATCCGCGGGTGTCTGTGGTCGTGGGCGATGTGCGTGAGGTTGTTGCTGCCTCGGGTGCGGGGACGCTGGACGGGATCTTGCTCGATGTGGACAACGGGCCGGACTTCTTGGTGTACGAGGGGAACGCGGCGATCTATGAGTCCTCGTTCCTTGCTGTGTGCAAGGACCGGCTGCGTGCGGACGGCGTACTGACTGTTTGGTCCTCGTCGGAGTCATCGGCGCTGCAGGACGCAGTACAGGCTGTCTTCGGGCACTGTGAGGTCACGCCCGTGCCTGTGCAGCTGCAGGGGCGTGCGGAGACGTACTACGTGTATCAGGCCAGCTCGTAGTCCAGGGTGAGTCGCGGGCCCTTGTCGTCGTGCTCGTAGAGGACCGTGCCGGTCAGGCCTGTGAGTCCGCCGGTGGCTGCCACGATCGTGCCGTGTGAAGCGTCCTGGTCGGCTGTGGCGCCGTGCAGCATCACGAACTCGCCTTCCTTGCCGCTGAGCGTGCCGGTGAACCGCTCGACTGCCGTGTACGCCGCTGGGCCGGCTTCGGTGCCGACCGTCAGGAGCTCTGCGGCGCTGGTGCCTTGCAGCTCACCACCGGTGAAGTTCTTGCCGACGGTCGCCCGGCCGAGGGTGATGTCGCCGGATTCGTCGTACGCCGACTGGTCCCACTTGGTGATCTCGAAGGACTGAGTGAACCTCATCTGCACTCCCTTGTGTCGTCATCCACAACCCCAGTACCCCTCCCGCCTTCTTTCCCTTCCCCGGAACCCGTCCCGCCTTCCTTGGCTTCCCCAGTGCCCCTCGCGCCTTCTTTCCCTTTCCCAGAACCCCTCTCGCCTTCCTTCGCCTTTTTCCTTGTGTCGTTGTCCACAGTCCTTCTATCAGTCGCGGGGGACAGGTGCGATCGACGTACTCTGCAGGTATGGGTGACAACGAGGAATTCAGGATCGAGCACGACACGATGGGCGAGGTGAAGGTGCCTCGGGACGCGTTGTGGCGGGCGCAGACCCAGCGTGCGGTGGAGAACTTCCCGATCTCCGGCCGGCCGCTGGCCCCGGCGCTCGTGCACGCGCTCGCCCAGATCAAGGCCTCGGCAGCGATCGTCAACGCGGAGCTGGGCGTGGTGACTACCGACCAGGCCGAGGCGATCGTCGCGGCGGCGGACCGGGTGGCGGTGGGCGAATTCGACGCCGAGTTCCCGATCGACGTGTTCCAGACCGGGTCGGGTACGTCGACCAACATGAACGTGAACGAGGTGCTGGCGACGCTGGCAACCCGTTCGTCGGGCACCGAGATCCACCCGAACGACCAGGTGAATGCGAGCCAGTCGAGCAACGACACCTTCCCGTCGGCGATCCACGTCGCGGCCACGGCCGGTGTCGTCCACGATCTGCTTCCGGCCCTGGAGCACCTGGCGGAATCCCTGTCACGTAAGGGATCTGAATTCGCCGAGGTGGTGAAGTCCGGCCGCACCCACCTGATGGACGCGACCCCGGTGACGCTCGGCCAGGAGTTCAACGGCTACGCCACCCAGGTACGCCGCGGCGCCGAGCGGGTGCGCGGGTCGCTGCCCCGGGTCTCCGAGCTGCCGTTGGGCGGGACCGCGGTCGGCACCGGGATCAACACGCCGCCTGGGTTCGCAGCGAAGGTGATCGCCGAGCTGAACCGGCGGACCGGACTCGAGCTGACCGAGGCGGTCGACCACTTCGAGGCGCAGGGTGCGCGGGACGGTCTGGTCGAGCTGTCGGGGCAGCTGAAGACGATCGCGGTCAGCCTGACGAAGATCTGCAACGACCTGCGCTGGATGGGATCCGGGCCGCGCGCCGGGCTCGGCGAAATCTCGCTGCCCGACCTGCAACCGGGGTCGAGCATCATGCCGGGCAAGGTGAATCCGGTGATCTGCGAGGCGACACTGATGGTCGCGGCGCAGGTGATCGGCAACGACACCGCGATCACGGTGGCCGGTGCCGGCGGCAACTTCGAGCTGAACGTGATGCTGCCGGTGATCGCGCGCAACCTGCTCGAGTCGATCCAGTTGCTAGCCAACGCGTCGCGCCTGCTGGCGGACCGGTGCGTGGACGGGATCACCGCCAACGTCGAACACGCCCGGGCGCTCGCGGAGTCGTCGCCGTCGATCGTGACCCCGCTGAACCGCTACATCGGGTACGAGAACGCGGCCGCGGTGGCGAAGAGCGCGCTGAAGCAGGGCAAGACGATCCGCGAGGTCGTGATCGAGAACGGCCATCTGGAGAAGGGCGATCTGACCGAAGAACAGCTCGATGCGGCCCTGGACGTGCTCTCGATGACCAGGCCCGGCGCGTGACGGCGGCCGAGGCGTCACAGGACGTCAAGTACTGGCAGCCGGGCACCACGATCGAATGGGTCTACGAGGGACGCGGCCGGCACAGTGAGCTGCCGAACGTCCGGCCGATGACGGTGGTCCAGGATGATGCTTTCGGGTTGGTCGCCTGGCTTGCGCCGGGGACGCCGCTGATCAAGCCGGTGCTGGTCGACGGGCGCGAGCTGCGGCATGCCGGACCGGTGGGGATGTTCGTCGACGATCGGGTGCTGAAGCTCGACGTCTGGCGGGGGACCGGGATCCTCAAGGTGTCGCCGACGGGGAAGCCCTGGTCGGTGTGGCATTTCTGGGCGGCTGACGAAACCTTCCTCGGCTGGTACGTGAACCTCGAAGCCGAACACCACCGCGATCCCGAGGCACGTCGCACTTCCTCGGTCGACCATGTGCTGGACCTCTGGATCAACCCGGACCGAACGATCGAATGGAAGGACGAGGACGAACTCGAGGGCGCCGTAACCGGCGGCCGCTTCACCGAGGACGAGGCCGCCCGGATCGTGGCCGACGCGCATGCCGCCGTACGGGAGATCGAAGCGTGGACGTCTCCGTTCGCCGACGGCTGGCAAACCTGGCGCCCCGACCCACACCTCCGCCTCCCCGAAGCCCCCACCGGCTTCACCGTCACCCACATCGCCGAAGAACTACTGGGCTAACCCCACGGTCAGCCCAGTAGCCCCCCGCCCTCCGCCGGTAGCTCGGCAAATCCAAAATTCCGCCACTCTGTGCATCGCTTGAGTACGGCCAGGGCCGGGGCGTGCTTAGATCGTGCTCAAAGATGCTGGGGAGGGCTCCCGGAAACGAGTCGGTTACGGGAGGTTCCTTCCGGCGGTAACGGACTTACCGTGGATTTATGAACACCATCGAACTGAACGACGAGGAGCTGCGCATCCTGCGCGCAGCCCTCCGCTCGTACCTGCAAGCCTTCGGCCACAACGAAGCCGACCAACTCCGAGCCGCCAAAGACCTGATGCGCAAACTCCCCGACCCGGCCACCGCCACCGCAACCGGCTGAGCCCTTAGCCACACCCTCACCAGCTTTGTCAGCTGCACCGGCAAGCAGGTCAGGGTGACGTCTTCGTCGCGCCCCTCCACCGCCCGAAGGCGAGCCTTCTCAGCCGCGCGAGCGAACAGTCAGGCAAGCCAGGCTCCGCGGTGTTCACCTCCGCCCGCCGGCTGCCTCGCCGCGTCCCTCCACCGTTGCCGAAGGCGGCTTATCAGCTGCGGGGGCGGACGGTGAGAGGGACTGGTTTGGCTGTGTTTCCTTCCATCGCCGCCGGAGGCGGGTTGTTAGGTGCGCGGGCGGACAGTCAGGGGAACCGGTTTTGCTGTGTTTCCTTCCATCGCCGCCGGAGGCGGGTTGTTAGGTGCGCGGGCGGACAGTCAGGGGGACTGGTTTGGCTGTGTCTGTGTAGAAGTCGTTGCCTTTGTCATCTACTACGACGAAGGCGGGGAAGTCCTCTACTTCGATCTTCCAGACGGCTTCCATGCCGAGTTCGGCGTACTCGATGACGTCGACGGACTTGATGCAGTCCTGGGCGAGGCGAGCAGCAGGCCCGCCGATCGACCCGAGGTAGAACCCGCCGTGCTCCTTGCACGCCTGCGTGACCTTTGCCGACCGGTTGCCCTTGGCAAGCATCACGAATGATCCACCGGCTGCCTGGAACTGATCGACGTACGCGTCCATCCGCCCCGCCGTCGTCGGACCGAACGACCCCGACGCATAACCCTCAGGCGTCTTGGCCGGCCCCGCGTAGTACACGGCATGATCCTTCAAGTACTGCGGCATCGGCTCGCCCGCGTCGAGCCGCTCCTTGATCTTCGCGTGCGCGATGTCCCGCGCCACCACCAGCGGCCCGTTCAGCGACAACCGTGTCTTCACCGGCAGCTTCGACAGCTCCGCGCGGATCTCGCTCATCGGCCGGTTGAGATCGATGCGCACCACGTCGGCGTCATCGGCGAGGTGCTCGTCGGTGGTGTCCGGCAGGAACCGCGCCGGGTCGCGCTCGAGCTGCTCGAGGAACACACCCTCGGCGGTGATCTTCGCCAGCGCCTGCCGGTCGGCCGAGCACGACACCGCGATCGCGACCGGGCAGGAAGCGCCGTGCCGCGGCAGCCGGATCACGCGAACGTCGTGGCAGAAGTATTTCCCGCCGAACTGCGCGCCGATCCCGAACTGCTGGGTGAGCTTGAAGACCTCCTCCTCGAGCTCCACGTCCCGGAACCCGTGCGCGGCCGGCGATCCGGTCGTAGGCAGCGCGTCGAGGTAGTGCGCCGACGCATACTTCGCCGTCTTGAGGGCGAACTCGGCCGACGTCCCGCCGACCACGATCGCGAGGTGGTACGGCGGGCAGGCCGACGTACCGAGGGAGCGGATCTTCTCGTCCAGGAACTTCATCATCCCGGCCGGGTTGAGCACCGCCTTGGTCTCCTGGAACAGGAACGACTTGTTGGCCGACCCGCCGCCCTTCGCCATGAAGAGCAGCTTGTACGCCGGGTTGTCGGTGCCCGGTGTCGAGTAGAGCTCGATCTGGGCCGGAAGGTTCGAGCCCGTGTTCTTCTCGTCCCACATCGTCAGCGGCGCCATCTGGGAGTAGCGCAGGTTCAGCTTGGTGTACGCGTCGTACACGCCGCGGCTGATCCACTCCTCGTCGACCGCGCCGGTCAGCACGCCCTCGGACTTCTTGCCCATCACGATCGCCGTACCGGTGTCCTGGCACATCGGCAGCACACCGCCGGCCGCGATGTTCGCGTTCTTCAGCAGGTCGAGGGCGACGAACCGGTCGTTCCCGGACGCCTCCGGGTCGTCGATGATCCGGCGGAGCTGGGCCAGGTGCGCCGAACGGAGGTAGTGCGAGATGTCGTGCATCGCCTCGGCGGTCAGCATCTGCAGCACCGCGGGGTCGACCTGCAGGAAGCTGCGCCCGCCGGCGGTGAACGTGCTCACCCCTTCGGTGGTGAGGAGCCGGTACTCCGTGTCGTCGGCTCCGAGCGGGAGCAGGTCGGAGTATTGGAAATCGGCAGACACCGGGCATACCTCCAGGCGAGTGGTCTGAGCCCCACCAGCGTAAGTCTGTCGGTCCTCACGTCGTAGGTAAGGGTTACCTAGCTTCGCTTCAAGAGTCAGGGTCGGTCTAGGGGACTTCTCGGGGGTTCATCTCATGCCGGGATGACCGTGCGCGCGCGTAGGGTTTTGCTGTGGCTCAGGACGACGAGGTTCCCCAGCAGCAGGATGCACCGCGGCCGCCGACCGGTGACGAGTTGGCGCTGCGCCGACGGGTCTCGGACCTGGAACGCGAGGACGTCGCCGAACGCCTCCGCGAAGCAGCCGGTGAAGGTCGGCTGAGCTACACCGAGCTCGAGGATCGCCTGGAGACGGTGTACGGCGCGAAGACGTACGGCGAGCTGATCCAGATCACCGCCGACCTCCCGAACGGCCTCGCCGTACCGAACGCGGCTGCGTCGACACTGACCCCGCAGTACGTGCCGGGTCCGGCGACCGCGCCGACGATGACCGTCTTCATGTCCGAGCAGAAGCGGCAAGGCCCTTGGACGCCGCCGCAACGCCAGGAGGTCAACGCCGTCCTCGGCGACGTCACCCTGGACTACACCGAGGCCCATCTCCCGTACGACGAGATCTACATCGAGGTGAAGTCGATCCTGGCCGACGTCAAGATCCGCGTCCCCCAGAACGCCATCGTCCACCTCGACAGCAACCCGGTCCTAGGCTCCGTCTCCGAAGAATCCGCCGGCTTCGGCGGCACCGTAGACCCCACCACCGGCCCCCCGAAGACCTTCCACATCCAAGGCACCGCCATCCTCGGCGAAATCAAAATCAAACGAGGCCCCCGCCTAACCAAACGCCTCCGCCTCACCTGACGTCTTGCTAAGAGCCTGGCTGGTATGGGCTGTCTGGGTTTGAGGTGTGGTGGGCGTGGAGGGTGCGGAGCCAGGAGGCTAGGGCGGGGAGGTTGGGTGTGTTGTCCTGGGGGATGGTGAGGGGGCGGGTGCGGGGGTTGGTGGGGCGGATCTGGATGGTTCGGGCGCCGGGGAGGCCGGTGGGGTCTTCGATGGTGGCGATGAGGGACCAGGGGAGGGTGCGGCCTCGGGTGATGCCTGCTTCGTCGACGGTGACTGCTGGGCGGTTGGTAATGAGTTGCCAGACAGTGAGACCGGTGCCGTAGACGAAGGCGGCTAGGGCCGTCAGGCGGAGTACGGCGAGAGTGCTGGACATGCCGTCGGCGCGGAGGTGGTCCAGGTTTGTCCAGGCCGACAGCACCATCAGGAGCCCGAATCCGGCCAGTCTGATCGCCAGTCGGCTGCGGCGTGGCAGGAACACCACGCTGCCCTTCGACTCCAGCTCGGCGGACCAGGCGTCCGCAGTACTCATCCCCACGTCGCCGTGTGTTCGGCTGCGGTCGGCGGGTCTGCACCGTGCCGGGTGCAAGTGATCGCAGCCGCCTTCACCGCGTAGTCGACAACATCGTGCAAGCTCTGCTCTGTAAGGCCTTTCAGCCGTACTGCGCCCAGCAGGTCGCGCGTCTGTAGCCCGGCGATCAACGCCGACATGAACGAGTCACCAGCACCAACAGTGTCGACCACGTCAATCGCCGGAGCGCCCACCTCGACACGTGCGGTCCGGCTGACACCGATCGCGCCCTCGCCGCCACGGGTGATCACCACGCAGGACGTCCGGTCCACACTCAGCAGCTCAGCCGCGATCTCGTCCGGAGACAACCCCGGCCGCAGGAACTCACAGTCCTCGTCACTGAGCTTCACCAGATCCGCGTCAGCAGCCAGAGCCCGTACTGCGGCCCAGGTCGTCACCGGATCGGGAGTGATCGTCGGCCGCGCGTTCGGGTCGAGGGTCACCGTCACCGGCTCCGAAGCGAGCGACGAGAGGAACCGGCGGATCGCGTCGGCACCCGGTTCGAGAACGGTCGCGATCGACCCGGTGTGCACCGCCGGGCAGCCACGGGACAGCGACAGGGCCGGCAGATCCCAGGTGATGTCGAACTCGTACGACGCGACGCCGGCCGCATCGAGTTTCGCCGTCGCCGTGCTGGTCCGGAAGCTCGGGTCCACCGAGCCCGGCGCGAGCTGGACCCCGTTGCCGAACAGGTGCGCGCCCAGCTGGTCGCCGTACGGGTCGGTGCCGAATCTTGTCACCAGCTGAGTGGGCAGGCCGAGCCGGGCCAGGCCGACGGCGACGTTGGCCGGCGAGCCACCCGGGGTCGCCTTGCTGCCGTTCTTCCCGCTGCGACCGTTGCCCGAAACGCTGCCAGAGCCCGAACCGCTGCCAGGGCCCGAGCCGCTGCCAGGGCCCGAGCCGCCGGAGTTGTTCGCCGGGCCGCCGCTGACGATGTCCACGAGAGCCTCGCCGATGACGAGGACGGGTGCCGTCATCGGATGACGAGGTTCCGGTCGCGGGCGTCGGCGGGCTGGGCGGGGGGCGTACTGGCGTCGCTCATGCCACGGATCGTAGCCAACGCCCGACCTCGTTGATCGGCCGAGTTCGGCCTCAGGAGACACTGGTGCCATGAGCCCGACGGATTCCGAGTCGACCCACGCGCAGCCCGGTACCGGGGAGAACGTTTCCCCGGAGCAGGCCGAGCGGGCCCGGGTCCGCGCCGAGGCAGCGGCCTTCCGGGAACAGAACAACGCGAACCGGGCGAAGGCGCGGACGCTGACCAACATGTTCTGGGCGATGCTGGCCTGCCTGATCGTGGTCGCCTTTCTGGCGATCGTGACCTGGCGGCCGAAGGCGGAGAAGGTCCGCGCGATCGAGTACACCGCGCAGTTGCAGGATGCGAAGAAGCTGGCGCCGTGGGTGCTCGGGCCGGCCCCGATGCCGACCGGCTGGACCGCGACCAGTGCCGAATTCAAGGCTCCGGAGCAAAGCCCGATGACCTGGCATCTGGGCATTGTCACCGACCAGAAGAAATACGTCGGGCTGGAACAGTCGAATGTTACCGGCAAGAACTTTCAGACCGACAAGCTCGGCAAGACCGCCGATGACGGTACGTCGACCGTGGCGGGCGTGGTCTGGCAGCGGAAGACCTTGCTGGACAGGCATGACGAACATGCGCTTGTTCTGATCGGTTCCGGAGCGACGACGATCGTCACCGGGAATGCCGGATATTCCGCGCTCGAAACGTTTGCCGCCACATTGCACTGATTGTTCCGAGTTATGCACGGTTGACATCACGGGCGCCGCGTTGTTCGATCAATGGATCGGATGCGACGAAGGAGCCCTCATGCTCACCCCCTGTTCTCGGCGCGGAGGCTGAGGCGGACATGTTCGTCACGGGGCTGGTGCTCGCCGCCGAAGGTTCGCCGGGGCTCGGCGTTCCCAAACAACTGCTGTCCTACCAGGGCGAAACGCTGCTCGGCGCCTCGCTGGACACCGCGCGCAACTGCGGGTTCGACCAGCTGATCGTGACGCTGGGGGCGGCATCCGAGCAGGTCCGCGAACGGGTCGACCTGGACGGCGCGCGGGTGGTCGAGTCCCCGCACGCCGACACAGGCAGCTCGTCGATCGTGCCGGCGCTCGACGCGCTCGACCGGCGGACGGACGGCCTGGTTGTGATGCTCGGTGATCAGCCGGGCGTGACGTCGGCCGCGGTCTGGTCGCTGGTGGCGGAGGTGGCCACTCCGGTCGGGGTGAGCCGCTACGACAACGGGCGTGGTCATCCGTGCTTCTTCATGCGCGAGATGTTCGGCAAGCTCCGGGCGCTGCGTCGCGACCAGGACATCTGGAAGCTGATCGACGACGGTCCGGCCCCGGTCACCGATGTCGATGCCATCGGCAACGTTCCGCTCCGGGTCGAGACCTGGGACGACTACCAGTCCCTCGTCGCGCAGTACGAGCCTGGTGGCGCACCCGCCGTCCCCGCACCCGCGGTCCACACCAACCGAAGCCGCCTCCACCGCCGCCGACGCCGCCGCGAAGGCACCGGCCACTAAACCGTTCGCGAGCGACTGGGTCAGACCCCTACCCTCCGGTCATGCAGCTTCGCGAAGAACTTCCGGGTGACAGGGAATCCGTGCGGGACATCCACCTACGGGCCTTCGGCGACCATGGCTCAGTCGTGGCCGACCTGGTCGACACTCTGCGGACCACGATCACGCCCACGGACGGTCTCTCGCTGGTCGCCGAGCTCGACGGCCAGCTCGTCGGGCACGTCCTGTTCACCCGCAGCCTCCTCGACGCCCCACGGCGACTGGTTGAGGTGCAGGTGCTCAGCCCGTTGGCCGTCCTACCCGAGCATCACCGACGCGGTATCGGCTCGGCCCTCGTCCGCCAAGGGCTGCAGACCCTCGCTGAGCGAGCCGTCCCGCTCGTCTTCCTGGAGGGCGACCCGGGCTACTACTCCCGCTTGGGCTTCCTGCCCGGTGGCGACCAGGGTTTCCGGAAGCCGTCCCTGCGCATTCCAGACGGCGCCTTCCAGGTCGTCAAGCTCCCGGAGTACGAGCCCTGGATGACCGGGACCCTGGTCTACGCAGAGGCGTTCTGGCGGCACGACGCAGTAGGCCTCCGCGAGCCGAACGAATAGAGTCCGGTCAGGCTGCGCCGGTGATTCTCAGGCCGACGACGCCGGCGATGATGAGCGTGATCGAGGCGACCCGGGCGAGGGTCAAAGGTTCGCCGAACAGGACCACGCCCACTATGACGACGCCGAGCGAGCCGAGCCCGGTCCAGACCGCGTACGCCGTACCGACCGGAAGCCGGTCGAGGGTGCGGGAGAGCAGGACGACCGAGATGACGCCGAAGACCAGGACGCCGGCCGTCGGCCAGAACCGGCTGAACCCCTCGCTCGGTTTGAGGCTGAGCGCGAAGGCGATCTCGAAGACCGCCGCCGCGATCAGCATCAACCAGGCCATCAGGCGGCCAGCGAACCGCGCTGGTGCCGGAGGGTGATCTTCGCGACCCGCTCACCCAGGTAGGCGGCGGTGCGCAGGTCGGTCTCCGGCGGCGCTTTCTCGGCCGAAAGGTCGGCGTCGGACTGGGCGGTCGCGCCGAGCCAGCTGCCGAGCCGGTTCAGGTCCTCGATGCTGGCCGTTGACTCGGCCCAGCCCGGGTAGAGATCCAGACCTACCCAGATCATCCCGTGCTGGGCGGCGAGAACAGCGAAGTCGACCAGGCTGTTCAGCTTGTCGCCGGCCATCGCCTTGGAGTTGGTGAACCCGGCCGCGAACTTGTCCCGCCAGCCGAGGTCGGCCGCCCAGACCCGGACGCTCGCCTCCGCAAACGCCTTGAAGACGGCGCTCGGGCTGCCCATGTAGGTGGGCGCGCCGAAGATGATCGCGTCCGCGGCGGCCAGCCGGTCCCATGTCTCTTCGGTCAACTCGTCCAGCGATACCAGATCAGCGGCGGCCCCCGGTACTGCGGACGCTCCCGCCGCGACGGCCGCGGCCTGCCGCGCGGTGTGGCCCTGTCCGGAGTGGTACGCAACTGCGATCCGAACACTGGAACTGCCCGGCTCGGCGCCGACGACCACTTTCCGGTCGGCCGGCTGGCCCTGGTCGAGGTCGGCAATCGCTGCTTCGGTGCTCATGGTGCTTCCTCCCACGTCGTTAGCGGACTACAGTCCGTCTTATGAACGACAGTAACGGACCGCGGTCCGTTTCACAATCGGGTCTGCCGTTGCTGGACGAACCCCGTCCGGAACGGGCTGATGCCCGCCGCAATCGGCTGAAGGTGCTGGAGGCGGCCGAGCGGCTGTTCGCCGAGCACGGCGTGAAGAACGTGTCGCTCGATGCGATCGCGGCGGCGGCGGGCGTCGGCAAGGGGACGGTGTTCCGGCGCTTCGGTGATCGCGCGGGCCTGGCCGTCGCGTTGCTCGACGAACGCGAGGTGGAACTGCAGGGCAAGATCCTGACCGGGCCACCGCCGCTGGGACCAGGTGCTGCGCCGGTCGCGCGGGTGACCGCGTTCCTGGACGCGTATCTGGACCTGCTCGATCGGCATGTCGAGCTGTTCATGGACAGCGAGAACGCTTCGGACAGCGCGCGGTACCGGATCGGTTCCTACCGGTTGTGGCATCGGCACCTGTCGATCCTGATCGCCGAGGCACGACCCGAGCTCGATGTCGACTACACGGCCCATTTCCTGCTGGCTCCGCTGGCCGCCGACCTGCACAACGCCTTACGGACCGAGGGTTTCGATCTCCACCGGATGAAACTGAGTCTCCGCGGTTTGGTGACGAGATTGCTGGGCCCGGTGTAGCTCAGGCGTGAGGGGCGACGCCCAGAGAAAGGCGTCGCCCCGAGTACGTCGTACTAGGTAGTGCTGCAGGGGTTGTTGTTCAGGGTGAACGTGGTCGGTGCGGTGTTGGCGCCCGGCGAGGTCGCGTTGAAGCCGACCTCGACTACGGCTCCGGGAGCCAGGGTGCCGTTCCACGACAAGGCGGTTGCGCTGACCGAGGTGCCGGTCTGCGTCCAGGTCGCGCTCCAGCCGTTGGAGAGGAGCTGGCCGCTCGGGAAGGTGAAGCCGAGCGTCCAGCCGGCCAGCGCCGTCGTGCCGGTGTTGGTGATGCGGATCGTGCCGGTGAACCCGCCGCTCCAGTCGTTCGTCCGGTACTGGACCGAACAGGAGCCGGTCGACTGGCCCGCGGCCGTCGTGGCGGTCACGGCTGTCGAAGCAGCCGAGACATTGCCGGCCACGTCACGCGCCCGCACGGTGAACGAGTACGTCGTCGATGGTGTCAACCCGGTGGCGGTGTAGGCCGGGGTGGTCGAGGTGCCGACGAGAGTCGTGCCACGGTAGATGTCGTAGCCCGCGATGCCGCTGCCGTCGTCGCTGGACGCCGCCCAGGTGAGCGGGATCGACGTCGACGTCGCGGTACCGGCGGTCAGCGCGGTCGGCGTACTCGGTGGCGTCGTGTCGACCGGACCCGATCCTCCAGTTGCCTCTGACAACGAAATGCCGGTCGTGCTGCCGGCGCCACCGAGCCGGACCTGGTGGTCGAGGCTGACGAACTTGGTGCCTTGGGTCCACAAAGCCGACTTGAGCAACGTGTACTTCGCTTCGTCCCAGGTCACCCAGTCGTCCTTGAGCAGGCCGCCTGTGTCGCCGGAGTTCGGGTTCAGCACCCAGAAGGTGTGATGCAGGTGCTGCTCCTTGATCAGGTCGCGTAGCGCCATCATCCACTTCTGGTTCCGGCCGCCGTCCATGAAGCCGCCCCACTCACCGATCAGCAGTGGGGCGATGCCCTGCTTGTGGATGTAGAGCCAGTTGGGGTCCCACACGTCCCGCTCGAGCGTGGTCCGGTTCCAGTCGCCGGTGAACCAGGGCTGTTCGTAGACGAGTGGACCGTAGTCATGCGGGGAGTAGACCAGCTGATGCTGGTACTGGCCGAGGTTGATCGGCTGCTGGGCGACACCGCGGAGCTGTCCGCCCCACCAGTTGCTGTACCAGTCGTCCTTGTTCTTCGACGTCCAGGAGACGCCGTCCTTGGGGTAGACCTCGGTGCCCTCGACGAAGATCAGCAGCTTCGGGTTGATGGCCAGGATTCGTTGCGCAGCGGTCTCGGCGAAGTGCTTGAAGTTGGTCGGGTCGGTGGAGTTGTCCCACTTCGCGAACAGGGTCTCCGACCACTGACCGTGGGGCTCGTTCTTCAGGTCGGCGCCGATGATCGTGTCGTTGGTCTTGTACCTGTTGGTGACCCACGACCAGGCCTGGTAGACGTTCTCGGTGGTGATGGATCCCTTGTACCACAAGGGATAGACGTGGCCGGCGTTGTCCGCCTCGGCGCTGTGCAGGTCGAGGAAGACCTTCAGTCCGTGCTGCTCGCAGAGCGCGAGGAAGCGGTCGAACACCTGCAGGTTGTTCAGCCCGGCCAGGTCGGGATTCGCGTTGGTGTTGACGTTCGGCATGATCGTCTGGCCGTTCGACCATTCGAGCAGCAGCTGCGCCGAGATCGGGATCCGGACCACATTGAGCCCGCGATCCGCCATCGACTTGGTGATCTGCTGCAGGTTGCCCGACCACAAGCCGTGCAGAACTCGTTCGCTGGTGTTGAAGCCGAACCAGTTGGTGCCGGTCAGCCAGACCTCCTTGCCGGCTTCGTCGACGATCTTGTTGCCCTGGGTATGCAACCAGTCCTGGGCAGGCACAGCCTGAGCCGCGGGCGTTGCCGCCGGTTGGCACATCAGTGTGCCGGCGAGGAGGACTACAGCTGCGGCCATGGACAGTATGCGTGTGCTTGAAGATAGGAACACGAGAACCTCCGACTCAGGACACTGTGCGGGACCGGTCGTGGCTCCTGCCTGAAGGGCAGAGGCTGGAACCACGACCGGCGGTTCCGAGGATGGTCAGCCGATGGTGCAGGGCTGACCGCTGACCGAGAACGCGGTCGGTGCGTTGTTGGTGCCGGAGTGGGCGCCGTTGAAGCCGATGTCGACACTCGCTCCGGGGGCGAGCGTCTCGGTGCCCTGGCCCGGGATGGCGGTGGCTGTCACGACGCTGCCGGCCTGGGACCAGACGGCGCTCCAGCCCTGCTGGACCGTCTGCCCGTTGGCGAAGGCGAAGGTCAACCGCCAGTTGCTCAGCGGACTGGTCGAGGTGTTCGTCAGCTTGATCGACGCCGTGAAACCGGTGTTCCAGGTGTTCGCCGAGTACTTCACCTTGCAGCTGCCCTGCGGCGGATTGGTGGTGCCGGTCGTTGTCGCGGACAAGGCGGCGGAGGCGGCAGACACGTTGCCTGCGGCATCCTTCGCCCGGACGGTGAACGAGTAGGCGGTGTTCGCCGTCAGGCCGGTCGCGGTGAAACTCGCAGTACTGGAGCTTCCGGCGAGCGTCGTACCGCGGTAGACGTCGTAGCCGGTGACTGCGACGTTGTCCGTCGAGGGCGTCCAGGTCAGCGCCACCGACGTGTCGGTGATCGTCCCGGCCCGGAGCGCGGTGGGTACCGAAGGTGAGGTCTGGTCCGCAGGCGGGTTGCCGCCACCGTTGATCACCGGGAATGCATTGCGGACCAGCTCGACGAACTGCGACTCGAACCAGTGGCCCGCAAGCGGCGCGCCGGGGGAGGCGCCGGTGAGCCGGTTGCCGAGCTTGGGCGACACGAAGGTCGGGTCGCACATCCGGTCGAACCGTTTGCCCTCGTCGTTCGGGATGTCGGTGGACGCGCCGTCGGACTCACCAGGCGGCTTGATCCAGACGAACGCGTCGAGGTGCGAGGCCGCCGGGGCGGCCGGTGTCGCCTGCGGACGCTCGCCGATCCCGGCGCCGAGCGGGTTGCACCACGCGCCGCGGTGGTTGCGGCGATCGACCCGCGACTGGTCGACGTAGGTGTTGAGATCGGTACTGGTCGAGGTCGCCGTCGGCCGGGCGGCACCACCCCAACCGTTGCGGGAGGTGTCGACCAGCATGCCGATGCCGGCTGGGAACCCTTGGGCAACGAGCAGGGTGTGCAGATGAGCGGTCCAATCGAGCTCGTCGAAGTCGAAGTTCCATTCGTAGTAGGACGAGGAACGGATCGGCGTACCGTTCAGCGTCAGCGAGGAGTCCGGCAGGTAGGGCTCGTTCAATGGGGTGGTGTTGGCGGTGTTGGTGACGAAGCCGTCGACCGACGCCAGGCCGGCCTGGGTGGACCTGGCCACCTCGGCGAACAGCTGGGCAGCCGGAACGGCGTTGTTGTCCCAGCCGAGCCAGCCGGAGTGGGCCGCGTCGATGTAGTTGTAGACGTTCGGGATCGCGTGCAACTTGTCGAGCGCGTACTTGACCCCGTCGCGGTAGAACGGCGCGGCCTGCTGGCATTCGGGCTGCGAGCTGTTCGTGACCAGGTTCGGCAGCGAGTCCGGCTCGATCGTCGCCGCGATCCGCAGGCCCTGGTACTTCGTGTCGGCGAGGATCGCCGCGATCGGGTCGATGTACTCGGTCTTGTAGCGGGTGAGGCCGGCCGCGGTGGCCGGCAGTTCGCCGTTCGAGGCGAGCGCGTAGCAGTCCCGGCCGGGCAGGTCGTAAATCACCAGGTTCACGACGAGCGGCGTACCGGACTGCTTCTGGAGCAGGGCGTTGTCGAGGTGGGAGCGCAGGCCAGGACCGGCGGAGTTGCCGGCGATGGCGCTGATCCGGTCGATCCAGACCGCGGTCGGCTGGTTCTTGACCACGCGCATCTTCGCGGCGAGCGCCGGATCGGAGACCCGGGTGGCAGCGCCTTCGACGGAGGCGGCCCAGGTGGGATTCACGTACTGCGTGGCGCCGGCGTACGGGTTGTCGGCGTGCGGCTCGGCGGCGCTCGCTGTGGTCGCTGTGGTCGTCATGGTCAGCGGGAGGATGACGGTTGCCGCGGCGGTGGCCGCCAGCAATCGTCGGGGGATCTTGAACACACGTGCCTCCATGGGGCGGTAGGCGTGCTGAGCCCCACCAGGAGGGCCAGCCGGGAGCCGCCTCGGAGAATCCGCGGCGACTTCGGCGAACTTCGCACACAGCAGCACGTCACAGGCAGGGGGTTAAACGTTTAGGACGGCGACTTTCAGCGGGATCGGGGCGCGGTGCTGCCACGGACAGCGAGGCCGCCGATGGGTTCGACCCAGCTGTACTCCGGTTGCCCGTCGAGCACAGCCAGTACTCCGCGGCCGACGGCGGCACCGAGTTCGCCGGCCGGCAACGACAAGGCGGTGATGGATGGAGTGGCGAGCCGGCAGAGGGCCGAGTCGCTGCCCGCGACGATCGACAGATCCCACGGCACCTGCAGACCGAGCCGCCGCGCGACGTCGAGGGCAGCCACCGCCATCTGGTCGGAGTCGAGTACGACGGCCGACGGTGGCGCCGAGGTCGTCAGCAACCGCCGGGTCGTCGCGGCCGCCTCCTCGGGGGTCGCAGTGGTGGCCACATGGATCAGCTTGCCGCCGACCGCGTCGAACACCCGGGTGAGGACCTCCAGTCGCAGGCGGGTGCGGTGCAGGGCGGCCGGACCGGTCACGACGGCGACCTCCCGATGACCGAGTTCCACCAGGTACGTCCCGATCCGCGAAGAGGCATCCTCCTCGTCGGACCAGACCGACGCCAGCCCTTGGGAGCCGGTCCGCGGACCCAGTACGACGGCCGGCGTGCGCATCCGTCGCAACGCGTCGATCCGGGGATCCCGCGTGAGGGCGTCGGGCACGATCATCACGTCGAAGCGGTGCTCGGCCCACCACTTGCGGTACGTCGCCACCGCGGCCTCGGGGGAGTCCACGATCTGCAGCAGGACAGCCAACTCGCGCTCGGCCACCACGTCCTGCACGGCGGAGACGAAGTCCAGGAAGAACGTCGCGGGAGCCATCACGCCGGCTTCCCGGGTGAGCACCAGACCGACCGCGCGCGGTCCGCTCCGCAGCGAGCTCGCCGCGGCGTTCGGTCGCCAGCCGAACTCGTCGGCGATCCGCAGCACCCGCTCCCGGGTGGCGGCCGAAACGCCGGCCCGCCCGTTGAGTGCATAGGAGACGACCGCGATCGACACCCCGGCGGCCCGGGCGACGTCGCTGATCGTCGGGCGGCGGGGGTGCGATCCGGAACTGTCGGGGGCGGATGGGACCACAATTGCCTAGTGTGTGGCCCGATGCGCCTGCGCGCACCGGTTCGGCTGCGACGAACGTGAGGGATGCGCATGGCTGGGATGCGGAATCGGCTGACGATCGGAGTGCTCTCGCCGGTCGTCGGTGGCTTCTACTTCGGTGCGTTGATCGCCGGCATATCGCGAGCGGCTCGCCTGCAGGGGCACCGCGTCATCGCCGTACAGACCTATCCGGCCGGGCTCGATCGCGAGCTGTATCTGGACGAGCCGCTGGCCGAGGTTCCGGTCGCACTCGACGCCGTCGACGGTCTCATCGTGATCGCCAAAGCGGTCCAGCACGACCGGCTCCCCGCGGTCCAGAAGTGGGGCCGGCCGGTGGTGATGATCAGCGAGGACCAGACCGCCCTCCCCGCGCCGGTGGTGGTGCCGGACAACGCCGGCGGGATCGAGGCGGCGCTGCGGCATCTGCTCGAGCACGGGCACTCCAGGATCGGCTTCATCGGCTGCCCGGTGCAGCGCGACATCCGGGAGCGGTACGACACCTACCGGACCGCGCTCGCCGGGCACGGGATCAGGCCTGCTCCGGAGTGGTTCTTCGAGACCCTCGACAACCACGAGCTGGGCGGTTCGCAGGCAGCCGCCAGGTTCCTCGGCGACGGCCGTCCCACGACGGCGACGATCGCGGCGACCGACCGGAACGCGGTCGGCTTCATCCGGGCGCTGCGGGCCGCCGGGCTGACCTTGCCGCAGGACCATGCCGTCATCGGGTTCGACCGGACCGAGACCGGAGCCCGGCTGGTGCCGCGACTCTCGACGGTCGATCCGCACCCGGACCGGGTCGGTGGTCTGGCGGTGAGGTTGCTGCTCGCCCGCCTTCGTGGCGAAGACGTCGCCGCCGAGGCGTACCGAACGCCGTCGACGTTGGTGATCCGCGAATCCTGCGGCTGTGGCGAGTCGACGGCACAGCTGGTCGACGGCATCGATGATCCGCTGTTCGACCTCTACGGGTCGACGCCGGCCCGGTCGCGGCTGCATCGGCTCTCCGACACCGGCTTCGGTGGCCGGCCGCCCGCGATCGGGAGTCTCGAAGCCGGCGACGACGGGGCCCGGGAGAGTTGGTTGCGCGCTGTCGTCGTACCGATGACCGCTGCCGCCGAGCACGGTTCGGTTCCGGCCGCGGTGCTGCTCGGCCGGCTCGCCGAGCTGACGTCCGCCCGGCGGCCGTATCCGGAGGCACTCGAGCAGTTCGTCGCCGCTGTCCGGGACCTGGAGACCGAGCTGGCGAACACCCTGCCGCCCGGCTCGGACCGGTTGGCGACGCTGCGCCGGGTGACGACCGATGTCCTGGTCGCACTGACCAAAGGTTGTACCCGGCCGATGCTCGCGCGCAGCGGATACCTGGAACGAGCGATCGCCGACCAGTACGAGGTCGACCTGGACCTCTTGCGGGGAACTGGTCCGGGCGCGCGCACCCTCAGCTGGCTTCCCTCCGCCGGGCGCGGCACTGCCTGCCTCGGGCTGTGGGCCGGCCACGAATTCACGCCCGGCGATCGCGAGATCGAGATCGCCGGCGTCAACGATTCCTCCGGGATGTTGTCCCGGCTGGTCGGTACCCGGCTGCCGGCCAGCCAGTTCCCGCCCGCGACCCAGTCCCGGGCGGGCAGCAGCGATCTCACCTTGGTGGTCCCGGTGACGTTCGGCGCGAGCGACTGGGGACTGCTGGCGATCGACGGGACGGTCGACACGAGGATGACCAGCGGGCGGGACAAGTACAACCACTGGGCGGCTCTGCTGGCGGTCGCGTTGGACCAGGAGCGGCTGATGTCGTCCCTGCGCGATCAGCGGCTGGCGCTGGAGGAGGCCACGGCGCGGGAGCGCGCGCTTGCCGACGCCGTCCGGGCGAGCGAAGAGCGGTACGCCCTCGCCTCGATGGCGACCCAGGACGGCACCTGGGACTGGGACGTCTCGGCCGGCACCGTCTACTACTCGCCGAGGTGGAAGCAGTTGCTGGGCTATGAGGCGGACGAGATCGGCTCGTCTCCCACCGAATGGCTCGACCGGGTGCATCCGGACGACCGGAGCGAGTTGTCCACGGCGATCGCTGCCCAGTTGGGTGGCGCCCGCAGTCCACTGGAGCTCGAACACCGGGTGCGGACCTCGACCGGCGCCTACCGGTGGATGATGTGCCGCGCTGTCACGGTGCTGGACGATGCCGGCTGCCCTGCTCGGCTGGTCGGAGCCCTGGTCGACATGACCGAACGGAAGGAACAGGAACTCGCCCTGCGCCGCAACGCCTTGCGCGACCCGGAGACCGGGCTCGTCAACCGGATGCTCTTCCTCGACCGGCTCGGCGCGGCCATCAAGCGGACCCGGCGGTCGGGAGACTACGACTGCGCCGTCCTCCTGATCCGGGTTGCCGCGGCAGCCGGGGAAGATCCTTCCGCCGCGCGGGCGGAGGCACGGCGGCTGCTGCAGGCGCTGGCCGACGAGGATTCCGCGGCGCGACTGCGGCAGGACGAATTCGCAGTACTGCTGGATGACGTCGGACAAGGCACGGCACGGGTCGACGAACTGGTCGCCTCGGCGCGGTCGGGATGGGCCGCCATCGGGGTGCTGCGGAGCATCAGGCCCTTCCAGGACGCCGACGAGGCGTTGCGGGCTGCAGACATCGCCGTACTGCGTGCGCAGACGCACCAGTTGACCGAAGGGGTGCCCCACGCACGTCGCGGGGCACCACCGGTTCAGCGCAGCGACCAGGCTTGATTGGCCTGCGTGGTGGAGCCGTTGCACTCGTAGATCTGGATCGCGGTGCCGTTGCCGGTGTTCTGGCCTGCCGCGTCCAGGCACTTGCCCGATTGAGGATTGGTGATCGTGCCGCTGGTGTTGACCTGCCAGTTCTGTGCGCCGCCGCCGTTGCAGGTCCACAGGCGGACCGGGGTGCCGTTGGCCGTCGAACCGCCGGCGACATCGAGGCACTTGCCCGACTGAGGGTTGACGAACGTGCTTCCGTTCCGTGCCCAGCGTTGGGCACCACCGCCGTTGCAGTCCCACAGTTGGACCCGGCTGCCGTCGGCTGTGGCGCCGCCGGCCACGTCGAGGCACCGTCCGCTGCCGACGCCGACGATCTCCTTCGCGCTGCTCCCACCTCCGCCGCTCCCGGCGGTGACGTCTGCCGAGAAGCTCGACACGGCCAGGCCGGTTCCGCCGTTCCAGGGCTCGAATCCGGCCTGGATGCTGGTCAGGTACCAGGAACTGGTGACCTGGGTCCGGGCGTCGACATCGCGGACGAAGTCCATCACGTTGAACGAGAGACTCGAGATGGATGACGGCGCGACGTACGAGACCACGTCGTTGCCGCCGTTCCAGCCTTGCCATACCTGCCAGGTCCGGCCCGCGACGGACGTGCTGCCGACCTGACTGCCGACCGGCTGGATCGAGCCTTGGCGGTTGAACCAGATCATGATCTCCATCTGATTGACACCCGTCGTCTTCGGCGTCGGGTCGAGCCAGATGTCGTAGGCGGCGTCGTACGTGCCGCCCGTGTAGTTGTAGCTGATCGAAGAGTTCGCGCTGCCGATCTGGCTGACCTGTCGCGGCAGGTTGGTTCCCGGTGAGCAGTTGGAGTAGTGGCAGCCGACATAGATCGACGGGTACGACAGCGGAGCACCGTTGGTTGGCGCGGAACCTTGCTGCGAGGTGATCTGGAAACCGGAGCCGGTGACGTTGATGCACTGCTCGGCGCTGCTTCCCCACCGGTTGTTCTGTACGACGTACTTGCCGCCGATCGTGGTAGAACCGAACTGCTCGCAGATCCGGGTATCCGCCTGCGCAGGGGCGGCTCCCAGCACCGGAACAGCCACTAGCACTGCGGCAGCGAGCAACAGTGAACGTATTTGCCTCATGGCGACCTCTTTCGCTGGCGGTTTGAGTCCAGTCGCCGGCTGCGGATTCCACCAGGAGACCCTCCTGCGGCGACTCCGCCGAACCTCACATGTCATGTCCTGCACTCGGCATGGGGTGAAACGTTTAGGCGACCGCGCGTTACCGCATCGTGACTACCTGCAGAGCCAGCCTCAGCTCGGGGAGATCGTTGAGGCTGGAGGTCGTCCGGGCCGAGGTCTCGATGAAGCCGTAGCGGCGGTAGAAGGCGCGGGCTCGGGCGTTCGCTTCGAGCACCCAGAGCCAGACCTCGCGGCAACCTTTGTCTTTCAGGTCTGCGATCGCTGCGTCGGTCAGGAGTTTGGCTGCGCCTTTGCCCCAGTGATCGGGGTGGACGAACAGCGCGTAGAGCTCTCCGGTGTCGGCCGGCCCTTCTCTTGCAGGTCCGATGCCTGCATAGCCGACGATCCGGTTGCCCTCCGCCGCGACGTACAGGCGGGAACGCCCGGCGGCGATGCTGTCCTTCCACCCGGCAGCGATCTTCGCCGGGTCCATCGCGTCAAGAAACTCCTGCGGCACCAGCCCGGTGAAAGCCTCTCGCCAACTCGCGATCCGAGCCACCGCCGCGCCGAACATGTCGCCCTGCGCCGCTGGCCGAACTGTCAACGCAGCTGACTGATCGGTCATCCTCACCCTCCCGGTCCTCGACCACCAGTCTGCGGCCGGGTTTCTCGACGACTCCACCGCCGGCGTCCAGCCGGGCAACTCCTGGGCTGGGTCAGCCGGACTTCTTGTCCGTGTGGGCGGCTTGGGCTTCGGCCAGGCGTTTGCGGGCGCCGTCGAGCCATTGCTGGCAGGTGGCGGCGAGTTCTTCGCCGCGTTCCCACAACGCCAGGGACTCCTCGAGAGTGGTGCCGCCGGCTTCGAGTTTGCGGACCACCTCGACGAGCTCCTCGCGGGCCTGCTCGTAGGAAATCTCGGGTCGATCGGCGGTCACTTGCTCTCCTTGGGACTCGATTGCACTTCCACGTCGAACCGGCCGTCGCTGACGCGCGCGTTCAGGACATCACCGGCCGACACCTGCCCGACTTCCCGTACGGCGGTCCCGTCGGCCAGCTGGAGCACGGAGTACCCACGCTCGAGCGTCGCCTTGGGGGACAGGGCTCGCACGCTCGCCAGCCGGTGCGCCAGGTCGTCACCGGCTCGGTCGAGCCGGTGGGTCAGGGTTCGCCGGCTGCGGTCGACCAGCGCGGCCACCTCGTCCGACCGGCGCTGCAGATCGGTCGTCGGGGCAGCCAGCGACGGCCGGCTCCGGATCGCGGCCAGGGCGTGGGCCTCGCGATCGAGCCAGCCGGTGATCGCGCGGAGACCCCGCTCGCGGAGCAACCGGACGCCGTCGAGCTCCTCGCGGACGTCGGGGACGATCCGCTTCGCCGCGTCGGTCGGGGTCGAGGCGCGCAGATCGGCGACCAGGTCGAGCAGCGGCGAGTCCGGCTCGTGACCGATGGCGCTGACGATCGGCGTACGGGCCTGTGAGACGGCCCGGATCAGGCCTTCGTCGGAGAACGGCAGGAGGTCCTCGAGTGAGCCGCCGCCGCGGGCGATCACGATCACCTCGACCGATTCGTCGGCGTCCAGGCGGCGTAGCGCGGTCATCACCTCGCCGGCCGCGGCCGGGCCCTGGACCGATGCGTACTCGACGCGGAAGGTGACGGCGGGCCAGCGGCGCTTGGCGTTCTCCAGGACGTCGCGCTCGGCGGCCGAGTCGCGACCGCAGACCAGGCCGATCGTGTGCGGGAGGAACGGCAACGGCTTCTTGCGGTGTGCCGCGAAGAGTCCCTCGGCGGCGAGTAGTTGCTTCAGGCGCTCGATCCGGGCGAGCAGCTCGCCGATGCCGACATGCCGGATCTCGCTCACCGCCAGGGCGAGCGTGCCGCGCCGGGCGAAGAAGTTGGGCTTGGCGTTGACCAGGACGCGCGAGCCGTCGGTGACCGGTGGGTCGACCGCCTCGAACACTCGCCGGTTGCAGGTGAACCGCAGCGAGATGTCGGCGTCGGTGTCGCGCAGGGTGCCGAACACGGTCGTCGTGCCGCGGCCGATCGAGACGTCCGTCAGCTGTCCTTCGACCCAGACGGCGCCGAGTTGGTTGATCCAGCTGGCAATGCCGTTCGCGATCGTGCGAACGGCTGCCGGCGCATCAGGGGAAGTCTCCAAAGCCACGCCGCGACTCTACGGTGCCGCGCCGACAATCACAGAACCCCTGTGGACAACGCGCCGAAGCGCCGCGAACGCCGGTACCTTCTCTGATGTGCAGACCCGACCGCTGCTGCTGCTCGACATCGACGGGCCGCTGAATCCCTACCGGGCGAAGGAGATCCCGCCCGGCTACGAACTCCACGAGATCCAGGAAGGAGACAAGAAATGGACGCTGCTGCTGAATCAGCAACACGGAATCGAGCTCAACGCGCTGGCCGAAACCTTCGACCTGGTCTGGGCCACCAGCTGGGAACACGGGGCCAACCGCCTGATCGCGCCCCGCCTCGGCCTGCCTGACACCCTGCCCGTCATTACCTGGCCGGCTGATGCCCGGACGGGAGCTCTGCGACTGCGGCGGTCCTGGAAGACGTCGTCTGTGGCCGACTGGGTCGGTGGGCGTCCGTTTGCCTGGGTCGACGACGAGGTGAATCGCCGGGACCGCGCCTACCTGCGGTCTCGGGACGGTCTTGGGCCACACCTGCTCCAGAGGGTGGAAGCCGATCGCGGCCTGACAGAGAAAGACTTCGAAACTATTCGGGAGTGGGCTCGATGAAAACCCTTTGCATGGCAGGTTGTTGGGACGCATTCTTGTGGCAGTGGAACACCTCCTAGGGGAGCCGCCCGGACAGGGCGGGCGGCTCCTTTCTTGCTGGAGGCAACCACTTGTGCACCAGTGGGGTCTGCCTGGTGTGTTCGGGGTGGATCAGCCGATCGGTTGGTTGACGGATCGGCTGGGTGGTTGATGTGCGGGGCGGGGATGCTCGGCGAAGGTTGAGGTATTCGGCGAGGGAAGGACTCGGGTGGATACCTCAGCGGTGGTTGACGGGCAGCCGACACGGGCTGCGTTTCGGGTGGTTCGAGGGTTGATCGGCGTCTATGTGGCGCTCAGTGCGGTGACGTTGGCGGCGGTAGTGGTGCTGCGGAACCATCACTCGATGGTCACGACGCCGGTCTGGGTGCGGACCAGCATCGTGGTGGCCAGTGCGTTGCTGATGGCGAGTTTTGCGGCCCGGGCGGCGCGAGGGTCTCAGCGTGCGTTCCTGCGGTTGCGGCTGGTGTCGGGGATCATGGTGGTGGCGATCGTGGTGATCATCGCGATCCCTGGGAGTTTCCCGGTCTGGCTGAAGATCGAGCAGGGTCTCTGCGGGCTGGTGCTGATCGGCGTCGTAGCTGTTGTCAATGGCAAGCATCTGCGTTCGGTGTTCGCCGCCAGGTAACGTCGAGTCGAGGAGGTGGGCGGATGACCTCAGTACCGCGGGTCGATACCGCTACGCCTCTTGGTGAGCGGCGACGAGGCTGGTCGCCAGTCGTGACCGTGCTGCCGTATGGATTGCTGGCGGTGCTGGCTGGATTCACCATGTTCGTGGTGTCGGGTTCAGAGCTGCTGGTTGATCTCGCGCTCGCGGGCCTGGCGACGCTGTGGATGTTCGGGTTGTTCACGCTGCGGCCGGCCGCGAGGGAGCGGACGGCGGCAATGGTTCCGTACGCCGTGGGGTTGCTGGCCATCTGGGCTGTGCTGGTGGTGCGGGCGCCCTGGTTCGGGTGTTTCGCGCCGGCGGCGTTCTTCATCGTGTTCCGGGTGCTCAAGTGGCCGTGGCTGATTCCCGGGGTTGCCGGGGCAGCGGCGATCGCAGGGACTGCTCAAGCGGCTTCGGTGGACAAGAGCACGACGTACGGACTGCTTGGGTACTTCGCGGTGCTTGCGGCCAACATCCTGCCGATGTGTGGGTACGCCTGGTATGCCTGGCGTGGCGCGCGGCAGAACGATGTACGCGATCGAGCTTTGGCCGAGGTGAGTGAGGCCAACAGGAGGCTGGAGGCGACGCTGGCCGAGAACGCGGTGCTGCATCAGCGTCTGCTCGACCAGGCCCGCGAGGCCGGCGTACGGGATGAGCGGCAGCGGATGGCGCGCGAGATCCACGACACGCTTGCGCAAGGGTTGACCGGGATCATCACGCAGTTGCAGGCGGCGGAGGCTGCCGATCGGGTGAGTTGGCAGAAGCATGTGGACGCGGCGACGCAGTTGGCGCGCGACAGTCTTCAGGAGGCGCGGCGATCCGTGCATGCACTGCGGCCGGAGCCGTTGGATGTGGCCGGGCTTGAGGCGGAGCGGTTGAGCGAAGCCGTTGCCGATGTCGCCCGACGATGGGCGGCGTTGCAGGGGATTGCGGCAAAGGTGACGACGACCGGTACTCCGCGGCCGTTGCCGGCTGACGCGGAGGTCGCGCTGCTGCGTACAGCGCAGGAGGGGCTCGCCAACATCGCCAAGCACGCCAAGGCGAGTCGTGTCGGCGTGACGCTGTCCTATCTGGAGCACGAGGTCGCGCTGGATGTTCGCGACGACGGTCAGGGCCTTGGGCAACCATCGGGTGGAGAGGGCGGGTTCGGACTGGTGGCGATGCGCGAACGGATCGAGGCACTCGCCGGAGACCTCCAAATCGAATCCGAACCAGGCGCCGGCACGGCAATCTCCGCCCGCATCCCCCTCATCTCCCGCCCTCAACTGCCTGGCCGGCGAGAGGCGAACCGGCAGCCCGGGGCCGACCCCGGGGCGAGCGCGGACCGGGAAGCCGCGCCGGTCGGCGAAGCCGCGGCCCGGAGCGAGGTGGGAGCGGTGCCGGTGGGGGAAGCCGCCGCCCGGAGCGAGGTGGGAGCGGTGCCGGTGGGCGAAGCCGCCGTTCGGGGCGAGGCGGGAGGCGAAGCGTGAGCGGGCCGATCACGGTGGTGGTTGTTGACGATCATCCTGTGGTGAGGGATGGGTTGAGTGGGATGTTTGCGCGGGATCCTGGGTTCGAGGTGCTGGGAGAGGCCGGCGATGGGGCCGAGGCGGTGGAGCTGGCGATCAGGTTGCAGCCGGATGTGATTCTGATGGATCTGCGGATGCCGGGGATGGACGGGTTGGCGGCGATCACCGAGTTGGCCGCGCGCGGCGCCACGGCGAGGATTCTGGTGCTGACGACGTACGACACCGACAGCTACGTAGTACCGGCGATCGAGGCCGGTGCGACCGGGTATTTGCTGAAAGACGCTCCGCGCGCCGAGCTGCTGCGCGCAGTACGGGCCGCCGCGCAGGGGCAGTCGGTGCTCTCGCCGTCGGTGGCGACGCGGCTGATGACCCGGATGCGAGGCCCCGAGACAGGTCCGCTCAGTCAGCGGGAGCTCGAAGTGCTGGAGCTGGTGGCCGCCGGGAACACCAATCGGGAGATCGCCGCCAAGCTGTTCATCAGCGAGGCCACGGTCAAGAGCCATCTGCTCAATATCTACCCGAAACTCGCTGTCAGTGACCGGGCGGCTGCGGTGGCGGAGGCCTTCAACCGGCGGCTGCTCACCCCCAGGAGCGAGCCGTGAGACGTGCCCCGGCCGGTCGTGAGATGGACCACGGCCGCCGGGTGGTTCACTGACGGCCCGTACGATAGGGGTCGTGACTGCCCAGCCTGAGACCACTGCAAACCCGACCCCGCGTCCTGACCAGGGCGGCGGGGCAGGGGCAGCATTGGCACAGCCCAAGCGGGTGCTTCTGGCGGCGCCGCGGGGATATTGCGCGGGCGTGGACCGGGCCGTGGTGGCGGTCGAGAAGGCGCTGGATCTGTACGGTCCGCCGGTGTACGTGCGCAAGGAGATCGTGCACAACAAGCACGTCGTCCAGACCCTGCAGGCGCGCGGCGCGATCTTCGTGGACGAGACCGACGAGGTTCCCGAGGGCGAGACGGTGATCTTCTCCGCCCACGGCGTATCCCCGGTCGTCCACCAGGAGGCGGCGGCGCGGCAGCTGAAGACGATCGACGCCACCTGCCCGCTGGTCACCAAGGTGCACCACGAGGCGCGGCGGTTCGCCGCCGTCGACTTCGACATCCTGCTGATCGGCCACGAGGGTCACGAGGAAGTCATCGGCACCAGCGGTGAGGCCCCGGAGCACACCCACCTGGTCGACGGTCCCGACGACGTGCCGAACATCGAGGTCCGCGACCCGGAGAAGGTCGTCTGGCTGTCCCAGACCACGCTCTCGGTGGACGAGACGATGGAGACCGTACGCCGGTTGCGCGAGCGGTTCCCAAAGCTGCAGGACCCGCCGAGCGACGACATCTGCTACGCCACCCAGAACCGGCAGACCGCGGTGAAGAAGATGGCGCCGGACGTGGACCTGATGATCGTGGTCGGCTCGCGGAACTCGTCGAACTCGGTCCGGCTGGTCGAGGTCGCCGTCGAGCACGGCGCCAAGGCGGGCTACCTGGTCGACTTCGCGGCCGAGATCGACGAGGCCTGGCTGGCCGGGGTCGACTCGGTCGGCGTCACCAGCGGTGCGAGCGTGCCGGAGATTCTGGTCCGCGACGTGCTCAGCTGGCTGGCCGAGCGTGGGTACGCCGAGGTCCAGGAAGTGACCACCGCGGAGGAGAGCCTCGTCTTCTCCCTCCCCCGCGAACTCCGCGCCGACCTAAAAGCAGCCGGCATGGCAACGACAGGCACGTCGGACCACGCCTAGTAGTCGTGAGGTTGGTCGATCCTCACCTGCTTGGTCTTCCTGATGGTCTGCAGACCGTTCGGGCCGCAGTAGCTGATCCTGTACTCGAAGGTGAAGGTGCCCGGCTTCGTGTAGTGGTGCGTCTGAGGCACTGAGCGGGATACGTCGCCCTGCGCTCGTTTGGTGGCGCCATCGCAGGTAATCCCGGAGCCGTTCTTGCCCTGAGGCGGGTCGTAGCTCCCGTCGCCCCAGTCCCAGCCGTAGTTGACGGCGAGGTCGGTGAACTGTGTATCGGCCGGTAGCGGCTTGCCGCCGAAGAGCGGTACCAGCATCGAGCCCCATTCCCGGAACTGCACCGTCATGACTTGGTTCTTGAGAGTCGTCTCCAGCGTCAGGTTCAGCTTGACCGGTCCCGGCTCCGAGGTGTTCGGGGACGACGGTTCGCCCGCCGGCGGGTGATCGGAGTTCTCGACCGGCGGGAGAGTGTTGACCGAGCCGCCGATGGTCGGTTTCGGGGTGGTGGTCGGGGGTGCGGTGATCACCGTGATGGGCCCGGGGGTGTTGGTGAGCGGGGCCGGAGCCGAGTTGAGTTTGGTCAGGTTGCCCGCCGCGATGACGGCTGCGACCACGATGGCGGTGGCGAGGACGCCGGCGGTCGCCGTACGGCGGCGTTTGACGGTGCGGACGCGATCGAGGACGCCTTCACTCGGTACGCCGGAAGGCGGCGGGGCGTCGGCCACGAGCTGCTCGAACTTCCGCTTGAGTTCGTCGGTCATGTCTCAGGCCTCCTTTCGGGTCGAGGCGATCGGCAGGTCGCTGATCAGGTGGTGTTCGCGCAGCCTGGCAAGGCCGCGGGAGATGTGGCTCTTGACGGTGCCGGTGGAGCAGCCCATGATCTGCGCGACCTCCGCATCGGGGAGGTCCTCGAAGTACCGCAGTACGAGGGCCGCCCGGGTCCGTTTGGGCAGCTCGGCCAGCGCCCGGAGCAGTTGGTCGCGGTCGTCGATGACGCCGTACTGCGAGGGCGCCGCCGACGGCTCAGGCAGCACCTCCGTCGGCGCTTCACCTTTCCACTTGCGCCGCCACCACTGGATGTTCGTGTTCACCATCACCGTGCGGGTGTAGCTCTCCAGCGCGGCCGCACTGCGCAATGTCTTGCGCTTGAACCACACCTTCGCCAGCGAGGTCTGCACCAGGTCCTCGGCCTGATGCCATTCGCCGGTGAGCAGGTACCCGAACCGCTGCAGAGCGGTGAACCGCCCGTCCACGAACTGCGCGAACTCCGCATCGAGCCCTGGATCCATCGTCTTCCCGGCCCCAGTCGTCATTCTCGGTCAGCTACTCCGATGACCGGGGCGGGGCGAAAGGTTGAGCCACTACTGCGACAAACTTTTGCCCAGGTAGCCGCGCGCGATCATGGTGACCCATTGGTAAACCGCATCCTCGGCCGGGGCGAGCGGGCCGGGCCGGAAATGTGGTGACTCGGCGCCGCGCTGGACCGACTCGCAGGCGGCCCAGTCCTCGCGGTTCGTCACGTCCCAGAACTCGACCGCGTACGACGGGTCGCTCACCTCGGCCGGGAAGTACCACGAGCACTCGATCGCGGTGAGCCCCGGCGTACGGGGTTCCAGCCGGTGTGTCATGACGTAGTCGGGGTGCAGGGAGATCAGCAGGTTCGGGAACAGACCGACGTAGTTCACCGTGCGTGGGTTGACCTCTGGCAGCGGGATGCCTCGCGACCGCCCGTCGAGCGACATCGTCTCGACCCCTGGGCGGAGGTCCATCAGGCCGCCGACCCAGGCGCCCGGGAGGTTCCAGTTGTCGCCGGAGTTCGGCGGCGAGACCTTGCAGAGCTCCGGGTGAATCAGCGGGCAGTGGTAGCACTCGTGGTAGTTCTCCACGATCGTCTTCCAGTTGGAGGCGACCTCGTAGCTGTGTCGGGCCTTCAAGGTCAGCTCGGCAGGCCGGTACGGCGCGACCAGGTCGGTGATCCCGCCGAGGTGTTCCGCGAACTGCGGCGCCGTACCGAGTGCGTTCACGAAGTACCAGCCCTGCCAGACCTCGCTCGGGAGTTCGACCAGGTTGTACGGCGCGGGGTCGAAGGTCTCGCCCATCCGGGGTGCTGACTTCACCGCGCCGTCCAGCTCGTATGACCAGCCGTGGTACGGGCAGACCACCGCTTTGCGGTCGGAGGACTCACCCTGCTGCAGGAGTTCGTGGCCGCGATGGCGGCAGGTGTTCGCGAATGCGCGAGGGCGGTCTCCGAACGTGAGCAGCACGTTGACGTCGCCGACGACGGTCGCGCGATACGCCGTACCGGCTGTCAGTTCGTCGACTCGGCCCAGGCAGGTCCAGTGGGCTGCGAAGAAGTTCCGTCGTTCCCAGGCGAGCACGGCCGGGTCGGTGTAGGCGGCTTGGGGGAGCATGACTGATTCGCCGTGCGGGCGGAGGGTTGCTGCCAGCGCGACGGGATCGACCGGTGCATTCGCCATTCGCCCACTATCGGCTGTGTCTTACATAGAAGTCGAGCACGTCCTCCCACCCGCCCCAGGGGGTGTGCACCACCTCGACCACAGTGCCGCCCCGGGCGCCGGTCGCGGCGCCGGTCGTGGTGTTGCTGCCAGGCTGGGGATCGGCTTCGGGTTCGGTGTTGGCTTCGGCTGGGCGGAAGGTGACGGTGACTCGGCCGGCTCGTTTCGGGTCGGTGCCCGGGTGCCAGGTGAAGCTGACCGACAGCGGCGGATCCCAGTCGGACACGGTGCCCCAGTAACCAAGGGGTCCCTGTACGCCGTACTCGACGATCCGCCCGCCGACAGCGCCTTCGAACCGTACGTCGGTTGCCGCGCTTCCGCCGATCGAGTGTGTCGCGAGCGGCCACCAGGTCGCCATCCCGGCGGTGAACAGGTCGAACGCCTGCTCCGGTGGCAACGGGACGACCACTTTCTGCATGGGTTACATCTTGCGTTGTTTTATGGCTCTTTGCGGCCTTTTGCGGCATGGAGAACCCCGGATCCCGCGCGGGCAGCGGCGGGGACCCGGGGTTGGTTGAAGGGTTAGTTGAAGGTGTCGAGGGTGATCAGCGCCTGCTGCGGATTGCCGTCGTGGACGAGCGCCTCGAAGTTGCCGACGTCGTCGAAGGCGAAGCCGTACGCCTTGCCGTCGACCATCTGCGCGTGGATCTTGCGCGAGTAGTGGTTGGTGACGTTGTCGAGGTAGAAGTTCGCCGGGTTGTTGTCCGGCTGGTTCGAGTTCGTCAGCAGGGTGGACCGGTTGTAGCCGGCGCAGAGGGTGCGGGAGATCGGGCCGCGGACCAGATCGTTCGGGGCGTCGAGCAGACCCGCGCAGCCGAAGATGCTGGCCGCGTTGGGCTTCTGGAATGAGGTGACGATCTGACCGGAGCTGTTGGTGAAGTTCATGACGTTGCCCGAGACGCGGCCGAAGTACTTGGTGTTCGGCTGGTCGCCGAACGGGGTGACGGTGAGCGTCTGCGAGCTGTACTTCGACCAGACGCGGTTGACGTAGTCGTCCATCACGTTCGCCGGCAGTGCGCCGGTCTCGACGCCGTAGGTGGGGGCGAGCGCGCGGAGTACGGAACCGTTGGGCGCGGTCTGGATCAGGTTCGCCCAGCCGCCGGGCTGGCCGCGCAGGGCGTTGAAGAAGTTGTTGTAGCCGCCGGGCTTGAGTTTGCCCGTGGTCAGGGTGCCGCCGCTGCCTTGGACGACGCCGACGGAGTACGGCACCGAGAACATGTCGACCTGGGTGCTGTTGATCCACAGGCCGGAGTCGTTCAGTGTGTACTCGGTCCAGCTGAACAGGATGTTGCGGTTCGGGTCGCTCGGGTTCTGGACCGCGGGCTGCACCAGGCCGCCGGTGGTCAGCTTGAAGACCAGCTTCTGGCCGTAGGAGAAGTAGACCCGGCCGGAGAACTTCGGCATCCGGATGGTGATCGACCCGCCGTTGCCGGGGCCGGCGATCGAGGCGTCGGGGGCGGGGGTCGGTGGGTTGCCGCCAGCCGGCCAGGCGTGGAAGTTGCCGGCTGCGTCGGCCCAGCCCTGCTGGCCGGTCTGCAGGTTGGTGCCGAGGTTGTAGATGTAGACGGCGTCACCACGGCCGGAGCTGTTGGTGATCTTGAGCGGAATGGTCGCTGGTACGGCGGACGCCGGTCCGGCGGCGGTGGCGATGAGTCCGGCGGCGACAGCGGCCGCGGCGGCGAGGATCGCCGTCAGCTTGCGGTTGATCTGCACAACTCCTCCTCAGGTTTGTCCCATGCGAGAGAAGGCGGAGCACCGGCAAGCTCGCCGAACTTCTGCGCTACCAGGCCGCAGCAGCTCCACGGGCGGTCCTGACGGACTGGAAAGCACCCGGTGCCCACTGCTCAGCCGGTGAGGGACGGTGGATCACCGGTGAGTGAGAGCGCTCTCATACTTGGCCGACCCCGCATCCTTGTCAATGCCAAACCCCTGGCGGATACCCGACGCCTGACATACCAACCTCCCGACACCGCCACGCCGAATCCGGCGACGGATGTGGGTGAGGACTGTGAGCGAAGAGGCTGGGGTGAGTGTGTCCTGGCGGTGAGCGGGTGGCTCGCGGGGTCAGCCGGTTGGCTGAAGGCGGTTGGGAGCAGCCGGAGCGCATGATCGGCTCGCTGAAGGGGTGACGAGATGACTGCTGGGCGCTCTGGGTGAAGGTCGGCTGGGCGACGAGGCTGGGGTGAGTGTGCTCTGGAGGTGGGGTCAGCCGGTTTGGTCGAGGCCGGGGAGGGGGGTGGTGTCGGGGTGGGGGCGTGTGGGGTTGGCGCGGTGGGGATGGTCTGGGGGCGCGTCGTGGGGTGGGGCTGGGGTTGGGGGGTGGGGGAGCGTGGGGGTTGGGCGGGGGGTCCGGTCGATTGGGGGGCCTTGGATCCACCGGCGGGTTTGGTCTTCTGTTTCGGCTTCTTCCAGGGCTAGGAGTTCGGGGGCGGTGAGGGGGCGGACGGAGGCCTCGATGGCTTCCATTGCTTCTAGTTCTGCTTCGGTGACGTGGAGGTCGCGGAGTTTGCGGGCAGTGGTGAAGACTCGGCTCTCGAAGGAGCCGACGGTGCGGTTGTAGGCGTCTACGGCAGAGGTGAGGGAGCGGCCGACTCGGCCGAGGTGGTCGCCCATGGTGCTGAGTCGCTCATAGAGCTCTCGGCCGAGCTCGAAGACCTGCTGGGCGGACTCGGTCAGCGCCGACTGGTTCCAGGCGTAGGCGGCCGCTCGGAGGGTCGCGATGAGCGTCGTCGGCGTCGCCAGGATCACCCGGCGCTCGGCGGCGTACTCGAGCAAGGACGGCTCGACGTCCAACGCGGCGGACAGGAACGACTCGCCAGGCACGAAGAGGATGACGAACTCGGGTGTCGACGCCAGCCTCGACCAGTACGCCTTGGCGGACAACTGGTCGACGTGGGTCCGCAGGTGCCGCGCGTGGGCGCGCAACCGTTCCTCCCGGAAGTCGGCGTCCTCGCTCTCGGCGGCCTCCAGGAAGGCGGCCAGCGGAACCTTGGAGTCGACCACCAGATTCTTGCCCTCGGCAAGTCGGACGACCATGTCCGGCCGGAGCAGCCCGTCGTCGGTCACCGTCGACGTCTGCTCGGTGAAGTCGCAGTGCGCGACCATGCCGGCCAGTTCCACCGTCCGCTTCAGGTGCAGCTCGCCCCACCGGCCGCGCACCTGAGGTTTTCGCAGAGCTGTCGACAAGGATGCGGTCTCGCGCCGCAGCGCCTCACCACTCATCCGCACTTCGTTCACCTGCTGATGGAGTTGGCTCTGCCAGGCCGCCCGGCCCTTCTCCAACTGGTTCAGCTGGGCGTGCAGGCGATCCAGGGACTCCTTGACGACCGCCTGGCCGGACATCTGCTGGCCGACCGAATGGCGCTCCTGGGTCAGCTCCACGACCCGATCCTCGGCCGCATTGCGCTCAGCGGTGATCCGGGCCAACTCGGCTCCGTCGCGACCGCGGGACCAGAGCACCCCGAACACCGCGCCGAGCAACAGCCCGACCGCGAGGAACAGGAGCACCAACAGCAACGTCGTACCAGCCATGTCACAGACAGTGGCAGACGCCGCCGACAGTTTTGTGGAGCAACTGTCGGCGGCGCCTGATTTAGTGGGTTTCGAGCAACAATCCAGGGATCAGCGAAGGGTCAGCAGTCCATCGCGGGGAAGGAGTAGCCCTGGGCCTTCAGCGACTGCAGTGCCTTGTCGAGCGCGGCAACGGTCTGGCCGCGGTCGCCGCCGCCGTCGTGCATCAAGATGATGTTGCGCCGGTGGGCGTTGTGCATGATGTTGTTGTAGATCGCGTTGACGCCCGGCCGCGCCCAGTCGCGCGGGTCGACGTCCCAGAGCACCTGCACCATGCCGGCGGCCTTGATGTCGGCCCGGACCTTGGGGTTGGACGCGCCGTACGGCGGGCGGAAGCACTTCGACTGCGGACCGTCGAAGATCTCGTGGTGCCGCCTCGCGGCGCTGATCGCAGTCAGCTGCGGGTGCGAGATCGAGTGACTGCCGATGGTGTTGCCTGCGGCAAGTACTTGCTCGCGCAGACCGGGGTGTGCGGCCTGCATGTTGCCGAGTTCGAAGAAGGTCGCGTGGGCGCCGTACTTCTGCAGGACTGCAAGGATCTTCGGCGTCCAGTACGGATCCGGGCCGTCGTCGAAGCTGAAGAAGACGACCTTCTTGTTACCAGCCGCGGCGGCCGCGGTCGGATCAGCGGCGGGACTGCCGGAGTGGTTGTCCGGTGTGTTGCTCGGTGTCTCGGAGGGCTGATCCGTCGGGTCGTTCGTCGGCGTCGTGGTGGGCGTCTCACTCGGCGTGACGCTGCTTGCCGACGTCGGCTTCGGCGGGTTCTCATGGACCAGCGCCATCGCGATCAGTGAACCGACGACCAGGGCGGCCGCTGCGCCGGTCGCGAAGATGGCAGCAAGCTTTCTGGACATGACGATGCTCCTCGTGGATCAGGCGGATGTTCCCCAGTTGGCTCCCCCTCAGGAGCTGTCATAAGAGGAGACGCGCCATGTCCTGATCTGGTTGGCATCCGCATGTTGCGGGGAGATCTCAGTGGGTCAGGTCAAGCGAAAAAGCCTTCTCTCCAAGGACAAACAGGCGACGGCGGGCGCTGCAGGTTAGGGCGTCAGGCGATGGGTGGTCACCGCAGTACGGCGGCTGGGGTGACGGCGGCTGCCGTAGTGCGGCGATCAGGTGAACGCGGGCGGAGTGGTCGGGCGGCAGACACCGCAGTACCGGGAACTACGAGTCGGTGGGCGCCGTGGTACGGGGAACTGCGAGTCGGTGTACGGGTGACCACGGGGTGTGACGGCACTCACGGCCTTCTTGGATCTTTGCTCTCCGTCCGGTCACACTTCGCGGTTTCACTTGCGGCCGGGAGGTGCTGCTCGGTACATCTTCTGGTCAGGGAGGGCGGATGGATCCGAAGGTGGTTTTCGAGACCGACCGGCTGATCGTGCGGGACTGGGCCGAGGACGACGGCGACCGGGTGTTCGACATCTACCGGCGCTGGGAGGTGTCGCGCTGGCTGGGCGCCGATCCGCGCGTGATGACGGACCGCGGTGCGGCCGACCGCACGATCAAGCGCTGGAACGAGCGCAATCAGGACGCCGTGTTCGGGATCTGGGCGGTCGAGGAGAAGGCCTCCGGGACGGTCGCGGGGACTGTATTGCTGGTGCCGCTGCCCGAACCCGCCGGTGCGCCGAGTCGCGGAGAGGTCGAGGTCGGCTGGCACTTCCATCCCGACGCGTGGGGGCGAGGGCTTGCCACCGAGTCGGCGCGCGGGGCGATCTCGCGGGGATTCCGGTCGGGGGTGAGCGAGATCTACGCCGTCGTACGGCCTGACAACGCGGCGTCGCTGGCCGTGTGCAGACGGTTGCAGATGCGCTCACTCGGGCTCACCTCGCGCTGGTACGGAGCCGAGCTGGAGTCTTTCGTGATCTGACGCCGGTACGACGGGCGCCCGGCTGCGCGTGGTTCGCAGTACGGGGCGGTGATCGTCGGATTGGGGTACGGCGGGGTGGGCCGCGTACTCTTGTCGCCCGTGGCACTCACCATCGGAATCGTCGGGCTCCCCAACGCGGGCAAGTCCACGCTCTTCAACGCGCTGACCAAGAACAACGTGCTCGCGGCGAACTACCCGTTCGCGACGATCGAGCCGAACGTGGGCGTGGTTGGCGTACCGGACGCGCGGCTGGACAAGCTCGCCGAGATCTTCGGCTCCGCCAAGATCCTGCCGGCCACGGTGCAGTTCGTGGACATCGCCGGGATCGTGCGCGGCGCCTCCGAGGGCGAAGGGCTGGGCAACAAGTTCCTCAGCCACATCCGCGAGTCCGACGCGATCTGCCAGGTCACCCGGGTGTTCCGCGACGACGACGTCACCCACGTCGACGGCAAGGTCTCGCCGGCCGACGACATCTCCACCATCCAGACCGAGCTGATCCTGGCCGACCTGCAGACCGTCGAGAAGGCGATCCCGCGGCTGGAGAAGGAAGCCCGCCTGAAGAAGGAGGGCGTCGCCGTCCTGGAGGCGGTCCGGGAGGCGCAGAAGCACCTCGAGGCCGGTACGCCGATCATCGCCACGAACGTGGACCGCGCGGCGATCCGCGAACTGATGCTGATGACCGCCAAGCCGTACCTCTTCGTCTTCAACTGCGACGCCGACGAGCTGGCCGACGAAGACCTGAAGTCCCGGATGCGGGAGCTGGTGGCCCCGGCCGAGGCGATCTTCCTGGACGCCAAGTTCGAGGCCGAACTGGTCGAACTCGGCGACGAGGACGAGGCCCGCGAGATGCTCACCGAGATGGGCGTCGAGGAGCCCGGCCTGGACACGCTGGCTCGCGTCGGCTTCGAAACCCTGGGCCTGCAGACGTACCTCACGGCCGGCCCCAAGGAATCCCGCGCCTGGACCATCAAGAAGGGCGCCACCGCCCCCGAAGCCGCCGGCGTCATCCACACCGACTTCCAGCGCGGCTTCATCAAAGCCGAAATAGTCTCCTTCGAAGACCTGATCACCGCCGGCTCCATGGCCGCCGCCAAATCCGCCGGCAAAGTCCGCATAGAAGGCAAGGACTACATCATGGCCGACGGCGACGTCGTGGAATTCCGCTTCAACGTCTGACGGTTTTGATCCGTTTTCGGTTTGAGCTTCGGCCGTTGGCGGAGGTTGCGCCTTGGGGTAGGGAAAGGGCGAACCTGCACTGGTTCGGGCTGACTGAGGGCTGGTACTGGATCGAGCTCGGTGACGTCTGCTTGCTCAAGTTTGCTGCTGACTATGAGATCCCGTACGTCGACTACTACGTCGTCCGGTTGTGGGAAGACCTGCTCCAGTTGCTCCCTGCAGCGCTCGAACAGGTTCCGGCCGATCTGGTCGGCTTCGTCGAGTCCGATGGTCGCGGCTGGAACGACGCCGAGTCCGAAGCTGTCGACGCCGCCATGGACTGGTGGTCGTCCCGGGACGTGTACTTCGGGTACCTCCGCGAGCCGCCGAGCCTGCGCTGCTGGCGAACCGGCGACCAGATCACGGTCGACTGGAACGCCCCGGCCAACTTTGCCGAACCCCGAGCTCTTCGAACGACGATGTCGGTCACAGACTTCGTTGCCGCGATCGAGGAGTTCGATCGGGAGTTGCTGGCGGCGATGGCCGACCGGATCGCAGAGGCCGAAGCCATTCCACCCGTCGGCGTTGAACTAGACCTCGATCGCCTACGCCAGGAGCACCAGGATCGCTCGGTCTGGCTGAAGCGGGCCCGCGCCTACCAACGCAGTACAGACTGGCCGGCCGTAAGAACAGGCGACGGCCAGCTGATGAGCCGCTGACCTACCACGGTCGGATCTCCGCCGGACGAGTTCATGATGGCGGCCGCGTCGAGGTAGATCATCCGCGGTCGCGGGCGATCTTGGTGGCGATGTTGATGTCGTCTGGGTCGCCGAGTGGGATTCGTAGTACGGCGCGGCGCATTGCCGTGGCTCGTTCCTTGCGCAGGGCTGCTTCGAGTATGGCTTGGCGGACGGCCGTGGGGCGTGGGGTGCCGTCTCGGGTCAGGACGGTCAGGGCGTGCTCCGTCTCCGGATCGCTCCGGAC
Organism: Kribbella sp. NPDC006257; assembly: GCF_040613535.1. Lineage (NCBI taxonomy): Bacteria > Bacillati > Actinomycetota > Actinomycetes > Propionibacteriales > Kribbellaceae > Kribbella > Kribbella sp. NPDC006257. The sequence continues at coordinate 80,613 of NZ_JBEXSJ010000029.1, forward strand.
CCTAATTCTGTCGGCCATGCGGTGAATGTAGGGGGTTATGTCCTCCGCACCAAGTTCGGCTTCGGGGACTCACCTGAGTCCGATCATTTGGCTGTGCTGTTGGTGGAAAGTGGGTTGGTGGGGGAGGGCGTGGGGTTTTAGGTTCGGGGGATGGTTGATGCGTTGTTTGGGGTGCCGCGGTTGGTGGGGGTTTATGACTGGTTGGAGGGTGGGCGGGGGGATCTTGCTGCTTATGTGGAGATCGTGAGGGAGTTCGGGGCGCGGTCCGTGCTGGATGTGGGGTGTGGGACGGGGGCATTGGCGACGCTGTTGGCAGGGCTTGGGGTTGAGGTGGTGGGGGTGGATCCGGCGGAGGCTTCGTTGGAGGTGGCGCGGGGGAAGGCTGGGGCCGAGAAGGTTCGGTGGGTGCATGGGGATGCGACCGGGCTGCCGGAGTTGCAGGTGGATCTGGCGGTGATGACGGGGAATGTGGCGCAGGTGTTTCTGAGCGATGAGGAGTGGGTCGCGACGCTGTACGGCCTACGGGCTGCGTTGGCGCCGGGTGGGCGGTTCGTGTTCGAGACGAGGGATCCGGCGCGTCGGGCGTGGTTGGAGTGGAATCGGGAGGCGACGTACCGGCGGGTTGAGGTGGACGGGGTTGGGGTTGTCGAGAACTGGACCGAGCTGGTTGAGGTGCGGGAGCCGTTCGTGACGTTTCGGTCGGAGTACGTGTTCGAGGCTGATGGGGCGGTGCTGACCTCGGAGTCGACGCTGCGGTTCCGGAGTCGGGCGGAGATCGAGGAGTCCTTGCAGGCAACGGGGTTCGCGGTCACCGACGTACGGGATGCGCCGGATCGGCCGGGCAAGGAATTCGTGTTTGTCGCGGAGTTGGCTTAGCGGTTGCCGCGTGGCGTGGCCAGGGCGGGCCGTCGGGAAGAGAGGCCGGCTCGCGAAGTGCTTCGGTCAGTGCGCAGCCTGGGTAGTCTGCGAAGGCTGAATAGCTGCCGTACCGCGAGTAGCAGGTGACCGTGTTGTATCCGGTTGAAGTAGGCAGGGTTGTTCCGGATGCACCGTTGTGGTGGCGGGAGTACAGGCAGTGCAGGATCGCCAACTGGGTGGGGGAGAAGGCCTGTGCTGCGGTGTTGGCGGCTCCGCGTTGTAGATGGGAGCCAAGAGGGCGGAGGGGTGGTGCGGCCAGGGTGCCGGGGCAGGGAATGGTGCTCACCCGGCACCCTGACCTGTTGAGGGGACGGCCGGGCCTAGCTGGGCGACTGCGCGTTGAGGGCGGGTCGCGGGTAGGTGACGGTGGGCTCGGGGCCGTGGAAGTAACTGTACGGCGGGGGCCAAATGAGCAGCGGCAGGAACGCTGCAGGGTAAGGGGAATTGCGCCGGAGGGTGGGCGAGTGACGGCGGATGGTGAGGGGTGGCGCTCTATGGGGACGCGACGGGTTGGGTGCGGTCGGTGGCTAGTTTCACGGCGAAGGCTGCCAGGGCGGTGCCGGTCACGTAGCGGTGGATGCGGGACCAGAGGGGTTTGCGGGAGAAGAAGGTGGCGACGGAGCCGGCGGTGATGACGAAGACGGCGTTCATGATGACGCCGACGGCCAGCTGGGTGAGGCCGAGGAACAGGCTCTGGGTGCCGATGTGGCCGCGGGACGGGTCGACGAACTGCGGGAGCAGTGAGATGTAGAGGATCGCGATCTTCGGGTTGAGGATGCAGGTCAGCAGACCCATGCCGAAGAGCTTGCGGGGGCGGTCTGGGGTGAGTTCGGACGGGGTGAAGGCGGAACTGCCGCCGGGACGGAGGGCGCCCCAGGCCAGCCAGAGCAGGTACGCGGCGCCGGCGAGTTTCAGGGTGAGGTAGATCTCGGGGACCAGGGCGAAGAGGGTCGCCAGGCCGGCGGTTGCCGCGAGCAAGTAGGTGAAGAAGCCGACGCCTACTCCGGCGAGTGAGGTCAGGCCCGCACGACGGCCTTGGGTGACCGACCGCGAGACCAGGTAGATCATGTTCGGTCCCGGCACGATGACGAGTCCGAGCTCGACCAATGCGATTCCTGCCAGCGCCTCAGTACTGACCAGCACTATCCATCCCCTATCCCTAGACCGAGCCTCGAAACTAACAGTCGGCGAGCGCACCGTCCGGGGATATTTCCTCCAGTGAGATCGCGGGGCGGCGCCGCGGTCGGGCTTGCCGAGGTGGAACCGCACGCGCGGCGGGAGGTCAGGCGGCGGGTGGCTGGGCGCTGAGCAGGGCCCCGCCGTAATTGCCTGGCGGGGTGCCCTTCACAATTGGTTAGCTAGAGTCCGTACGCCTGACGGTTTGTGAAGGAGACGGTATGAGCGACAAGCCCAGCGAGCCGGCGCAGGACGATCTGCAGAAGAAGTTCCGCGAGGCGCTTGCCAAGAAGAACAAGAACCACGAGTCGCACCCGGGCACCGGGCCGCGGCACGAGGGCGTCGGCGAGGCGCACAACGACAAGCAGAAGCGCCAGTTCCGGCGCAAGTCCGGCAGCTGATTCCGCCGCCCATCCATCCACTCCGAGCCCCGGGTCACCGCCCGGGGCTCAACTTTTGCCCTGGCGGGGATCCCGTACGACGTGTGTCCGGTGAGGTCCCGTACTACGTGCGTCCGGTGAGGTCCTCGTACTGCGTGTTTCCGGTGAGGTCTCGGCGCTGCGTGTTTCGGGTGAGTTCCCGTACTGCGGGCGCCGGTGACCGTCCGCGGAGGAGTGGCGCCGGCGCACGCTCCGGTCGCTTGGATGACGGTGTGCGGACTGACAGGTAGTGCACCCGGGACGGTGTACACGGGACGCTTGGGTGCACTAGGTGACGGCTGCTACCTCCTGTCCGTCGGGACGCGGCGGGGCAGAGCGCTGCCCGGATACCTCGTCGGTCAGGCAGGGTGGGGTGCTTCGGTTGTGAGGAGGTCTGTGAGGCGGGCTAGTTGGAGTTCCCAGCCTTGTAGGTGTCCGGTGGCGTCTTCCGCGTTGCTGAGTGCGGTGTGGCTGAGTAGCAGGTGGGTGCCGTCGTCGACCTCGGTCAGCTCGACGCGGACCTCTGAAGAGTCGTCGCTGCCGTCCCATTTCCAGGTGAAGGCGAGCAGGTGCGGCGGATCGACCTCAAGGTAGTTGCCTCGAACAACATACGGTCCCATCGTCACGACGTACGCGCCGCCGATTCGCACATCGGCCTCGACCCGGAGCTCGTGAGCCGGGTTCGGGCAGTACCACCGCGACATCAGCTCCGGTCGCGACCAAGCGTCGTACACGCGCCCGATCGTTGCCGGAAGCACCCTCTCGATCCGGACATCAGTGCTCATCGTCGCTCCCTCGCAACAGGTCTTCCAGTCGGTCGATCGTCGTGTTCCAGTACGCCGTGAGGTCGCCGAGCCAACTCTGTACTTCGGAGAATGCTTCGGGGCGCAACGTGCAGACCACCGTGCGCCCGACCTTCCTGCGGGTGACGAGGCCGGCATCCACCAGCACCCCGACATGCTTCGTCATCGCCGGCAGACTCACCCGATGCGGCGCCGCGAGTTCCCCCATCGTCGCCTCCCCCCGACTCAACCGCGTCACCACCGCCAGCCGGGTCCCATCCCCGAGCGCCGCAAACGTCGTCTCCAACACGAGAAACACTTCACCATCTGGTGAAGTATCCTGTCAACCCTCGTTCTCCGTCGATGACGCGATCCTCCACCTAGATGCCGAACTCGCCCCAGAGCGCGTTGCCAGCTCGGCCGCCTCGGCGACGAGGACCAACAGCCGCACCTGCTCGGCCGCCTCCACCCGGGAGTGTCCTGACCGCCGCCCCGCCCCGATTCCCCTTACCTGGAAAGAAATTTGCACAGATAGCGATTGTTTCTTTCCCACCCAACGAGACCGCCGGACCGCCGGACAGGACATACCCCACCCGAGCCGCCCCAGCTCCGCCCACCTGAGCGCGAAGCCGCCCTTGCAGCATCTATACCTCCTGTCGGTCGGCACGCCCCTCCACCTCCGCGGGGTTCGCTCCGTCTCCGTGGGGTTAGCTCCTCTTGTGGTGGTTGCCCCCCTTCCATAGCAGGGGGCTAACCCCAATGCCGGGAGCGAGGCCACCTCTTCGAGGAGGGTCGGGGGCGTCCGGAGTCGTAGGAGGGGCCTGTATCGGGGAACCGGAGCGCGATCGGGACCGGAGCGGCGTCAGGTCGCAGCGGGTTCACGGGCGAGGTGAGGTGGGGCGGGACGGGTGGGGCGAGGTGTTGGGGTGGGGCGAGGTGTTGGGGTGGGGCGAGGTGTTGGGGTGGGGTGAGGTGTTGGGGTGGGCGGGTTGCTGGGGTGGGGATGCTCCTATGGATGTCAAGTGGTTCGTGTTCGGGTGAGGACGTAGTAGATCTCGCGTGCGATGAGGCGTTTGAGGCAGCGGATGATGTCCTTTTTGGAGAGTCCGGTGGCTGTGCGGCGTTCGAGGTAGGTGCGGGTGCGGGGGTCCCAGCGGAGTCGGCAGATGACGATTGTGTAGAGGGCTGAGTTGGCTTGGCGGTCGCCGCCGCGGTTGAGGCGGTGGCGGTGGGTCTGGCCTGATGATGCGGGGATGGGTGCGACGCCGCAGAGCATCGCGAAGGCACCTTCGGAGTGGATGCGTTCGGGGTTTTGCCCGATGGTGACCAGGAGTTGGCCGGCGACGTCGGGGCCGACGCCGTTGAGGGTGAGCAGTTCGGGGTTGATGGTGTTGATCAGTTCGGTGATGAGTTGATCGAGCTCGGTGATCTCTTGCTGGGCTGCGAGGTGGCGGCGGGCCAGGGATCGTAGTGCGGTTTTGACGGCTTGTTGCGGGGTCGCGATCTGGGTGAGATCGGGCCGCAGGTTGTGGCAGGTGTGGATCAGGCGGGCGCTGGTGAGGCCGCGTAGTTGCTGGCGCAGGCCGTGTGGTGCGGTGACGATCAGGGCTTTGATTCTGCGCATGCAGTCAGCGCGCTGGCTGACGGCGCTGTTGCGGGCGATGCGCAGGTTGCGCAGTGCCTCGACCTGTCCGTCACGGGTTTTGGGAATTCCGGTGCGTACTTTGCCCAAGGCTGCGCGGGCTGCGGCCTCGGCGTCGATCGGGTCGGACTTGCCTGCGGACCGACGGGTTTTGCGGCTGGGCCGGTCGATCTCGACCACGGTGATGCCTTGGCTGGTGAGGTAGCTGGTCAGGCCTGAACCGTAGGCGCCGGTGCCTTCGACACCGATCAGCACGACCGGCCCGAACGAACCCAGCCAGGCCAGTAAGGCGGTATAGCCGGTGCTGGTGGTGGGGAAGGTCTGGTGACCGAGCATCCGGCCGGCCTGGTCGATCGCCGCGGCGGTGTGGGTGTCGCGATGGGTGTCGACACCGCCGGTGATCTAGACCTCGGGCACGGCCTGGGACACGCTATTTCGTTGTGCGATGGTAGACATCGCCGTCCTTCCACTCGACACGGTCAGGGCGGCACGCACCAGCCGAGCGACGGACAAACAGTGATGGGTGCCTGCTGGCACAGGCTCCTATGAAGTCACGAGTACTCGCCGGTGAGTGCAAGCGAGCCCCGCAGCAGGTCGACCGACAGATCCCGTTCAAGACCCGAAGTCAGTTAGGGGCCGAGTCAGGACGACCGCTGCGGGGCCCTCACCCACATCCTCACTGTTAGTGGCTTGCTAGTTCTGGGATTCGGGGGTGTTGGGTGGGGGTGGAGGAGGGCTGGAGGGAGTCGCCTTCGATGTCTACGTTGGGGAGGAGGCGGTTGAGCCAGCGGGGGAGCCACCAGGCGGATCTGCCGAGGAGGGCCATCACGGCGGGGACGATGGTCATCCGGACGATGAAGGCGTCGACGAAGACGGCGAAGGCGAGGCCGAAGCCGATCTCGCGGACCAGGGTTTCGCTGGAGAGGATGAAGCCGGAGAAGACGGCGATCATGATGATCGCGGCGGCGGTGACGACCCGGGAGCCGTGGCTGAAACCCTCGACAACGGCGCGGACCGGGGTGGCACCGTGGACGTGTTGCTCACGCATCCTGGTGACCAGGAAGACCTGGTAGTCCATCGCGAGCCCGAAGACGACGCCGACCAGGAAGACCGGCAGCATGCTGATCACCGGGCCGGTCTGGCCGGTGATGCCGAACAGGTCGGCCAACCAGCCCCACTGGAAGACCGCGACCACCGCACCGAAGGTGGACGCCACCGTGAGCAGGAAGCCCAAGGTCGCCTTCAGCGGCACCAGGACGGACCGGAAGACCACCATCAGCAGCAGGAACGCGAGCCCGATCACCAACGCCAGATAGGGAATCAGCGCCGACCCGAGCTTGGCGGACATGTCGATGTTGAACGCGGTCGCGCCGGTCACCGAGACCTGCGCGCCGCCGCCGGGCGGTACGTCGCGGATCGCTGCGACCAGATGCTTCGTCTCCGTGGTACTCGGTCCGCTGGCCGGGATGACCCGCAGGATCGCGGTGTCGCCGGCCTGGTTGAACACCGCCGGCGTGACCGCGGTGACGTCGGGGAGTCCCTTGGTGGCGGTCTCGATCCGTGCTGCAGCTGCCTTCGGGTCAGAAGCATGAGCGCCGTCGACGACGACCATCAGCGGCCCGTTGAAACCGGGACCGAAACCCTCGGCGAGCGTGTCGTAGGCCTTGCGCTGGGTCGAGGACGGCGCTGCCGAGCTGTCGTCGGGCAGCCCGAGCTGCAGGTCGAGAGCCGGTACGGCGATGATGCCGAGCCCGAGCACCGCGATCAGCAGGACCGGGATCGGGCGACGGGTGACGAAGCTGCCCCAGCGCCGGCCGATGGTCGGCTTGTCCGCGGCCTCCGGGTCGGGCGTCTTCAGGAACGGGATCTTGCCGCCGAGCACGCGTCGACCGGCTACTCCCAACAGAGCAGGCAACAAAGTCACCGCGATGGCTACGGCGATGACGACGGTGAAGGCCGCGGCCAGCCCCATCTGGGTCAGGAACGGGATCCCGACGACGGACAGCCCGGCCAGCGCGATCACGACGGTCAGGCCGGCGAAGACGACCGCGGAGCCCGCCGTACCGACGGCGTGCCCGACGGCGTCCTCGGGCTCCTTGCCGGTCGCGATCTCGTGCCGGTATCGCGACATGATGAACAAGGCGTAGTCGATGCTGACCGCGAGGCCGATCATGAACGCCAGGATCGGTGTCCCCGAGCCGATGTCGATGAAGCCGCTCGCGGTGGTGATCCCGGCCGCGCCGATGCCGACCCCGATGATTGCCGCGAGCAACGGAAGGCCGGCGGCGACGAGCGAGCCGAAGGTGATCATCAAGACGACCGCCGCGACGCCGAGGCCGATCACCTCGGTCAGGCTCTGTGCCTGTTCGGCCTGCATCGCGTCGCCGCCGTACTCGACGCTGAGACCCGCCGCGCGGGCCGGTTCGGTCGCGGTCTCGACGGCGGCTCTGTCCTGCTCGGTCAGCGCGTCGGCGGTCACCTTGTAGGTGACCTCGGCGAAGCCGGTCCGGCCGTCCGGCGCGATCGTGCCGGCCTTGAACGGGTCCGCAACCTGCTGCACCTGCGGACCGGTGCCGAGCTTGCCGACCACTTGCTCCACGACCGCCTTGGTTGCCGGATCGCTGAGCTTCTGCCCGGCCGGTGCCTGCAGGACGACCCGTGCGGTGGCTCCGTCGGCCGACACCTGCGGGAACCGCTCCTGCAGCAGATCGACCGCCCGCTGCGACTCCGTACCGGGGATCGAGAAGCCGGTCGCGGTCGGGCCCGACAAGGTGGCCGCGCCGACCCCGGCGATGCCGAGCAACGCGACCCAGAGCGCGATGACGAGTCCGCGGCGGCGGAATGCGAACCGGCCGAGCCGGTAGAGGATGGTAGCCATACCCACGATGGTTGCCGCGGGCCCTTGTAACTCGCGTCTGCCGCTGGTCGGCTCCTCGGTCTACCGCAGCCGCGGTATGCCGACGACAACCGCGGTATGCGACCCGGCTACGAAGAGTCGCCGACCCGGACCAGCCCGCTCTGGTAGGCGATCACGACCAACTGCGCGCGATCGCGGGCGCCGAGCTTCATCATCGCCCGGTTGACGTGCGTCTTCGCCGTCATCGGCGCGACCACGAGCCGTTCGGCGATCTCGTCGTTGGACAGCCCGGTCGCGACCAGCCCGACCACCTCCCGCTCGCGCTCGGTCAGCGCGGCCAGTACTGCGGGCGCAGCAGCCTGATCCAGTTCGGGCTGTGCCAGGAACCGGTCGATCAGCCCCTTCACCGCCTTCGGCGACAGCAGCGCGTCGCCGCTCGCCACGGTCCGGATCGCGTCGATCAGCTCGGCCGGCTCGACGCTCTTGCCGAGGAAGCCGCTCGCCCCCGCCCGCAAGGCCTCGAACACGTACTCATCGATCTCGAACGTGGTCAGGATCAGCACCCGCACGCCGGCCAGCCCGTCGTCGGCCATGATCTCGCGGGTCGCGGCCAGCCCGTCGAGCTCGGGCATCCGGATGTCCATCAGGATCACGTCCGCCCGGCAGCTCCGGGCCAGCTCGACGGCCTCCCGCCCGTTCGCCGCCTCGCCGACCACCTCGAGGTCAGGGGCCGAGTCGACAAGAACCCGGAATCCTCTGCGGATCAGCGTCTGGTCGTCCGCCAGCAGCACCCGGATCGTCAACGACAGCTCCTTCCCTGAGCGGCAGGACCGCATGGACGCGGAACCCGCCTTCCGGCGTCGGCCCGGCGGTGACCCTGCCACCGACAGTAGCCACTCGTTCCCGCATCCCGATCAACCCGTGCCCGCTGCCCACCGGAACGGTCGGTCCCGGTGAGCCGGCGGTGTTCGTGACGTCGAGATCCAGTACGGCGTGGCTCCTGCTGATCCGGACCGTCACCTTGGCATCGGTCGTGTGTTTGACCACGTTGGTCAGAGACTCCTGCAACACCCGGTACGCCGTGAGGCCGACCAGGTCGGGCAGCTCCTCCGAAGGCTCCTCGGGCTGTTGCCACTCCACCTGCAACCCCGCCGCGGCGAACGAGTCGATCAGCGACCCCACCTGGTCGAGCGACGGTGACGGCATGGTCGGCGTACTGCTGTCGCCTGTCTTCCTCAGCACGCCGAGCAGCACGGTCAGCTCCTGCAGCACCGTGCGACCGCCCTCGCGGACCAGGGCCAGTGCGCGCTCCGACTCCTCGGGTTGTTCGCGCAGCATGTGCGCCGCGACGCCGGCCTGGACGTTCATCAGCGCGATGTGGTGGGCGATCACGTCGTGCAGTTCGTGCGCGATCCGGATCCGCTCCTCCATCACCCGCCGCTCGGCCTCTTCCTCGCGGGTCTGCTCGGCCCGCCGGACCCGCTCCTGGATCTCGGCCAGGTAGGCGCGCCGGTTGCGGACCGCCTCGCCGGCCGCGACCGAGAGGCCGATCAGCACCAGGATGCCGACGTTCTCCCAGACGGCGCCGTCGGCCGCGATCGTCGTACAGACGATGCAGGCGGCCGTCGCCGCGGCGAGTGGCACGGCCCGCTGCCGGCCATGGGGGAAGCTCAGCACGATCGTGTAGACCGCGACGGCCAGTGTGACGCCGATCGGACCCTTCGGCGCGACGGCCAGGATGTAGACGCAGTAGGACGTCGTGGTCAGCGCGAGGGTGGTCAGCGGCCAGTCCCGCCGCAACGCCAGCGACAGGCAGGCGATCAGGGCGAGCACCACCACCAGAGGGGTCCGCTCGACCGGCGGTCCGCCTTTGTCCCCCGGATGGATGAGGACCGCGGCCAGCAGCGACCCGATCAGGACCGCGTCGGTCACTCGTGGATGCCGGGCGATCCACGAGGGCTCATGCGGAGACGCCAGCACTGCCATCGCACCACCGTACGACGTGCGCCGGGTGCGGCACGTCGTCTATCGGTTGTAAACCACAACTACTACAACCGCGGTACGCCGTGCCGCAGTACGGACTCAGCTCTTGCGGAAGGCGAGCCGCGTGCTCATATCGCCCCACCAGAAGACGCCGAAGCTGTCGTCGGGTTGCCCGGCCGAGTCCAGCACCGCGACGGACAGGAAGCAGTCGCCGAGGTAGAAGCCTTCGGCGCAGTCCGAGCCGTCGACGAGGATCCCCTTCGCCAGGTACCACGCGGAGTACGTCCCGTCGCTGTGGACGCGGGTGGTGACGACCTTGCCCGGCGCATAGCAGCTGGTCTCCTGGATGATGTCGAAGCAGGCGCGTTCGACGATCTGGACCTGACGGCCTTCGGCGCCGTACGCGGTGCCGCGGACCCTGACCCACTGCGAGGCCGCGAGGTCTGTGTCCGGCGTCGCGGTGATGGTGGCCGGCGATCCCGTGAACCTCAGTGCCACGGACTCCAGGGTCAACCGCTGACCGGCGCTGTCGTACCCGACCGCGAAGAGGTGACAGATGTCCGCGCGGCAATAGGTCGGCCTCGGCTGGCCGACATCACGTTCCCACCAGACCGGGTCGCCCAAGGTGACCACGGTGGAGATCCGGCCGGTCGTCCCGGCGGTGACAGTCTGAGTGTCGAGGCAGACGCGATCCGGGGAGTCGGCGAAGTAGTCGCATTGGATCACCTGAACCTCCGACCCGGACGCGAAACCGCGGGCAGTCACCCGCACCTGGTCGCCGCCCGCGAGGCCGGTCGTCCGGCTCACCTGGATGGACGGTGCCGGCGCCGTGGCGATCGCCGGCGCCGACACCAGACCCAAGAGCAAGGTCGCTCCGGTGACGGCAGCAAGAATTCTCATCTGTGGTCCCCCCACATTGTCGATCGAGACGCCCCTGGCCCCGCGTCCTTCCTACCTGCGATTCAGTCGCGACGCCAGGGCGAGGCCCCGAACAACAGGAGGCCGGACACCGATCAAACGATCGATGCCTGGACTGTGAGGGCGCGGAGGGATTCGTAGCGCGGGCGGAGGGCGGCGACGCGGGCCACGTCCGTGGGTACGGGCTGCAGGGATTCGCCGCCGGGGGACGGGGAGATGCCCAGGGCTACGGCGGCGGCGCCGCGGGCGCCTACTTCGGCTTCGGCGCAGACGTCGGTCGGGCGGGCGAAGGTGGCGGTGAGGCAGTTACGCCACCAGGCGGAGGCGTCGATCCCGCCGCCACCGAGCACCACCTGCAACTCGCGGCCGAACAACGAGTCCAGCATCCGCAGTCCGCGGTCGATCTCCAGCGAGGCGCCTTGCAGGGAAGCGGCGAGCAGGTCGGCAGCGGTGTCGTCGAACGACAGCCCGAAGTACGCGCCGGAACCGCCCGGCACGGTCTCCGGTGGCCTGGTCCCGGCCTGGAACGGGATCCCGATCACGCGAGAAGAACCGATCTCGATCCCGAGCGGCTCCTGATCAGCCAGTTGCAGTACGCCGGTCAGCCACGCATGCAGGTTTCCCGCGGCGGAGAAGGCCATCCCGGTCACCGCGCGCTTGTCGTCGACGCGATACCGCCACAACTCCCACGGCAGTTCTGGTGCGCCTTCGATCGGATGAACGACCCGCACCGCGGCCGACGTACCGACTGTCACGGCTGCGGTCGTTTCGTCGAAGCCACCGGTTCCCACGTTCGATGCGGCACCGTCGCCGGTCGGTGGATGAATCGGTACGCCGGCCAGCGCGGGCCAGCGTCGCGCGAAGGCCGAGGACAGTACGCCGGTCCAGCCGGTCGGCACGATCTCGGGCAGCTGCCACGCAGAAACCCCTGCAATAGCAAGCGCTTCGGCGTCATAAGCACCGGATGCCAGGTCCAAAGTGCCTGTGCCAGAGGCGACCGAGACGGACGTGACCCGCGACGAGGTCAGCCGCTCGAGCACCAGGTCAGGTAGGCCGGCGTACGAAGCAGCAGAGACGACTGATTGCAGCCAGCGGATGCGGCGTGGCCAGTAGAGTCGGTGCAACCAGGCGCCTGTGCGGGCATGGAAAGCCCGCTCGTCAAAGGCAGAGTCCACTGCAGCAGGCACAGAACGCGTGTCCACCCAGGGGATCACCGGCGTCAACGCCTCGCCAGTAGCAGACAGCGCGACGATCGAGTGCCACTGGGACGACAGCACGATGTCGCTGATGTCCGTGAGATGCCCGTTCTGCTGCAGTTCGTCGAGGCAGCCCAGGAGCCCCTCGACGTAGTCATGCAGATCCAGGGTCGCCGAACCGCCGACGCCGTACGTCGGAGTGATCTTGTGCCGGGCCAGCGCGCCGGGCACCGGCGATAGATCAGGCGAAAGCACCAGAGCTCGTGCCGATGAGGTGCCCAGATCCAGCGCGAGGACCCGGGAGTCAGTCCTCGGCATGCAACGCCTTGAGGAACGAGGCGGCCCAGACGTTCACGTCATGCGCGGCCAGGTGCTTGCGCATCGCCTTCATCCGGCGGCCGAGTTGCCGGTCGTCGGTGTTCATCGCGTCGACGATGGTGTCCTTCATCCCGTTGATGTCGTGCGGGTTCACCAGGAAGGCCTGCCGGAACTCGTCGGCCGCACCCGCGAACTCGCTCAGCACGAGCGCGCCGGTGTCGTCGTACCGGCAGGCGACGTACTCCTTGGCGACCAGGTTCATCCCGTCGCGCAGCGGCGTCACCACGGCCACGTCGGCGGCCCGGAACAGCGCGGCCATCTCGGTCCGCGAGTACGAGGTGTGCAGGTAGTTGATGGCCGGCGTACCGATCCGGCCGTGTTCGCCGTTGATCCGGCCGACCAGCAGTTCGATCTCGTCGCGGAGTACGCGGTACTGCTCGACGCGTTCGCGGGAAGGGGTGGCGACCTGGATGAAGACGGCGTCGTCGACCGAGACGCGTCCCTCGTCCAGGAGCTCACCGAAAGCCCGCAGCCGCTGCCGGATGCCCTTGGTGTAGTCGAGCCGGTCGACGCCGAGCAGGATGTGCGCCGGGTTGCCGACCTCCTTGCGCATCTCCAGCGCCCGCGCCTCGGTCTCCGGCTGCCGGGCGAGCTGCTCGAGCTCGCCGACGTCGATCGAGATCGGGAACGCCTTGGCCCGGACGATCCGGTCGTCGGGCAGGTGGATCCGGTCGCCGCGGGTCCGCAGGCCCATCCGGTTGCGGGCCAGCCGGGCGAAGTTCGACGCGGCACCGGGCCGCTGGAAGCCGACCAGGTCGGCGCCCATCAGGCCGTCCAGGATCTGCCGCCGCCAGGGCATCTGCGCGAACAGCTCGGTGGGCGGGAACGGGATGTGCAGGAAAAAGCCGATCCGTACGTCGGGGCGCAGGCGGCGCAGCATCGCCGGGACGAGCTGGAGCTGGTAGTCGTGCACCCAGACCACCGCGTTGTCGTCAGCAGCCTCCGCGGCCGCCTCTGCGAAGCGACGGTTCACCGCGACGTACGACTCCCACCACTCCCGGTGGAACTCCGGCGGCACGATCACGTCGTGGTAGAGCGGCCAGAGCGTCGCGTTCGAGAAACCTTCGTAGTACAGCTGGATGTCCTCGGCCGACAGCGTCACCGGGACCAGGTGCATCCCGCCCTCGTCGAACGGGTCCACCTTCTCGTCCGCGCCACCCGTCCACCCGATCCAGGCACCGTGGTGGCGCTGCATCACCGGCGCAAGAGCGGTCACCAGCCCGCCTGGACTGCGCCGCCATGCTGTGGTGCCGTCGGGCATCTCGATCCGGTCGACAGGCAGCCGGTTGGCCACCACTACGAAGGAACTGCGTCCGTTCGGCATCTGCTGTTATCCACCCAGGTATTCGTCGTCGCCGGGGTAGCTGACCCCGATCTGTCTACGTGTCTCGTCGAGCAGCTCGAGAATCTCGATCGTGGCCGCATGGGGGAGCGCTGGACACTCGACCTCGCCGGCACGCAGGGACCGCATCACCTCGGCTGCTTCGTAGTGGTACCCAGCGCCATGCATCGGTACGTCGACGCGCTCCTCGCCGGATACCGTCTGGCGGATGTAGTACTCCGGATGGTGGAAGCCGCCCGGGAGCAGCAAGGAGCCGTCAGGCCCGCTGACCGAAGCGTTGAACGGGTGATGCGACCGGAGCCCACAGGTGAGACCGGCGACCGCGCCGGAGGCATACCGCCACGCCATCGCGACGCTGAGATCCACGCCGTCCTCGTTCAGCGAACCGACCGCCTTGATCTCCTCGGGGCGCCCGAGGGCCATGTACGCGAACGTCATCGGGTAGATGCCGCCGTCCATCAAGATGCCGCCGCCCAGCTCGCGATCGAGCAGCCGGGGCGCGAACTTCGGCCGGTGGAACCCGAAATCGGCCAGTGCCTGCATCGGCGCGCCGATCGTGCCCTTGGCGAGATCGGCGAACATCGCCTGTACGACGGGGTTGGTGCGCATCCACATCGCTTCGGCGAACAGTGTCTTGTGCTCGTTCGCCACCGCGATCAGGTCCCGTGCCTGCCTGGCGGTCAGCGTGACCGGCTTCTCGCAGAGCACCGCGATCCCCGCCTGCAGTGCGGCCCGTGCGATCCCGTAGTGCTGCGGATGCGGCGTACCGATGTAGAGCACGTCGACGGTGCCCGACTCGATCAGCCGCCGGTAGTCGTCGAACCGGTGCTCGATGCCGAACTGTTCGCCGAACCGGTCGGCGCTGTCCTGCGACCGGGACGCGATCGCGGTCACCACGGCGTCGTCGAGGACACCGAGGTCCTTGGTGAACGAGGTGGAGATGTTGCCAGTAGCAACGATTCCCCAGCGGACGCGATCTATACCCACTGTCTGAACTCCGGGGTCGGGAACGAGCCGTGAGCCTTGATTCTCGCGGTTTCGAACGCATGAGCCAAGCGAATGAGGGTGGCGTCACTCCGGCCGGTCCCGCTGAAGGTGATCCCGACCGGCAGTCCTTCGACCAGTCCGGACGGCACCGAGAGCAGCGGATAGCCGGCCAGCGCGGCATGGGTGGACGAGCTGCCGAGGACGTGGTCGCCGTTGACCAGGTCGATCGACCACGCGGGCGAGTACGAGGGGGTGACCAGCGCATCGAGCTGGTTGTCCCGGAGCAGGCCGTCGATACCGTCGCGGCCGGCTCGCAGCGCGGACAGCCGGGCGGCGACGTAGACCGGTGAGTCCAGGCCGTCGGTCTGCTCGGAGCGTTCGAACAGTTCCTGCCCGAAGTACCGGAGTTCCACGTCGGCGTGCGCTTTGTTGAACGCGATCACGTCCGCGAGGGTCCGCGGGCCGCCCGGGTGACGGGTGGCGAGGTACGCCGCGAGGTCGACCTTCATCTCGTGGAACAGGATCGCGACCTGGTCCTCCTCGCTGCCCGGGGTCGGCAGCGAGAGCCCGTCGACGATGGTCGCCCCGGACGCCGACAACAGGGTCAGCGCCTCCTCGGTGACCCGGTCGAGGCCGAGCGAATACCCCCACAACGGACCTCGCGGTACGCCGATCCGTACGCCGGTGAGGTCGTCGCCGAGGCAATGCTGCTCGTAGTCGCCGGTGCCGGCGAGCACCGTGAGGAGCGCGGCGGCCTGGCGAACCGTCCGGGTCATCGGACCGGCCGTGTCCTGCGAGTGCGAGAGCGGGATGATCCCCTGCTGCGGGATCAGGCCGACCGTGGGCTTCAGTCCGACGATGCCGTTGAGCGCGGCCGGGCAGACGATCGACCCGTTCGTCTCGGTGCCGATCGACAGGTCCGCGAGGCCGGCCGCGACCGCCGCGCCGGAGCCGCTGGACGAGCCGCCCGGGGACCGGTTGAGCGCATACGGGTTGCGGGTCAGCCCGCCGTACCCGCTCCAGCCGGACGACGAGGAGGAGCCGCGGAAGTTGGCCCACTCGCTCAGGTTGGTCTTGCCGAGGATGATGCAGCCGGCCTCGCGCAACCGGCGGACCAGCGGGGCGTCGTACGGCGGGGGTGGCTGGTCGGCGAGCGCGAGCGAACCGGCGGTGGTCGGCAGGTCGGCGGTGTCGATGTTGTCCTTCACCAGCACCGCCATCCCGTGCAGCGGTCCACGGACCCGGCCGTCCTCACGCTCCGTGTCCAGTCGGGCGGCCTCGGTCAGGGCTGCGCGGTTGGGCGTGCAGACGGCGTTGATCAGCGGGTCCAGCTCGGCCTGCCGCGCCTGCAGCTCTTCGACCGTCGCGAGGGCGGGTCGCGGGCCGGGCGACACGTCGCCGGGGCCCTGTCGAGTTGAGCTCACACCGACGATCCTGCCAGAGTTGAGCACGCCCGACCGTCCGCCCGACATGTCGCCGCCACCAGGCGGAGGGTGAATGACATGACTGTTGTTCCCCCGTACAGTGGAGCGCGGACGGACGATCACCGACCGCAACGGAGACACCAGCAGATGGACAGCGCCAACGCCAGCTCTTCCGGCTCCGCCGCCGAAGCAGCCCAGCCGGCCGTCTCTGGGTTGTCCGACCGGGACGGGGCGATCCTGGGCTTCGAGCGGCACTGGTGGAAGTACGCCGGGGCCAAGGAGCAGGCGATCCGGGACCAGTTCCAGATGTCGGCGACCCGTTACTACCAGGTGCTGAACGCGCTGATCGACCGGCCCGAGGCACTCGCGCACGACCCGCTGCTGGTGAAGCGGCTGCGCCGGTTGCGCGCCGCCCGCCAACGCGCCCGATCCGCCCGACGGCTGGGTATCGAGGTCTGAATTGACCCGCCGCGTCAAGGACGACAAGGGCCAGGTCCTTTCGTCTCTCGTTGCCGTGCTCGCCGTCGTGGCCATCGTCGGTGGCCTGCTGGTGCTGTTCGGGACCAGGGGGAACAGCTCCGCGGCCGACTCCACGCCGGCCGCCTCCACGCCGAAAACGTCGAGCACGCCGAAGCCGGCTGATCCGCCGTCGTCGGCGCCTACGTCCGCGCCAACTTCCGCGCCGACCTCTGCTCCGACCTCTGCGCCGACCGACGTGCCGACCTCTGCTCCGACTTCCGCGCCGACCGCTGGGCCGACCGACGTGCCCAGCTCCGGGCCGACCGACGTGCCGACCATCCCGCCGTCCGAGCGGCCTGCGGTCGAGGTATACAACAACACCGCTCGCAAGGGCCTCGCCGAAGACGTGGCGAACCGGGCCCGGCAGGCGGGCTGGACCGTGGCCGGCCGGGACAACTGGCACGGCAAGATCGTCACCTCCACCGTCTACTTCCCTGCCGGGATGCAGGCCGAGGCCGGCCAGCTCGCCAAGGACATCGGCGTGGGCCGGATCAAGGACGCGCTCGACAACATGAAGAAGGACAGGCTGACCGTCATCCTGACGACGGACTACGCCGGATGAGCACTCCCGTTCTGGCGACACCGGCCGGGCGGGAGGGCTGGGAGGCGATCGTCAAGGATCCGGCCGGGGCAGTGATCGCCTCGGATTTCGACGGCACCCTCTCGCCGTTGGTGGAGGACCCGTCGATGTCCCGGGCGGCCGATGGAGCTCTGGACGCATTGGCGCGGCTCGCTAGCTCAGTGGGTCAGGTAGCGATCGTCACTGGCCGGCCTGCGCTCGTGGCAACAGAGTTGTCTGGCGTCAGTGGGCACGCGGGACTCGGGCGCCTCGTAGTACTGGGGCACTACGGGCTGGAGCGCTGGGAGGCGTCTACCGGGGCGATCACCAGCGAGCCCGTGCCAGAAGGGGTCGCTGTCGCGCGCGACCGGCTTCCCGGCGTACTGCGTGATGCTGGGCTGCCGGATGCGTATGTGGAGGACAAGGACAGCTCACTAGCTGTCCACACCCGCCGGCTAGCTGATCCTTCGGGTGCACTAGAGACATTGCGTACGCCGTTGTCGGAGCTTGCCGAGGAGGTCGGGCTTCGGTTGGAGCCGGGCAACCTGGTGCTGGAGCTACGGCCGCCTGGTATCGACAAGGGTGTCGCACTGCGCCGCCTGGTCGAGAGCACCGGTGCTCACTCGGTTCTGTATGCCGGAGACGATCTGGGCGACCTGGCAGCGTTTCAAGCTCTGCAGGCTCTTCGTGGCGAAGGACTGCACGCAGTACTGGTTGCTGCGCGTTCCTCAGGAGCTACTGCGCTTGTAGAGGCCGCTGACATCGTCGTGGATGACCCGGCGGGAGTGGTTACCGTCCTCACTGCCCTCGCGGACGCGATCGCAACCCGCTGAACGCCTGCGAGAGCGTCTTGCCGAGCGGCTGCAGTGGACGCTCGGTGTAGTTGCCGTCTTTGAGGTTCGCTAGTCGCTCGAAGATGTTGCGGGACGCCGGGCAGCCGGTGCGGAGGAAGGACCAGCCGGCCGCGAGCAGGTAGAGCGGGAGCATCGGCAGACCGATCAGGCAGAAGTACTGCCAGGAGTGCCGCTCCTCGTGCTGGACCAGGATCGGGCGCTCGTCGAAGTACGCGCGATCGTGCTTGGTCAGGATCAGGTTCCCGATCGTGAACGCGCTCGCCACCGGGAAGTTCAGCCGATAGCCGGTCGCGTAGAACAACCCACGCGGACCACGGCTGAAGCGCGCCCGCCCGATCACCCCGACCAGCACTCCGGCCGGCGTGGACAGGTTGATCGTGTTCACCACCAACTTCAGACCCTGCCACCCCGACATCGCCATGACTCAGTATGTGGTTCTGTCGGCGGGGTAGGTAAGACTTGCGGGGTGAGTTCGGTGGTGCGGTGGTGGCGGCCTGGGCGGGTGGTGGATCCGCATGCGGTGATCGGGGGGTTGCGGAAGGGGCCGGGGGATCCGGCGTACGTGTATGACGGGCGGAGTGTCTGGCGGGCGACGAGGACGCCGGACGGGCCGGTGCTGTTGCGGTTGACGCCGTACTCGGGGGCGGGCGAGGTAGAGGCCGAGGCCTGGGGGCCGGGGGCGAAGTGGGCGCTGGACGGCGTACCGGAACTGCTGGGGGATGCGGACAGCTGGGACGGGTTCGAGCCGTTGCCGGAACATCGGGCGCTGGTGGACGCGGCTCGTCGGTTCGAGCACTTTCGGGTGCCGCGGACGCGGGCGGTGTTCGAGGCGATGGCTGCGGCGGGCATCGAGCAGGTGGTGACGGGGAAGGAAGCGTTCGCGGGGTGGCGGATGCTGCTGCGCGAGTACGGCGAACCGGCGCCGGGGCCGGGGTCGCCGGACGGGCGGAAGATGATGGTGCCGCCGTCGCCGGAGGAGTGGCGGTTGATTCCGTCCTGGCAGTGGTTGCGGGCGGGGGTCGAGGGGCGCCGGTCGCGGGTGGTGATCACGGCCGCGACGCGGGCTGCTGCGTTGGAGCGGACGCTGGAGTTGAGTGATGGCGTGGAGATCGAGCGCAGGCTTCGCTCGCTTCCTGGGGTTGGGGTGTGGACGGCGGCTGAGGTGCGGCAGCGGGCGCATGGGGATGCGGACGCGTTCTCGTTTGCGGACTATCACGTCTCGCGGAACGTGTCCTACGCGCTGACCGGCGAGGAGCTCGACGACGAAGGCACGGCCGAACTGATCGAGCCGTACCGCGGCCACCGCTTCCGCGTCCAGGCGCTGTTGGAGCTCGCCGGCATCGGCCACCCTCGCTACGGCCCCCGCAAGTCCCTCCCCACCCACACCCCCGGCGCAACCCACCGCCTCCGCTGAACCCGCGCCTCGTATTGCGGTGAGATCTGGTGTCTCGGATGGTGGTATTGGAGGACACAATGTGGACCCGATTGGGTAACCTCGGTGGTGCTCATCCAGAGGGACTGAGGGAAACGGCCCGTTGAAGTCCCGGCAACCCTCCCCGTTGACGGCCTCGATCCGAGGGCGCTCGCGGCGGACCGGTGCCAAATCCGTCCCGCGCCGAGATCCGGTCCGGGGAAGATGAGGAGGGAACCTCCATGAGCCAGAGCACCGCCACCGCTCCGCACACCATCCGTGAAGGTGCCTTCGGCAACGGAACGCATCTGAGCTGTCGCGCTTGTGGCGCGAAATCAGAACTCGGCCCGTTCTACGCCTGTATGGAGTGCTTCGGTCCGCTGGAGGTCGGGTACGAGTTCCCGACCATCACCCGCGAACAGATCGAGGCCGGCCCCAAGAACATCTGGCGCTACCAGCCGCTGCTGCCCGTCCCCGTCGACGTGGCCAGTTTCCCGAACACCGAACCCGGCTACACCCGGCTGATCGACGCCGGCAACCTCGCCCGCGAGCTCGGCCTGCGCAAGCTCTGGGTGAAGGACGACTCGGGCAACCCGACCCACTCCTTCAAGGACCGGGTCGTCGCGTCCGCTCTGAGCGCCACCCGCGAACTCGGCATGAAGGTCTTCGCCTGCCCGTCCACCGGCAACCTGGCCAACGCTGTCGCCGCCGCGGCCGCCCGGGCCGGCATCCGCTCGGTCGTGTTCATCCCGCAGGACCTCGAGCGCCCCAAGATCATCACCACGGCCGTGTACGGCGGAACGCTGGTCGCCGTCGAGGGCAACTACGACGACGTGAACAAGCTCGCCTCCGAGATCGCCGGTGAGGAGGAAGGCTGGGCGTTCGTGAACGTCAACGTCCGGCCGTACTACTCCGAGGGTTCCAAGACACTCGCCTTCGAGATCGCCGAGCAGCTCGGCTGGCGGATCCCGCAGCAGGTGGTGATCCCGGTCGCGTCCGGTTCGCAGCTGACCAAGATCGACAAGGGCTTCACCGAACTCGGCAAGCTCGGCCTGGTCGACGCCACCGACTACAAGATCTACGGCGCGCAGGCGACCGGGTGCTCACCGGTCGCGCAGGCGTTCCGCGACGGCCACGACGTGGTGAAGCCGGTCAAGCCGGACACCATCGCGAAGTCGCTGGCGATCGGGAACCCGGCCGACGGACCGTACGTGCTCGACGTCGCCCGGCGTACCGGCGGTGTGATCGAGGACGTCAGCGACGAAGAGGTCATCGAGGGCATCCAGTTGCTCGCCCGGACCGAGGGCATCTTCACCGAGACGGCCGGCGGGGTGACGGTCGCGACGCTGAAGAAGCTGATCGAGACCGGCCAGCTCGACCCCGACGCCGAGACCGTCATCATCAACTCCGGCGACGGGCTGAAGACGCTCGACGCCGTGGCCGACCGGGTCGGCCCGAAGGTGACCATCCCCGCGTCCTACGACGCCTTCGTGAAGGCAGGTCTGCAGTGAGTGTGAGCGTGCGCGTCCCGACCATCCTGCGGCCGTACACCCAGGGCGCCTCCGAGGTGTCCGTCGAAGGATCGACGCTGAGCGAGGTGCTGGAGTCGCTCGACACGTCGTACCCGGGGATCAAGGGCCGGGTGCTCGACGAGTCCGGCGAGCTGCGCCGGTTCGTCAACATCTACGTAGACAACGACGACGTGCGCTTCTCCGAAGGTCTGCAGACAAGCATTAAGGACGGCGGGCAGGTCTCGATCATCCCGGCCGTCGCCGGTGGCTGCTGATCAGCTCTTGAACGAGCGGCGGTAGGTGTCCGGTGGGACGCCGACGATGCGCTTGAACTGACGCCGGAGCGTCGTGGCGGTGCCCATGCCGGTAGCGGTGGCGACTGCCTCGACGCTCTCGTCGGTGGATTCCAGGAGTTCCTGTGCCCGGCGTACGCGCTGGGTCAGGAGCCACTGCAACGGTGCCTGTCCGGTAACTGCCTTGAACTGGCGACCGAGGTGCCGGGGACTAGTGCTTGCCTGCTTTGCCAGGTCGGTGACTGTCAGCGGCTGGTCAAGGCGTTCTTGAGTCCAGGCAAGCAGGCGGGACAGCTGATGGTCGCCCGATACCTGGATGGGTGTCGTGACGAACTGCGCCTGGCCGCCGTCACGGTGTGGCGGTACTACGAGGCGCCGGGCGACCGTGTTCGCGATGGCTGCACCGTGGTCGAGGTTGACCAGGTGCAGGCAGAGGTCGACCGCTGCTGCTTTGCCTGCTGCGGTGAGGACGCGACCGTTGTCTGTGTAGAGGACGTCCGGGTCTACTAGAGCGTCGGGGTGGCGGGCGCTCAGCTCGTCGGTGTGGGCCCAGTGGGTGGTCGCCCGGCGCCCGTCGAGGAGGCCGGCCGCGCCGAGGACGAAAGCGCCGGTGCACAGGGACGCGATCCGGGCACCTGCCTCGTACGCCGTACGCACGGCCTCGACGAGCTCGACCGGCAACGGGTCGTCGACATCGACGTACGCCGGGACGATCACGGTGTCGGCGTTGACCAGGTGATCGAGGCCGTGGTCGGGCTCGAGTTGGAAGGGTCCGACCTGAATCGGACCGGGGCCGCAGAGCGATACGTCGTACCAGCTGTTCTCGGAGCCGATGGGCGGATTGCCGAAGATTTCGTAGGCGACGCCGAGCTCGAAGTGCAGGATCCGGCCGGCGGTGGCGAGCGCCAAGGTGTGCATGTCCGAAAGTGTACGCATGGTGTCGTTCCGGACTATCACGGTTGGCCGGGTCCGACCGGCAGAGTAGACCCATGAGCGAAGTCGAGGGTTCAGCAGTTGTTGTCTACGGTGCGACCGGTCACACGGGCCGGTTCGTCGTCGAGGAGTTGCTCCGGCGCGGTATCACCCCGGTGGTGTCCGGCCGTGACGGTGCGCGGTTGAAGGAGATGTGGGGTGGGCTTTGGGTGCGGCCGGCGACGGTCGACGATCCGGACTCGCTGGATCGGGCCCTCGCCGGGGCGGTCGCGGTGATCAATGCGGCTGGGCCGTTCGCGGTGACGGCAGGGCCGGTGCTCGAAGCGGCTGTGCGGGCTGGGATTCCGTATCTTGACGTGGCGGCTGAGATCGAAGCGAATGTGGGGACGTTCGAGGCTGCTCGGGAGGCCCGCGTTCCCGTCGTACCGGCGATGGCGTTCTACGGCGGGCTCGGGGATCTGCTGGTGACTGCGGCGATGGGTGACTGGACGGCGGCGGACGAGGTGCATGTCGCGTACGGGTTGAGCAGTTGGCATCCGACGCCGGGTACGCGGGTTGCCGGCGAGGTGTCGCACGATCGGCGCGGTGGGCGGCGGGTCCGGTTCACGGGTGGCGAGTTGGAGTATCACGACGAGAAGCCGTCCGAAGAGGACTGGGCGTTTCCGGAGCCGTTGGGCAAGCGGGCGGTGGTCGCCGGGTTCACGATGGCGGATGTGGTGACTGTTCCGAGCCATCTGGAGGTGGCCGAGGTTCAGACGTATATGAGCGTCGAGGCTGCGCGAGATCTGGCTTCGGTGGATACCCCGGCTCCTTCGGTCGACTCGTCGGGTCGCTCGGATCAGACCTTTGTTGTCGACGTCCTGGTCCGGGCGGGAGGCGTCGAGCGGCGCGCGTCCGCAACAGGTCAGGACATCTACGCGGTCACGGCGCCGCTTGTTGTCGAGGCGGTCCAACGGATTCTGGACGGTCGTTTCCGTCGCGCCGGTATCGCCTCCGCGGGTGCGATGTTCGATGCGGCAGACTTCTTGCAGTCCTTGGCTCCGCACATCATGGTCGAGCTCGGGCACTGATCGCTGTCGGCTGGCCAGAGCTGGTGTCGGCTGGCCAGGGCGTCCGTTGTCGCTGAGGATGGGCTGATGCGCGCGATTGTGGTTGAGCGGTACGGCGTACTGCCTTCGGTCCAGGACGTTCCGTCGCCTGAGGTGCAGCCCGGTGGGGTGGTGGTGAAGGTCGAGGCCACCGGGTTGTGCCGCAGCGACTGGCATGGGTGGCAGGGGCACGACTCCGACATCGTGCTGCCGCATGTGCCGGGGCATGAGTTGGCGGGGACGATCGCGGCGGTGGGCGAAGGTGTTGACGGGTGGGCTGTTGGGGATCGGGTGACGTCGCCGTTCATCTGCGCGTGTGGTTCGTGTGAGCAATGTGCTGCCGGGGATCAGCAGGTTTGCCCGAATCAGTTGCAGCCCGGGTTCAACTACTGGGGTTCGTTTGCGGAGTATGTAGCGTTGCCGTTCGCTGCTGTGAATTTGGTGCGGCTGCCTGATGAGCTGGACTTTGATACGGCGGCTGGGTTGGGGTGCCGGTTCGCGACTTCGTTCCGGGCTGTTCGGCAGGTTGGGCGGGTGGTCGCGGGGGAGAGCGTTGTGGTGTTCGGGTGTGGGGGGATCGGGTTGTCGGCTGTGATGATCGCGGCGGCGCTCGGTGCTCGGGTAGTTGCCGTTGACACCAATCCGGATGCGTTGGCGTTGGCCGCGAAGTACGGGGCTGTTGAGGTGGTGACTGCGGGGCCGGAGGTAGTGGCGCGGGTTCGTGAGGTCACGGGTGGTGGGGCGAACGTAACGATGGATGCGTTGGGGTCGCCGCAGATCGTGCAGGACGCGTTGCGGTGTTTGCGGCCGCGGGGGCGGCATCTGCAGGTGGGGTTGTTGCCTGAGGGTTTTCAGTTGGAGCTGGGTGGATTGATCTGGCAGGAGCTTGAACTGCTTGGCAGCCATGGGATGGCGGCGCATCACTATCCGGAGATGTTGTCGTTGGTCGCGTCGGGGGAGCTGAAGCCGGCTGAGTTGATCACGCGGACGATTTCGTTGAGTGAAGTTCCTGCTGCGCTCGAGGGTTTGAATGTTGGTACGCCGGCCGGCGTCACTGTGATCCGACCGTGGGCAACAGAGCCGCTGGGATCAGCCCCGCGATCGTGATCACAGCCAGTACGACGATCGCCGCCGACGCTCCTGCTGCTGTTGCTGTGCCGGCGAGGCTGCTGGCGAGGGTGATGCCGAGGGTTGGGCCGATGTTCATCGCGGTTTGCTTGATGCCGCCGACTGCTCCGGCATAGCCGGCCGGGGCGTCACCGACCACGGTTCCGGTCGCGGTGACCATCACGGTCGCGAATCCTGCGCCCAGCAAGGCGAAACCGAGGGTGCTGGTGGATTCGAGGAAGATGCCTAGGGCAACGAGGAGCGTTCCTGCGACGGCGGTGCGGCGGGCGGCGTACCGGCGTACGGCGATGCCCGCCAAAGGTGCGCAGATCACCATCGCGATGGTCATCGGGAGAACGCGGAGGGCAGTTGCCAATGGCGTGAGGGTCTGTTGCAGGCGGAAGGTGGCGAGGAAGAGGGTGCCGAACATTCCACTGGTGACGATGAGGAGCAGGCTCATCGAGGCCATCACCGGCCGGGAATGCGCCACTGGCTTGGGGATGAAGGGCTGCTCCGTACGCCGTTGATGGGCGGCGAAGGCGGCGGCGCCGAGTGCTGTGATGAGTAGCCCGGCCCGTGTTTTCGTCGGGCCGTGGTCGTGGAGTCCTGCGACTGTGTAGACGAGGGCTGCCAGCGGCCAGGCGAGGAGGGTTGCGCCCAGCAGGCTGATTCGTTGATCGCGTGGCGTCAGTGGTGCCGGGAGTTTGAGGGAGGCGGCTGTCAGGACGATCAGTAGAGCGATCGGGAGGTTGATCGCGAAGACGGATCGCCAGCCGAAATGCGCGACCAGTACGCCGCCGAGGAGTGGGCCGGCGGCCGAGGCGGCACCGATCGCGCTGGTGCGGATCCCGATCGCGTGGCGCAGACGATCCGGTGGATAGGCGATCCGGAGCAACGCCAGCGTGGCCGGCTGGAGTAGGGCGGCGAAGATCCCTTGGAGTGCTCGGAGGGCGATCACCCAGCCGATGGCCGGCGCGACGAGGATTCCGGCCGACGCCACCCCGAATCCGAGTCCGCCGATCCAGAGCAACCGCCCGTGCCCGTAGCGATCCCCGAGCCGGCCGGCCATCACGAGAAGGCTCGCGACCATCAGCAGGTACGCCGTACTGGTCCACTGCACCTGCCCGACCGAGGCGCCCAACTCCTTCCCGAGCACCGGCTGCGCAATCAGCAACACAGTCCCGTCAAGCGCCACCACCACCGCCCCCGCAACACTCACCACCAGCACAACCCACCCCGACGCCCCGCCTCGCCCGACCTCGCCCTGCTCTTCTCGTATATCCACGGTAGACAGTGTCTACGAGTGAGTAGACACTGTCTACCCGCATCTTTGTGCACCACCTGAGTGCCGCGCGGCGCCAGATCCACTCATCCCGTGCACCAAGTGGGCGAGAAAGGTGAGCCGCGCGCCGGGAATGGTGCCGAGGAGGTGGGCGGATGGCAGGCGCGTTCGAGGTGGCGGCGCGGGCTGGGGGTGGGGAGAGGTGGCGGGTGCGGAGGGCGGATGTGGCCGGCGCGGCCTGGGCGGAGAAGGTGGCGGACACGGAGATGCGGGCCGAGGCGCGGGATGAGGAGGTGAGGGCGCGGGGCGGGGCGCCGGTGGTGGGGGCGGGTGGTGCCGGGGTGGGCTAGCTGGGTGGGAGGCGGGTTAGGAGGGTTTCCAGCATTTCTCGGGTGGCGGCGAAGTAGCTGTTTTCGCGGTGGAGGGCGCGGTGGAAGGCGGCTAGTTCGGCGGCGGAGATGGTGTTGGAGAAGGTGCTGATCTCGGTCAGGTCGAGGCGGCGGTTGAAGAGGTGGACGGTGTCGCGCCAGCGGTGCAGGAGGCCGACGAGTTCGGCGTCGCGGTGCCGGGCGAGGGCGCCGGAGACCAGGGCGAGGTCGACCGCTGAGACGACGAGACGCGGGTAGACCTGGCGCTGGGTCGGCGTACTGGGTGAGAAGCGTTCGTCGGAGAGCAGGCGGGTGTTCTCCTGGAGCTCGTCGGCGACGGCTCGGAGTACCTCGGTACGGCGTTCTGCTTCGGCGCTGAGGCGTTCGACGAAGATGCCGGTGAGGCCGGCGACCAGGGTGAGCGAGTTGACGGCCGGCTCCCAGCGGCTGTTGCCCGGGAAGAAGAACCACAGCACGCCGAGCACGAACGCCAGCGCCAGCAGTCCGTAGCTGACGGCAGTGACGACCGTACGCCGGTACGCGGCCCACTGCGATCGCCCCCGCGCAACCCGCAACGCCCCAGCCACCAGCCGCAACCGAGCCAACACCCGAACCCGAGCCCGCCGCACCCGCCGAACCTCAACACTCCCCTCCGCCGCGGCTCCACCCTTCCCCAAACCCGCGAAGTCGGTGTCGCCTCCCGGTGTGCGTACAGAGTCTGTGTCGCGTCCCGATGTGCGCCCCGAGTCCGTGCCGCCTCCCGGTGTGCGCCCGGAGTCCGCGTGGCGTCTCGCTCTGCCGGAGTTCGCGTCGTGTTCGGGTGGATGTCCGGAGCTCGCGTCGCCTCGTGGTGTGCGCCCGGAGTCCGGGTGGCGTCTCGCTCTGCCGGAGTTCGCGTCGTGGTCCGGTGGATGTTCGGAGTTCGCGTCGCCTCGTGGTGTGCGCTCGGAGTTCGGGTTGTCTGCTGGTGTGCGCTCGGAGGTTGGGTTGCGTTCCGGCGTACTGGCGTCGGCGGGTGGGTTGCCGGTACCTCCGATGCCTCCCGGCGTACGGGGGGTGTCTTCTGGGGTGGTTGGGGGTGGGGGTGGGGTCATTGGGCCCAGATGTCGTCGGCGACGGTGTGGGCTATGACGCCGGAGCTGTCGGGGGCCAGGAGGAGGAGGTCCAGGCCGAAGGGGCTGGGGCGGCGCATCTGGCGGAAACCTGAGTGGGCGTGCTCGATCGGGGTGAGGTCGCAGGCGGTGGTGAGCTTCTTCAGGCGCTCGGTGGAGAACTTGCGGGTGGTGTACAGCAGGATGGTGTCTTCCTTGTCCAGCACGACATCCGTGTGGTCGGGCAGGCCCATCCTGATCGGCTCGTTGGTGTTGTTCCGCCAGACGATCTTCACCCGGAGCGCGTCGTCGGCCTCGACCTCACCGCGGAAGTCGATCTGGTCGTTGTCGATCCGCAGGTCGGTGTTGTAGCGCAGCGCGCTGGTCACGAACTCGGCGAACGCCCGGGTCTGGTGGTACTCGTCGGCCGCCGCATCGGCCGCCTCCTGGTCCAGCTGGGTGGTCGTCGCCACCTCGAGCAGCAGGCGATCCTGCGGACGGAGTACCCGGGTGATGATCCGCAGCGCGTCCTCGTCGCTCTCGAAGTTCGCCAGCGTGTTGCCGGTAAGCGTGTACAGCAGCGGTTCGTCGCCGACCAGCCGGGCCAGCATCTCGCCCAGCTCGTCCATGTTGTCGGCGATCGAGAAGTCGAGTTGGACCGGCAGCACCTGGGTCATCGGGAACCTTGCCCCGCGCACCGGTTCGAGGGTGCCCATCCGGAGCATCTCCGAGCTCATGTCGACCGGGATGTAGAACATGTTCCGGTTCGCCCGGTACAGGTCGTCGAGGATGGTGGCGTCCTTCACGCCGGTCCCGACACCGAGGCTGACGAAGTGGAAACCGCGCCGCTCCACGTGTGGGCGGACCTTGCGCCAGTGCCGCAGGAACGACTCGGTGCCGGTCTTCATCACCAGGTAGAACGGATCCTTGGTGGCGTTCGCCCAGGCGATGGTCGGGCCGATTCCCCAGTAGGAGAAGCCGGAGGTGATCTGCTTGCCCTCGCCGTTGGTGGAGAACGGGCCGCGCAGATCACTGGTCAAGGTGGCGAGCTTGTCGGTCTGGTCCTCGCCGACCAGTACCAGCGACCAGGCGAAGTCGTCGTCCTTCAGCGCATGCTCGAGCTTCCTGATCACATGTACCGGCTCGGTCACGTCCTACCCCTCCCAAGGTGAGACGTCAGGTTACCGGTTGCCCACGCTGCGCGCAGTCCGGAAACCCACAGCCGAGCGGTCAGACCGCCTTGACCGTGTCGGCCTCCCGGCCCTTGGGACCGTCGACGACCTCGAACTCGACCGGCTGGCCGTCCTCGAGCGTCTTGTACCCGTCCGAGACGATCTTGCTCCAGTGCACGAAGACGTCGTCCTGACCGTCGACGGCGAGGAAGCCGTAGCCCTTGTCGGCGTTGAACCATTTCACGGTGCCGCGCACCATCGGAACTCCTGTAGACCTTCAACGGGACCCGCTTCACCCGGACCCCTCGGGTGCCCCGGCAACCACCAGAGCGGTCAACAAGCCTAACCCAAGTGCTCCGGAGGACTATCAGCCGCGGTTGGAGGCGGCTAGACCTACTATGCCGGCGGCTACCAGGAGGAGGGCGGCGGTCAGGCCGAGGTCGTCGGTCTGGACGATGCCGTTGTCGTTCAGGATCCAGATCGTTGCAGCGCCGGTCAGGACGGTGCCGGCGATGACGCCGGGGACGTCGGGCTTCGTCTTCTTCATCCGCGCACCACCTTGATGCTGCCGAGCTTGAGGTCGAGGTCCAGTGTGACCGACGCCGGCCCGGTCTTGTTGTCCGCCCCGAGGTCGTTGGTCAGCGTGACGTCGGCGTTGCGGCCGCCCTTGTGCTGGCCGAAGGCCTCGACGTCGCCGGCCTGAGCGGTCGCCGTACCGCTGACGTCCACGTCCGCCGGCACCTTGACGACGATCTCGCCGACCCGTCCGTCGACGACCACCTTGGCGCCGGGCGCGAAGCTCGCCTGGGTCAGGTCGAGATGCACCGAACCGCCGTCGAAGTGGTACGCCGTATTGGTGGCGTCGATCTTCTTGTCCGGTGTCGCGACGAAGTTGGTGTCGGTGAAGTTGCGCGGGATCGACGGGAAGATCGTGCTGGCGGCGACGCCGAGCGCGAGTAGGATGCCGAGCGGCAGCAGGCCCATCGTGCGGCCGAGGAATCCGCCGACCAGCATGCCGAGCCCGAGGGTGCCGAGTCCGATCACCAGCATCAGCGGTACGGCGGCGCCGGCGAGCCAGGCGATCGCGATGGCGAGGCCGGTCAGCAGGACGACGGCCGGCTTCACGCCGCGCAGGCCCTTGACGGGAGGTGCGGCCGGTGGCGCGGACTTCTGCGGCGCGGGCGGCTCGTCGACGTACAGGCCGAGCGGGTCGTCCTCGGTCCACACCGCCTGGACGGGGGTGGTGACCCGGTCCTGCGGTCGCGCGGTCGTGCCAGCCGGGGGAGGTGGCGGGCTGTACTGCGGAGCGGCGGGCGTGCCGCCGTACTGCGGGGCGGTGTCCTGCGGGCGGGACGTGGTGCCGGCGGCGTTCGCAGGTGTGCCGGTGCTCGCAGGTGTGCCGGTCGCATTGGGGCCGACGCTGGTCCAGCCCGGGTTCCGCGGCGTCCAGTTCGTGCCGCCGCCGGACCACTGGCCGCGGGGGTTGCCGCCGCCGGTCCATTGGGAGCGGCGGCTGCGGCCGGACCAGCGGCCGTGCTTCTTGCGGAAGACGAACAGCCAGAGCAGGCCGAGTACCAGCAGCGGGCCGGGGACCAGCTTGCCGAAGTTGAACGACGACATCATCGCAATGGCGACGAACACACAGGCGCCGATGACGATCGGCCACAGCCACGGGTGGTCGGGACGGACCCGGTCGCCGAGCAGGCCCTGCGCGGCGGAGCGGTCGGAACCCTCGTCGGGCATCAGCACCCAGGCGGCGGCGTAGAAGATCAGCCCGGGGCCGCTGAGGATCAGCACCGCCATCACCACCCGGATCAGTACCGGGTCGATGTTGAGGGCGCGGCCCATCCCGCCGCAGACGCCGGCGACCATCCGGTCGGACCGGCTCCGGCGCCAGCTCTGCACGTCGCGCAGGGGTGCGGTGTTCGGACCGCCGGCCGGCGGTTCGCCGCTCGAGTTCTGCTCCATGACACCGATAGTGTCTCGCTGATGGCGTTCGGGACATCGGGGATCCCCCCTTGGTGACCCCTGGTCGTGCCATGGAGTCGTGCCCCGGCCACGCGGCGGTAGGGGTTCTCCCCGGCCCGACCCTGAGCGTGCCGGGAGGCGGCTGAGGTGCCGGCCCGGGACAAGCCTGCTGGTGTCGGCCCCATCCACGTGTGACGATCGTGGAGATGAGCCAACCAGCCGCCGCCGCACCTCCGGGCGGATCCCCCAACCCCGGGATCCCGCCCGCTGGCCAGCATGCCCCCGGCACGCCGGGCAGCAGCGCCCCAGGCGGCACCCCAACCAGCGGCAGCCCGTACGCCGGTACGCCGAC